>JAUILP010000145.1 GCA_030432875.1 Oligoflexia bacterium | reverse complement strand
AGAAGTTTAGTTTTAGGAGGTCTAATTGAGCCCTTGTTGGCTATTTAGATGGTCCCTGTCGCTTTCGCGCCTTCTCTATTGATAGAATAGGTTTATTCCTTGCATTTCTAAGCTTGTTATATATATCATGGATATCGATATAACTGGTTTTAGGTTTGGACTTTTCTAAAAGAGTTTATATTTCATGCCAGGATGATTAGGCAAAATGCTGCATCAGTCACCATATAATAAAAAAAGTGCCTTTGAGTTTCTGCGTAAATTTCTCGCAGGCATTTATTTATGCGCCCTATTTTTTCATCAATTTGACCACATTTCAGCACTCTTAAATCCTGAGTTCTCGGCATCAATTACTCCCTTACAGCATTATCCCTTAGTTTGGATGCAACCTATCGATAAAGGAATTAAAAACGGTGATACCCACTCTTCCTTTCCTCTGAAAAAGGCTCCCGAGACGACCCCGGACTGCCCTACATGTACAGTTTTCTTTCTTTTAGGTATAGCATTATATACTCTAGGCTGGATTATCCTACCTAGGGTTCTATCGGGCGGCTTGTTTACAAAACTTGATTCCTATTGGTCGTCTTCAATCGGCTTTGATTATTTCATCCACACGGCCCTTTGGATTCGTGGTCCGCCAAGACCGATCTGCAGTTAAATTTCTATTAAGATGATTTCCGTTAAAATTAATTAATTAATGTAAGTCTTAAACAGGTGTTGTGCCAAATCACACCTAATTAGTCGCTGGCGCGAAACTCTGTTACGCGCCAGCAAACGTGTCCCGAGCACAGCGAGGGATCTCCTAAAATCAGATACTTAGCAAGGAGATCCTTCAGGGTTTCACCCTTCAGGACACGTCTTTGGCACTTTCGCGCCAAAGACTAATTAAGATCTTAATCTTTTTTTCTTCTTAAAAATTGAGGTACTTATAATGAATCGAATTTTTTGTTTACTATTATATTTTTTATTTCTTTTGTCCTTTGATACCTATGGTCAAGGCGCAAAGGCATCCCAAGTCTCGACTAAAAAATCACTCAATCCTGATATCAGTGTCAATTTTCTTTCGAGTTACAAAAACTCTAAGCGTCAAGGGGATAATCATAGTGATGAAAATAGTGGCTTTGCCCTAGATGAGGTAGAACTCCAGTTTTTAGCAGATGTTGATCCCTATTTGAGAGCTACCGCTACCTTTAGCGTACACCCCGTTGAAGAAGTGACATCTATGGTCCCAGAAGAAGGTGCTCCAGTTGGCGCGACGGATGAAGAAATGTCTGATGCACCCGCGACTCCTCCAGAAAAATCCTGGGGCGCGGAGCCGGAAGAAGTCTATGTAGAAACAACCCAGCTTCCTTATATTATGCTGAAGCTGGGACGGTTTCATGCTGCCCTCGGCCATCACAATACTCTGCATGCTCATGCCTATCCTTTTCTAGATGCTCCACTCATCAATCAAAAGCTCTTAGGCGATGAAGGTTTAGTTGAAACGGGCCTTTCTCTTTCCGCTCTGCTTCCCCTGCCCTGGTTTTCAGAAGTTACCGCGCAGGGCCTTCAGGGAGATTCCCCATTGCTCTTCAGTAGCTCTAGCTCCTCAGATCTCGCCTCTGTATACCGTTTACGCAACCTATTCGACATCAATGATGAGACTACATTTGACTTAGGTTTGTCGGGGGCACAAGGGGCTAATTATTTTTCTGAGCACACTTATATTCATGGTGCGGACATAAGTTTAAAATGGCGACCCAGCGAAGGTGGTAAATATCGTGCTCTAATCGTAGCCGCTGAGTATTTGAGTGGGACCATTAATGGACGCTTGGAAGAAAAAGAGTTAGAAGGTTATGTCGCCTGGATACAGTACCAATTTAGTGAGCGGTGGTGGGTTCAAATGCGCAGTGAAGAAGTCAATAATCGCGAAAAAAATGGAGCCATTACTCAAAAAATTAGCGCGCTTGTGGGCTTTTTCCCCTCAGAGTTTTCTGGAATCCGTTTACAGTATGATCAAACTCACGACGCTCTTGATAAACCTCTAGAGTCTATTGCCCTTCAAGGCATTATAACTATTGGCGCACATCCCGCTCATGCTTACTAAAAAGGAATCAATTATGAAACTGGGACACAAAAAATTCCATGCGCAGGCTTTACTATATATTGGGATAATTTTTTTTAGTAGTACGGCTCTTAATGCCAAGATAGCAGTAATTACCACCACCACCGATTTAAACGCACTGGTGACAGAAGTTGGAGGCGAAAGCGTATCATCACAATCATTTTGTAAAGGGACCCAGGACCCCCATTTTATAGAGGCAAAGCCATCATTCATGGTTAAGGCAAGCCGAGCCGATCTTATAGTGGCTATTGGTCTTGAGCTCGAGGTTGGCTGGCTCCCTAGTATCATTCGCGGTGCCCGTAATCCAAAAATTACCGTGGGAAATCCCGGATATTTTGAAGTGGGTTCTTTAGTCAGTCCCTTAGGAGTCTCTACGGGTAAATTATCGCGCGCGCAAGGCGATGTGCATCCTGAAGGCAATCCCCATGTTACCTTAGATCCTGTTCGTGCGGGACAAATAGCTAAAGCTATTGCTCAGAGGTTAGGAGAACTTGACCCCACCAATAAAGTAAATTACATCCAACGAGCAGAAGCTCTCGATGCTCGCCTAAACGCTAAAACGAAGGTTTGGGGGGAGCGTATAAAAAAATCGGGCGTAAGCAAAATTATAACCTACCATAAAACCCTTACCTATTTTCTCGATCGCTTTCAATTGGAAAATCCAACTATTTTAGAACCCCTTCCCGGAATCCCCCCTACGGCAAAACATACGCTAGAAGTTATCGCTACCGCCAAAGCTCAAAAGGTTCCCCTCATTATGGTTGAAAATTTTTTCGATGATGCTGCAGCCCAGCGTGTTGCTAAAGACGTCCCAAATCTGCGTGTTGTTTCAGTGGCCGTTGCGGTTGAGGGTAACGCCAAAGTAAAAAGCATAGATGATGTCTATGAACATCTTGTTCTCACCATAGAGGGGAAATAAAACTATGTCAGATTTCCTTCTTTTTATGGCTGCACCTACTGTGATGTGCTTCATCTTAGCAGGTATTCATTGCTATTTAGGTTTACACGTATTGGCGCGCGGCGTTATTTTTGTTGATCTGAGCCTGGCGCAAATAGCTGCTTTAGGATCGACCATATCTTTGATATTTGGCTACGATCACGGCAGTCTCGCGGCATATTTATTTTCTCTAATGGCAACATTTATTGCGGCAAGTCTCTTTGCGTTCGCCCGGCGTTATGAAAAATATTTTTCCCAGGAAGCCATTATTGGGATTGTGTATGCGCTAGGAGCTGCTGCCGTCGTTCTAACTGTTGACCGTATGGCTCACGGAGCCGAGCACATAAAAGAGCTCCTTATTGGTCAAATTTTATGGGTTGGCTGGGGCGACGTCCTAAAAACTGGGGCTATATATAGCATTGTCGGACTTGTTCATTATGTTTTTCGTAGTCAGATTCTGAGTGCTTCATACAATGTTGGCGCGGCTGGAAAAGGGACCTGGGATTTTTTATTTTATGCGTTATTCGGGGTTGTCATAACGTCTTCTGTCAACATTGTTGGGGTGCTTCAGGTTTTTACCTACCTCATTGTCCCCTCAGTCATAAGCGGTCTTTTTTTTCGTGGCATTAAAGCCCGGTTGCTCTTTGGCTGGCTACTTGGGATTATCGTGAGCATTTTGGGTATGGGTCTGAGTTATGCCTGGGATATGCCATCCGGGGCATTCATCGTCCTGTGTTTTACATTGATTCCTGTTCTGCTTTTGTTGGTTGCTCCTATTTTTGGGAAAAAATTTTTAATGCACGAAATCTAGCGCATAAACCCAAAGAATTTAACAGGTATTTTTCTGACTGGTCGCTATAGGTGGGGGGGCTCCTCTTATTTAGCGACCGGAAGCATAAACATGAATTGCTCATGTTTAAGGTGCCCATAACGTAAAAGTGTGACCCTAACAAGTATCTATTCAAAAAAGTCTTGCATTCTTGATGGACATTAGGGCCTGTACTCACATCTAATTTAAACTATTGAAATCAAAACAGTTTCTCACGACAATCTTTTTAAAAAAAACAAAAGGAAGCTTGAGAAACATGTTACGGATGATGCTAACCGATCAAGGAT
>JAUILP010000144.1 GCA_030432875.1 Oligoflexia bacterium | reverse complement strand
CCAAGCTTGATCTTGTTGGCGGTGGCAAAGGCTTTATGTACGATGAGGCCGGAAAAGTCACTCTCAGGGTCAATCCGGCTCTCAAACAAAAAAAGCTGGTTCAAAACGTCACGAGTATTATCAGGAACTGTTTTCAGGTAACCCCTTTTAGTGGATGTTTGCCCCGTAATTTTGGCAAAAACCGAAGCTTGCGTCGCACAATTAAGCGAAGTAAATAGGGGCATTTGCCTAAATTCGCGGCAAAACTGGGTGCTGGCCGGATAAAAATCAGCAAAGATATCGCCAAAGTGGTGTGAAGTATTGAAGCTTGTTTGGGTTTTGCGAAGAGATTTGTAAGTATTCCAGGACGTGACAAACAGAGAAAGACCAAAAGCCAGTATCATCGCGATAGCCATCACCTGAGTTTTAAAACCCCAAATGTCGCGCAGCGTTTTTTTGAGCAGAGGGCTTACCAAGATATTTGTTCCAAGGTTTTGTTGTCCGTATTTGTTACATCCTCAATGACTGAGCCATTGGCAAGTTTTATTATGCGGCTGCCGAGCTCGGCGATGGAGGCATTATGAGTAATTACCATCACCAGGGTTCCCAAATTTTTATAAATATCGAGCAAGGCTTTGAGCACAATTTTTCCTGTGGCAAAGTCCAGGGCGCCGGTCGGCTCATCGCATAATAGAATTGCCGGTTTTTTGGCAATCGCCCGCGCGATGGCTACGCGCTGCTGTTCTCCCCCGGAAAGCTGTGAGGGAAAATGATCGGCACGTTCTGCTAAGCCCACAATTTCTAAAGCGTGCATGGCATCGAGAGGATCATCCGCAATTTCCGTGACCAGTTCGATGTTTTCTTTAGCCGTTAAACTTGGTATGAGGTTGTAAAACTGAAAAACGAATCCAACATGCTGGCGTCTAAAGGCGGTCAGTTTTTTAAGGCTAGTTTCAGCTAAATTCAGGCCACCAAAAAAAACCTCACCTTCAGTAGGTTTGTCGAGGCCGCCCATTAAGTTGAGTAACGTTGATTTTCCGCTGCCACTTGGGCCGAGAAGTACGACAAATTCAGAGCTAGAAAATGACAAAGAGACATTTTTTAAAGCCACAATTTTTTGGGTGCCCACGAGATAATGCTTCTCTAAGTTTTTAAGCGTAAAAATCATGGCCAACCTTTTGGGGTGAACTTAAAAAATCAACTAAAAAATTGTTTGTCTACCTCTAGCCACTCCTTTACGCACTGATTAAAATTAGTGGCAGTGGTGAGATCTGAAATCAAAGCTAAGCCATCGGCCCCAGCTGCGGCGATTTCGGGTGCATTCTGGCGGGTTATGCCACCAATGGCAACAATGGGGCGCTGGAGTATCTGTTTCCACTGTGATATTTTTTTTGGTCCCTGGGGGCCAAAAGCCATAGATTTGCAAGTGGTAGGAAAAATCGGCCCCAGAGCGTAGTAGCTCGGTGTGATGCTTTTGGCAACTGCCGCCTCTAAAAAACAATGGGTGCTGATGCCAAGCCTAACTCCAGCGTTGGCAATAGCTTCTAAATCAGCAGTCAAAAGGTCTTCTTGCCCCAAATGCACCCCATAAATTTGGTGTTTTATCGCTAATTTCCAAAAATCATTTAGATAAAATGTGACTTTATGCTGCCGCGATAAACTTAGGGCCTGAAGGGTAGCTCTTTCAACTTCATCTCCCGTCATGTTTTTTAAACGCAGCTGAATAAATTTTATACCCGCACGGGCAAATTTTTCAAACCAGGTTATATCAGGGGCTATGGCATAAAGCCCAATATGTTCTTCCTCAGGAAAAGTAAACTTGGGATGCCGCGAATAGTAGGCGACAGGAAAGTTTTGGGGATTTATTTGGTCAAAACTATAGTGACCACCGACCAAGGTATCACTTGAGGTGTCGCTTTGAGCAATTTTATCTGGAGGGGCACTCGAAGTTATGCCGGGGTGTTTTTCTGAGCGACTAAAAAAACTCACATGCTTAGAGCCCAGTCGCTGGGATGTGGAAATGGCATGATTAATGCTGGTTTTAGCCAAAACGACCGCATCAGCGATTTCATGGCCAAGAGCATAATGGGCCGCGATCGCTAAAGCAAATTGACATCCGGTTCCACGCATATCTTTTGGCTGGTGCGGACTTTCAAGCCAATAGCAGCCTCCTTGTCCTGCCAAATAATCAATAGCTTTGCGTTCAGTATCTGGGCTCCTAATCGCTTCTTCACATCCTTTGATGACGACCCACTTAATGTCCATCTTTTTTAACAAGTGTGCCGCAAGGGCGGGAACCTCACCTTTTAGCTGCTGATCAAAGTGCCGCCCCAATCTTTCTGCTTCAGCCAAATTCGGCGTCATAATATCGACAACAGGTGCTAAATAGTCGGCGAGCGCGGCAATGCTTTCTTCCGAGAGCATGGGCACTAAACTGGAACTCATAAAGGGAGTATCCAGTACCTTGAGTCCCGGCCAAGTTTTAAGATATCGCGCGAGTTCTTTGATTGTTTCCGGGTTATCAGGTAGAAGCCCAATTTTAAGTGCGCGTACCGGGGTATTCTCGCACCCTTCTAGAGTCACCTCTAATTGCCGGATAAGGAGGCTGGGATCAACCGCATCACTGAGATAAAACAGCTCATTATTTTGCACGGTAATCGCGGTTATTACGGGAAAGACATGAACGCCTATATGCGCCCCAATGCGAACATCAGCGGCGAGGCCAGAAGCGCCAAAATTATCTAGGGCACTTATAGAAATAACTTTAGCAAAACTACTATTTGGCTTCATGTGGGTGCTCAAGTGTGAAAAATATGTGTTTTATAGATTTGCGGGGGTCTGAAGGCATGCGTATTTCTCATAGTAAGATTTTTTTTGCCGCACTTTTTCGAAATTGCCGGAGCGCTATTCTTTTTCGCTGTGGAAAGCCTTGTTTGGGGCTAGCATTAGCTACCCGCCAAACATAGGTGATAGCGCCTCGATTTCATCATTTTCACGAACAGTCTGGGCAGCTAAGTTTTCTTTAGGGATGCAAGTCATGTTTAATGCAACCACGACATGATCGGGATTGATTGCGTTGCGTTCAAGGAGTTCTATTAGCGAAACTTCGCCCTCAATATCGATGCTTTTACCGTTTAGCAAAATTTTCATAGTGTTCCTCAGTAAACATTAAAAAAATGCTTTAGAGTTCGTTTTTTGCAAGATCATGACTAATCCGCATGGAGCAAAATTTTGGCCCACACATAGAACAAAAGTGCGCGCCTTTTTTGCTGTCTTGCGGCAAGGTCTCATCATGATATTTTTTTGCCGTTAAGGGATCAATGCTTAAATTGAACTGGTCGTGCCAGCGAAAATCATAGCGTGCCTTAGATAAAGCATCATCGTGCCTTCGCGCAGCTGGATGCCCCTTAGCTAAATCTGCGGCGTGAGCAGCAATTTTGTAGGCAATTAACCCTTGTTTGACATCTTCTTTGTTCGGGAGACCTAAGTGCTCTTTTGGAGTGACATAGCAGAGCATCGCAGTGCCGAACCAACCGATCATGGCCGCGCCAATCATGCTAGTCATGTGATCGTAGCCGGGAGCAATATCTGTTACGAGTGGTCCAAGTGTATAAAAAGGTGCTTCATGGCAGTATTTGAGCTGCAAATCAACATTTTCTTTTACAAGATGCATGGGGACGTGGCCGGGGCCTTCGATCATCACCTGAACATCATGCTGCCAAGCAATTTTTGTCAATTCTCCGAGTGTTTTTAATTCGGCTATTTGAGCTTCATCGTTCGCGTCAGCTACTGAGCCAGGACGAAGCCCATCTCCAAGTGAAAACGCGATATCATATGATTTCATGAGCTCGCAAATTTCTTCAAAATGGGTGTATAAGAAACTCTCTTTTTTATGAATTTGGCACCACTGTGCCATGATGGAACCACCGCGCGAGACGATGCCGGTCATGCGGTTTTTGGCGAGGGCGGCAAAATCCTTGAGGACGCCTGCGTGAATGGTAAAATAATCTACGCCTTGTTCGGCTTGTTCGGTAAGGGTTTCTTTAAACACTTCAAAATTTAATTTTGCCACATCGCCGTTGACTTTTTCTAGAGCCTGATAAATTGGTACAGTGCCGACAGGTATTGGGCTATTTCTAATAATGGCTTGGCGTGTTTCGTGGATTTGTTTACCCG
>JAUILP010000061.1 GCA_030432875.1 Oligoflexia bacterium | reverse complement strand
GTACCAAGCCTGCGGGGAAAGTTTTATTCTATCAATCACTTAACCACAGGCATTTCCATTGAATGAGCGGAGCGAAATCAATGGAAATGCCTGATATATATAAACTTTGAAATACATAATAAACAGCTATGGGATATTTTCTCAAGCATGAGCGCTGCGTAAGCAACCAAAATAGTCAGGGCGGCCTAAGCATCAATACGTATTAGCTAAACGCACAATAATCCCCCACTGGAGAAGTTTGCTGCGCGATAAAGCTGTCATCGATTTGGACAAGGACCATGGCACTTAAAAAGACTTAACAATACCCCTAAATATTGCTATTTTTATCCCTCTATATTATTAAATTTCCCTCAATTTACCTTGGAAAGTCCCCTCATGGAGCAAAATCGCCGTATCATCGTAACCCCAGCGCTACCTTATGCTAATGGCCCCGTCCATATTGGCCATATATTTGAGCACCTCATTTGCGATTTTTTTGCTCGTTTTCAAAAAATGCGCGGCCACGAGAGCCTGCTCATTTGCGGCGATGATACCCATGGCACCCCCATCATGTTAAAAGCGAGTGCCAAAGGTATTAGCCCGCAGGAGCTTATTAAACAGGTCTATAGTGATCACCTAAGCGATTTTCAGTCTATGGGGGTCAGCTATGATAACTATAGCTCTACAGATACGCAAAGTAACCAAGAGCTCTGCGAGTATTTTTACAACACTTTAAAAAAGCAAGGGTTTACAGCAATCAAAGCAGTAGAGCAGTACTACTGTCTGCATGATAAAATGTTTTTACCTGATCGCTATATTACGGGGACCTGCCCCAAATGCCTCAGTGAAGACCAACATGGCGATAACTGTGAAAAATGCGGAGCTAGTTATCAACCAGGTGAAATGCCCCAGGTGAAATGCTCCCTATGTAAAAATGCCCCTGAAAAAAGATCCAGTGAACACCTATTCATCAAACTCGAGGGATTTCGGGATTTTTTAGAAAATTGGCTTAAAACAGGTACCACCCCCCAAATCAAAAATAAAATGGCGGAATGGCTATCAGGAGACTTAAAAGACTGGGATATCTCACGGGACGAGCCTTATTTTGGATTTGCCATACCGGATATGCCCGGAAAATATTTTTATGTATGGCTCGATGCTCCTATGGGCTATATCGCCTCAACCAAAGAGTGGTGCGCGAAAAATGGGCGAGATTTGAAGGAGTTTTGGGGAAAAAATGAAAATACCGAAATCTACCATGTCGTCGGTAAAGATATTGCCTATTTTCATTGCCTTTTTTGGCCTGCCGTTTTAAGTGCGTCCCAATTTAAAACGCCGACCAAAGTTATCGTCCATGGCTACCTCAATCAAGGCGGCGAAAAAATGAGCAAATCACGGGGCATTGGATTTGGACCCAAGGATTATGTCAAGCATTTTGACCCGACCTACCTGCGCTATTATCTCGCCTGCAAATATAATGGTGGCGTTGACGATGTAGATTTTACGGCAGAGGATTTTGTTGCTCGCGTGAATTCTGACCTCATTGGCAAAATCACCAATATCGCCTCCCGTGGTGCCACGATGCTTGCAAAGCATTTTGAGAACCGCCTGGGCACCCTCGATGCAGAGGGCCACGCGCATCTTAACTATGGGGTATCATTAGGCGATGAAATTGCCACTCATTTTGACAATTTTGAATTTGCCAAAGGGATGCTCCTCATAAGAAATATTGCAGATCTTGCCAACAAATATTTTGACGATTATACGCCCTGGAAACTTGTGAAAACAGATCCCGATAAAGCACACATCGTCCTAACAACGATCGTCAATGCTTTTCGTATCATTGCGATTTATTTAAAGCCCATAATTCCGACTTATACAGAAAAAGTGGAAAGCCTTTTAAATGAACCTAAGCCATACACATGGAATGACAGTAAAACACCAATTGAAAATAAAAATTTAAATACCTATAGCCACCTACTAGGCCGCATAGAGGCGAAAGAATTAGATGCCATGATCACAACCAACATTGAGTCAAAAAAAATAGCATTAGAGCCCAAAAAACAAAATAAAAATGACAAGCCTGAAACTAAATCAGCGACCATCACAATAGATGATTTTACGAAAATAGATTTGCGCGTGGGAAAAATCATTGAGGCTGCAGACGTTCCTGGTGCTGATAAGCTTCTCCAGCTAAAAATCGATATCGGCACTGAAGTGCGCCAAGTTTTTTCTGGGATCAAGTCCTCGTATCAGCCTGCTGATGTCCTTGGAAAACTCGTTGTTTTAGTAGCCAATCTCGCTCCCAGAAAAATGAAGTTTGGCAATTCTGAAGGTATGATTCTTGCTTCGGGCGAGGGTACTGAAATAAAACTCGCTTCCGTCTCTGATGGCGCTAAAGTGGGCGATAAAATCAGCTAGTATTTTAAAAGGGGAATATAGTTGGTGTTGGTATTGGAGCGCGCGGAGCCGTAAAGGTGTTACTAAAAAAATGGGCTCTCGAAGAATATGCCTAATTAACCAATGTAGCTATTATGGTAGCTTCCTGATGTTTTTTTGAAGCTACCTGGCTTTGAGGCATATTCTTGTAACTTTCAATCCTCTAGTCGCTGGTCAGATAATAGCAAGCAACTAAATTATTTTGCTTTATCCTTCGTGGCACACGGCGTTAATAGATTTATAGCTTCTTGGTCTGACATAGACTGTATTTCTGATTTAGTATGCGACTGGCTCATCGCATCGGTGGTACAGGTACAAAACCCGTTGATATCTTTAATATTTCGATTACTCTGATAGTCTTCAATGCAAGCATCGCGGATGGAATCGACCTCGAATTGCGTCCAGCCAAGGGCCGCCGCTTTGGGGTTTTTAGCGGGTGCGGGAGGAGTTGATGAGCTTTTTTTACTTCCGCAACTTATTGACATAGCTAAGGTTAGGGTACTGAGTACTAAAGTCATTTTTTTTAACATACATTCTCCAAAAAAATTAAATTTCTAATGGATCTCCTTTATTCAAATTTTGTGCCAAAAGAGGATATTTAGCGCCAAAGAGGCGAAGCAGTGCAATTGATAAATTCTCTATGTGAAACTGATCGCAAAAACTGCCTAAAAAATCAACATCAGTGAACTTGACCGCTAACTGATAACTGCGAAAATTTCTCATAAAAACCTCCTAAAACAAAAAATTTTCGGAGGTTGTTAAATCAAATATTAATAATGATTAAGTAAAAAGCACAGCTAAAGAGGCTTTGAGGAATTTCCTCGATTGTCACTTGACAGACCTGGTTTTGATGCGCAACACGGTTCTCTGGTGATCTGAGATCGGGGAGCGGGTGTAAAAGACCTATACATTTGCAGTCCGATAGGAAAGCTTTATTAAGTATTAAATTGTGCTTCCTGATTCCTTTATATACTAAATTTCTTTGTATAAATAATGTTCTCCAAATGAGTCAGGCTCTTGATGTCTTTTTCGTCAATCACCCCATCGACGCGAATAAGGGACATCGCTTTGCCGCCTTTTTTATTGCGGCTTAGATAAAAGCTATCAATATTCATGCCGCGCTCCCCTAGGAATGTCCCTACTTTTCCAATAACCCCCACCCTATCGAGATTTTCTAGCAGAATAAACTGTCCATCAGGCTCTAATTCAAAATTAAAGTCGTTTATCCAGGATAATCGCAATTTGTCATCTTCAAAAACCGTTCCGCCAATTTCTAACCTTTTATCCGCCTCACCCATAACCGTGAGCTTGAGAGCTGAACTATAGCCCTGAAGCGCTCCTTCCATTTTTTCCACAACCTTAATTTCCATGCGATCAGCGAAACTCTGCGCATTGACAAAGGATACGTAAGAATCGACCCTATGAGAGAGCATTCCTTTTAAGGCAGCTAGACGCATCATGCCAGCATCTTTGACTGCTGCTAGCTCTCCCATTAAAGTAATTTCCAGAACTTCGGGATTAAAGTCTAATATCTGACTCATAACGGTTCCGAGTTTCTCGGCTAGCACCGTATAGGCTTTGTTAAAGGGCTTATCGAGAACGCCGACCTGTGGTAGATTTATGGGATAATCGACGACAGAGCCTTCAATTGCTTTTACGACCTGCTCATAAACAGTGCGCCCAATCGCAGACTGAGCTTCTTCTGTGGATGCTCCGATATGAGGTGTCCCCCAGACCAAAGGATGACTCACCATTTCCTTTTTGAGATTAGGCTCATTTTGCCAGGTATCAATGGCTGCTCCAGATAATTGCCCGCCATCGAGAGCTGCCACAAGATCGTCTTCAACGAGTATTTCACCGCGTGAAGCATTGATAAGCCAAGCACCTTTTTTCATCGCAGAAAAAAGCTCTTTGTCGACAAAATTCCGGGTTTCCTGCGTTAAAGGCACGTGAAAACTTAAAACATCGACCTTCCCCGCAATTTCGCGCAAAGTCCGGCACTGAATGGCTTTATGTTTTTCAAAAACATGCGGGGATATGTAGGGGTCATACGCATAGACTTCCATGTCAAAGCCATGTGCAAATTTTGCAACGCGGTGCCCAACATTGCCTAGTCCAACGATACCGATGCTTTTGCCAAAAAGTTCAAAGCCAGAAAATTTATGGCGGTCCCATCCCATTTCTTTAATTTTTGCATAAGCTAAAGGAACTTTTCTCAGCATACTGAGAAGTAGTGCCATAGTAAGCTCTGCAGCAGCATTGGTATTTTTACCGGGGCAATTAAGAACCAAAATGCCTTTTTCCGTGGCATAAGGCACGTCGATATTGCCCACGCCAACGGCAGCGCGAGCGATGATTTTTAAATTTGGCGCAGCATCAATAAGAGCCTTATCAATATTGGTTTCACTTCGAGACACGAGAACCTGGGCCGAGCTGACCAGCTCCAGTAAAGTATCTCTGGGGCAGTCAGGTTTATAAATAAGACTGATGCCCTCATGGTTTTTAAACTTTGCAATCGCCGCATCATGTAATTTTCCGCTTATCAAGACTTCAGTCATGATTTTAACTCCCTTTAACTTCTTAGAAAGACATCACATGACCGATTGTCCCCTTCTAACCTTAAGACCGTCAAGGGTAAAGTCATAATTTGTTGCTAGAGCAAAAAGAACGCAGTCAAATAGCACCTTGCAAAGGCACTGCCCGTCAGAGAGTTAGTGGCGCAATTACGTCAGCCATTTGTTTGAGCAAAAGCAAATTATTCTCAAGTCCTTTGAGCTGACGATCTAGGTTATTTTCAGCCGAAGTTGGCTTCCCATCGGGTCCGCGCTTATCCCGCAAATCCCAAAGTTTTTTTGAAATGGGCTGAGCGCGTAGGGCGATTTCATAGGTCACACTACGCTCTCCTTCTAACGCGGGGACAACAAAAGTTTTGTTGCCGAAGCTGCTTTTAAACTCGACTTTAGTGACGCCAGCCAAATCCTGGTCATCAACCCCTTTTGTCCGCAAATCAAAAACATCTGACAGCTTGTAACCGGCCCAAAAATTATCCATATTAAACATATAAAGAATTGCCGCTACGGTTGGTAACGTTGGCCTAAAGTTGGTGCTATAAACCTTAACATCCTTTAATTTGCTATACTCCGTTAAAGGCAAATTGAGCGGATCAATCGCGACCAAATGAGTCGCATCAATCTCAATTGCAGGCAAGGTATATTCATCGATACGCATGAGATTATTTTCAATGCCTTCTTTTACTGAAGGCAGAAGCTCCTGCAAAGAAGGTCGCCAATAAAACTCTTCTAAATTGTTGTCAGCCAAGTTGTCCCAATGAATCATCGAGCCAAGAATAACTTCCATTTTGTCGGAAGCCACTCCAAGACTTTCAAGTTGCCGGTGAACCTGTTTATCCACGTTATAATCAAAATTACTGTACAACTGCTTATTGAAATCCAAACTCACCGTTAGCTTTTGCCCCGTGCCGCTTGTTTCAAAGCGCTTGTTTTGTTCATTGAAGACATAGTCTTTGCCATCAACAGAGTTGAGAACCTTGCCTAAAAAGTAATTTCCCATAATAGTCGCAAGTTGATAGTCGCCATAACTTCGCGGCACAATTTTAGTGGTATCATAGTAGATTCCGGCAGAGCCACCAGGAAAGCTGCTGGGGTTATTCGCCTTAAACATGTAATCCATAACAATTTTCTGAATAGGAAAGACATAGGACGAAAGGACTGATCCCCGTAAACCATAGTTGCGGCGCCCCCGACGGAAAGCATTAAAGTAATAGCCCAAATCATAACTTTCACTCATGGACTGCACTATTTCCGTCATGGTAAATCCACGGTCAAAACGATTGCAATAGGTCGTAGTGCCCACTTCCCAATCAATACAAAACAAATGTTTTTTAGCCCTAAAGCTATCATAAACTACCGACCTTACTTTAGCATCGGCGGCTTCAAATCCATCACTGCTGGAGATTCGTTTAGCAATTTCATGGTCAATGGTTTGGCGCTCAATCATTCTGCCACTTGTGCTTTCAAGCTGACCCTTATATCCCCAGCGTATAGCGGCGAGATCGTATTTGCCCAGACTATTTAAATTGCCTTGCAGGGTAACGTTATAATCCATGACCGATGAGGACGTAAAAGCGAGGATATGCTTGCTGGCAGCACTGGGGTCTTTGAGCATAGTAAAGTATTCGTCAGGATAGTTATTTTTATCAAAACTACCGGCAAAATTGTGACTGAGACCCATATTATGTCCCATTTCATGAAGGAAAACATGAACCTCATATTGCTCTACCGCTTCTTTAATCAAATCATCTAGCGGTTTGTCTTTGTTTGCCATGATATAGGAGATAACCGAATTAAGGTTATCCTCTCCACTGAGCATACAAGTGTCTAGTCGCGACTGTCGACTCGAACTCATCTGTTCATGGTGAGCCACTTCGATCAAGTTGGTGAGTGACGCCTTTACAAACTGAGCCGTGTCTAAATCTCCGCTATACATATCCTCAGTATCTGACCCTAGCAAGAAACTCGTATCAAGACCACTCAGCCACTCATTGCTTGGATCGCTATTTAAATGGGCTACATTAAACTCCGACAAGATATTTAAATTGGCACTCAGCGCTTTGCTGAGAGACCGCATCCTGCCAAGACCCGCCACAGGTTGCGACAGTTTGCCACTCTGTAGCAAACCCTCGATATGATCGGTCACTTTGTCGCCACCAAGAGCCTTAATAAGCTGAGGAAGGCCTTTAACCTCTAAGGCCAAATGGTTGCCGTCTTCAGCGGCATCAAGTGCTGAGCCAGGGGCTCCTACCGTTCCCGTTACCGGATTGATTAAGTTGCTACCCGTTAGAGCGGCACTACGCACACATCCGCTGCTAATGCCCTCGATTGCTGGTAAGCTTAAGTCTTTTTGATCATCAGACAAACAGCCATTTTTAAAAATCTCGTAATAGTTCTTGACCCGTTTAGCCACGCTTAAGCTGACATCAGGATAATAAAAGGCCTTAGCCGAAATAATTTCTCCGGTTTTTGGATCCGTTAAACTCGGCCCATAGCCCGCTGGAGACGGATCATAAGCTCCCTTGATCCAAACCAGCATATTGTAACGGGGATCCGCTAGGTTTTTACGGTCATCGCTGCTGAGCACAACAACATCTCCCGCGCGATCTGGATAAATCTTTTTGAATGCGGCATTCCATTCTTGAATAACTTTCTGCGCGACGGGAATTTTTTCAACTGGCCAATCATCATTGAGGTAATAAACAATTTGTCTACCATTTTCGATATTGTGACGATTGAGAAACATTGTTTCTTTGTTATCTGTGGGGCGATGAAATTCATCTAACTCAAGACGCGTGGTCCAGAAAAACCCATATAAGGCTTCATAGTGCCAGTTATACACCTGCGGTTTATAGTTTTTCTCTCTGTCATTTACCTTGAGAAAGGAGTGCCGAATCACTACGGTGGAAGGCTCAAAACCCATCTCTCCAACGCTATTTTCTACCCTAGCATTGATGGTAAAAGTTTCTTTGGTATCATA
This sequence comes from Oligoflexia bacterium, assembly GCA_030432875.1. Classification (GTDB taxonomy): domain Bacteria; phylum Bdellovibrionota_B; class Oligoflexia; order Oligoflexales; family JAGOVF01; genus JAUILP01. The sequence goes on along the minus strand of JAUILP010000061.1, from coordinate 15,518 downwards.
GTAGATCAAATCACCGTCAACATGAATATCATCCAAGAGTTCGCGACGTGATAAAAGAACGTTTCCTTGGTATAAAAGGGGAATGCCAAAGAGATTATTAAAGTAGTTGGGGATGAGATTGCTTTCCAAATCAATGCGGGTAAAACTGCGTTCCTCCCAAGACAGATCGTCGTGATTTTCAATTTGACGGTAGTCTGGTTCTAAATAATAATCTTTTGCCTGTTCGATATTGAAGTGCTGCGCTGGAAATTTAAGTATTTCGCTTGGCTCACCCGAATTAAGTGGCTGGTCGTTTTTGTAGACGATCAAATTATCGGCAGAAAACTTAAATTTCACCCGGCTATCTTCACTTGTAACCGATTGACCAGGAAAAAATACGCCATTATCTGACTTAATGCTTGTCACCATGGCCATGTAAATATATTCACCCTGAGGATCAAACATGGATTTTGGAAGAGATCTGGGCTGCACTTTATTTTCAAATACTTTTGGGTTCTGGTAGTCGATAACAATGGTATCGCGCTCATTCATGCTAGTATGAGTCTGCATATCTTCACTGATTTCGACTGAGGTGTCCTTGCCATCAGATGTTTTGATATGACGCAAATCAACGTGACGACTAATAGAATAAACGAGCACTAGCTGTTCTTGTCCCTGACTATCGACCTTATAAATCCGCAAATTGCCTTTACCAATATCCATACGCAGTGACTCTCCGTCACCTAAACCAAGTCCTAGCTTTGCCAGTGCGCCAGCAACCGCTGAACGCAAATCGAATTTTACGTCAGGAGCGCCAGGTAATTCAGCAATGGATTTGAAGGTACCCGTTAATGCCCTCTTCTGGACATAAGCAATCGAGTCTTTGATTCGGCTATCGAGAACTCCAAACTGAGCTGACTTGGGATTAACTTCGATATAAGTACGCTCGGCCCAATTTCGTTGCCGATTATCCCTAGTCCACATCATGGTTTTTTCCCCGGTCCGGGAGTCTAGAGCATTGACAAAATCCCAGTGGCCGATGGGAAAAACAACTAGGTTTTGCTGGACGGTTTCTTCCTGACCCCGGCGTTCACCGCCCTTAATTGTCTGTTTGATACTGCGCGCAAAATAAAGATAATCTTCGCTGCGCAAAACGTCGATGCGGTCACCAATATTTAAGGTATAATACCCCCCTCCAAGGAGCTGTTTCTTTATCTCATGCTGATCGACATCACGTAAAACCGGAATGCTGGCAAAATCTCCCTCAAAAACATAAGCGTCGGCTATATCACTTCCCAGGTACATGTTTTTTAAATCATTGGGATTGGGCCCACGGTCATCAAGCGATTCATTATTCGAGAGGGCAATATATTTGCGGCTTTGCCACTCACCTTTCTTTATCGCAACCACTCTTGGCGTAGGCTCTTCTTGGCCATTAATGATTTCTGTAGCGCGAAGCAAATCAACATAACTGGGATTTGGTAAATAGAATAATATTGTTTGAGTTTTATCAGTTGCTTCTTTTACATATTTTATTTGTGTTTCTTCAAAAATCATTACGACGTGATCAGTAGGCGTTAAACGACCAGATTCTATTAGCTTTGATTTGCTGAATTCACTTATGCCAGGAATCGGTTCATTTGCTAGCCACTCGGAGCCTTGTAGCTGGCTAACGCGAAAAAAAGAAATATCGGTGTTATTATCTGGCTTAAAAAAGATCGGGGTGTCGAGATTACTGATATCTATATAGGCGCGATCTTTAGCATTGATATGGGTCAATTGATCACGAACCAAATACCGCGTTGCCTCGCCTTTTGCGGTATGACTGGGCACCAAATCATAATGACTGATGTCAAAACTATAAAGTGCTTCATAATCGCTTTGTCCCGCCGCCTTTCCGTGGACAGTTAAGTATCTGGTCATAATTTCAAATCTGACCGAAGCTTGATTGTTAGCAAGGTTAATAGGTTCAGACGAGCTCAGTAATAGTGCAGAATTTTTATAGCCCTTGGCCACATATTGGCTAAGGATGCTGAGTTTATCTCCTCGAGCGAGTAGCTCCTCCAAAAAAAATTCACCCTGCAAATCACTCTTGGCAACGAGCGCTGCGTCTTCACCATATGATATTTGCTTAGGAGGATTTTTGGCGCAGCCGCTAATATTTATTACGCCAAAATAACCAACCATTGCCAGCCATGTTAAGAAAGAAACAAAGTTGACCCTGCGACGCGGATGGTCAAAAGGCGAAGACAAAAATACCATGAACTAAACCTCCTCAAGAGTTACCGGTTTTATAAACCTCCTCTAACTGCGGCATTATATAAAGTAATGATGCAATGAGCTATGAGATTTGAATATCACAAGTCTCTAAAATTATTCAAGTCTTTTGTTTAAATTGCTTATAAAATTAAAGGATTGGCCGAATAGTCAATTTAAATCCCTGACTTAGTTTTTAGTGGGCCGAAGATGAGAGTCTTTTCTATTAATTGGGCTTACTTTAACCACGTTTTTTAAACATTGGGGTTAATGCGTTTTCTTTTTGGGACAATGGGGTCTGGTCCAAATAAAGCCGAGTACAGAAGCCACAATCAGAATAATGATAACAAGAAACCACCATTTATTATGAAGTAGGATGCTACTTGAAACAACAGTCCCCATCATAAGAAGCGTTGCCCAGATCTTTGCCCTAAGACTTATGCAACCATGCTCGCGCCACTGATGCACCATAGGTCCAAAATAGGGTCTAGAGAGTAACCAATCGTGGATTTTTGGGGAGCCCTTGGAAAAGAAAAAAGCACCCAAAATAATAAACGGCGCTGTCGGCATAATAGGCAAAAAGGCACCAATCACGCCTAGGACCAAACTTAAAAAACCGAGGCTTATGTAAATATATTTTCTTATCATATGGTTATGGTTAGTATTTAATCGAATGTTTTCGTTATTTAAAGGAACCTAAAAATAAGGTACCCTATGCTTCTGGATTATTACTATCCCCAACAATTACTCATTTTAACTGTTATTGGTTGATAGAGGAAAAGATATGTTTAAAAATACCAAAATAAACGAAGTCATGACCCGTGAACTTCACGGGATAGAACCCCATGAAACCGTACTCAATGCCAAAAAACGCATGGCTGAATTTGGCATTCGCCATCTCCCTGTGAGGTCCGGAGGCAAAGTCGTTGGCATGATCTCAAATCGAGATATCGCTCTCCTTGAGGTTTTTGATCACATTGATATAAAGCATACCATTGTCGGCAAAGTTATGACTGTCGAGCCTTTTACCGTCAGAGCTGAGGATCTCCTCAGCACCGTTTGCCAGGAAATGTCCCGACAAGGCTTAGGAGCCGCTATCGTGGTAGACCATTTGCATAATGCTCTTGGCATATTTACAGAGCATGATGCCATTAAAGTCTTGGCAGAAATGAAATAGTTTTTCAGTCCTATCACGTTACGTTTGCTGTATTTTTTCAGCCAATTCGCCTTCACTCCAAATTGGAATACCAAGAGCCAGCGCTTTTTTTGCTTTTGTGGAGCCGCTTTCAGAATCATTGGTGATCAAAGCCGATGTCTTTTCGGTCACAGCTGCTGAAATTTTTCCCCCAGCTGCCTTAATTTTTGCTTCAATAGCGCTTCGAGGCTGAGATAGGGCACCTGTAATGACAAAGGTTTTGCCAAGGAATACCCCCTTCTGCTCACCGACATTCATTTTACTCACGGGAACAACGCCGGCAGCGAGCAATCGTTCAATCAGCGATTTTTTTTCGCCAAGTCCAGTAACTAAATCCCCTGCACTTTTCTCGGCAAATCCCTTGATTTTTATCAAATCATTTTCACTTAAAGACATAACCTGTTCTAGCTCTGGATATTCACTGAGAACAAGTTCCCAGGTGGCAAGGCCTCCCCCTTTGATACCCAGGCCGTAAAGAAACCGCGCCAAAGGCAAATTTCGCGATCCCTGAATATTGCTGATGAGTTTAAGGGCCATTTTTTCCTTGGTCAGAGGTAGGCGTAGCAGATCTTGGTCACTGAGTTTATAGAGATCTTCTGGAGATTTCACTAACCCAAGCGCGATCATACTTTGCAACCGTTTTTCACTGAGATCATCAATGCCGACGCAGGAAACCCAGTTGAGAATTTGCCCCAGCCCCTGAGCTGGACAATTATCCGTATTGGGGCAGAATAGGCGCACTTTATCATCAAGCAGCGCCGCATCACATGACGGGCAAACCCGGGGCAGTACAACATTTCCGTCACCACTCTTGGTTACGCGTAGGAACTTAGGAATAACTTCCCCCGACCGAACAATCTCAATTTCATCGCCACTTTTAAGATTGTAAAGCCTAACATGGGCGGCATTATGAAGCGTCACACTGCTGATTTCTGCCCCGCTTAAAAGTACAGGCGTAATTTTTGCCACCGGGGTCACGATACCCAGGCGGCTTGTAGACCATAGTATTGCTTGGATTTTGCTCGTGGCTGTCTGACCCTGCCACTTAAAACTCAGTTTGTAGCGAGGATGATGACTGGTGCTTCCCAGATCCTTATGACTGCTCAAGTCATCATAAGAAAAAACCGCACCATCAATGCCTATTTCATCTTCTTCCATTTTTTGCCTGACGAACTCAAGATAGAGCCTTAGTTCATCATCTGTGCGTAAAAGCTTGGGCAAAGGGGTAGCAAAACCCATAGCCTCTAGTAACGAAAATTTTTCTATTTCTTTAGTTATGGTTAAATCATCTTTTATAAGATCAAAGGCAAAAAAATCACAAAAGCTCAAAAGATCTATATGCTCTTTTCGGCCAAGGATTCCGGCGACGATATTACGGGGATTCGTTGGTATGTCTAAACCACGCTGATGCATTTCATCACATAAACGGACAAACTGGCTTTCTTTACAGTAGATTTCGCCGCGAATTTCTAGATCATCAGCCGCTTTTAAGTTTTTAACAATTCGGCTGATCCAAAAAATTTTTTCGGTGACGTCTTCACCTTCTTCGCCGTTTCCTCGTGTTTTTCCAAGACTCAGCACCCCTTTTTTATAAACAAGACTGAGACTATTACCATCGACCTTGAGCATACCGACAACAGCTTCATTTTTTCTCCAGGCTTTTAGCTCATTGAAGTCGTAGGTTTTTGCCAAAGAAAGCATAGGAACTTCGTGGCGAACTTTTTTTACCTTGCCCTGAAGTTCATAACCAACCAGTTTCAGCGCGGGATGACCAGGTGCTAAGCGCCGAAGTTCCTCCTCAATAGCATCATATTCTTCATCCGAAATTTTTGGTTTTCCACTATAATAGGCCTTTTTATTTTCTAAAATTGAAGCAGCAAGCCTCTCAATTTTTTGCTCTTGGTCACCCATAAAAAATTATACCTTAATAAACGCAATGAGATTTTCTACTGTGATTACTTCATTTGTCGCACCGTCATGACACTCTTGCATAAACAGGGGCTGCCATATGGGCTCAGGAAAAAGCGCGAGGAGCTCAGACGAAGAAACTGCGAAAGGAGGACCCTCCTCGTTAGTAACGGCAGCAAAGACAATTCCCATAAAAACACCTTTGTTAGTCAATTGATTGTAGCAAGCCTGCACGTATTCTTTGCGGAGTTTTGCTGGCAAAGCACAGAGCATAGCACGGTCATATATGACGTCGCTCGCTTCAAGATTCTCAGGATATGGCAGGAGGGCGTTATGTACTAAAAAATCAAGCCCTGGATTTTGACCATAGAGCTTTTTAGCCGTAGAAACAGCCTCGGGAATTAAATCACTCACGACAACATAAGGAATCACCTGGCTCAGCCAGTGTCCATCATGACCTTTACCTGCCCCAGGTACCAGAGCCCTTAAAAATTTTTTGTGGGGACTATATTGTTCCATGAGCTCCCATAGCCTGGGCAGCAGGGGGTGACTTCCGCCCAAATCCCAGGGGGTGCGTTTATTTTCCCAGCAATTTTGCCAAAAATCGGTCATAAATTTCTTCCTCACATTTTCTTATGCGTATCCTATCAAAGGATTACCAAAATTTCCCTAGCATATTTTATTATCATATACCGGGTGTCACTGATATTATTTAAGAAAACAATCTCCATCTGGGGTCACAGCACATATGCAAACCACACCAGCGGAAAAGGGTATCACCCAAAAAGTCGCCAGTCTGTACAATAAATTTCCTTTTCCTGCCTATCCCCTATGGGCTAGATTAAAATGGTCTGAAGCATACACCCTTGCCCCGAGTTTTAGTGAGTACCTTGCCAAATCTCTTGGACTTGATCTGCCAAACCCAGATAAGTCAGCTCCTGCCAAGCGTTCACTGATTATTGGCTCTGGAGACACCCAAGCTGTGGGATTCGCGCACTGGGTTGCGCCCATTAAACATGAAATCGTGTGCAATGATTTGGCTCACGCCAATATTAAGCGAATGTCACGAAAAATGGCGAAAAGTTTTTGGCTGAGAAAAAAACCGAATATTGCCTATGAAGCTCGCGATATTAATGATCTTCTGAGGTCATGTATCGCAGAAAACCAAAAATTTAATCATCTCGAGTGCTACGGAGTCTTACATCATTTGGCTGCCCCTTCACAAACCCTGCACCTCCTAGCTAAAGTTTGCGTTCCTGGAACGACGATGCGCCTTATGGTCTACAACCCAACCGCACGTTATTGGCTTGGGCAGGTGTCTAAAGTCTTTCGTATTATGAAACTTACCCCTTACGACCCAGATGATCTCAGGGAAGCGCGGCACTTACTCCAACTCCTCGCTAAACTCTTTCCCCTATATTATGGCAAAAGAGTGAGGCCATGGATGATGAAGAGAGAAAATACCCCTCACTTTGTCGATGCTTTTTTTCACCCAAGAGTGCTTCCCCTGAGTTATCTCTCTTGGAAAAGCAAATTAGAAGAAAACGGCTTTGAAATTATAGGTCTGTTTGACCGCAACGGCGAGCTCGATGACCTTCCTAATCCCTTGTGGTGTCCACCGACTCCGGATCAAATTGAGGATAGAGTGGAAGATTTTCGCTTTGAGCACAATTTCGAGTTATTTTGCCGGTATAAACCGCAATTTGCCCCCAATAACACTGAGCAAGATCACAGTAGGCAAAAAACCTCCGAGCTTAAAACCCCTAGTCCCCCGAAGATGGCTATCAATCATCTACAGCAAAACTCTACCTTAAAAGAACAGGACATTTTATACAAAAAGCTTATGCGAACCCCTGTCCCACAGTTATGGACGAGCTACTCAGAAACACAAAATATCAGCCACAAAACTATCACGCGCTTTTGGCACTTATTTCTTGGGGCGACTATCTGCAATTTGGAAATAAATGCTCAGGAATATAAGCAAGACACCGTAAGTCAGCAGGCATTGCGGCGCCTAGGTCGTATAGGTGCCATTTTACCCAGTATGGTCACGGATAAAACTCTTTATGATGAGATTATGGCCCCTATGGAAAAATCTATGGAAGGTAGTGACTATAACGAAAAGCAATCAATCCCCGTAAAAAGTCGAAAAAAACTGGAATACTTTTTGAGCAAAAATTTTAAGCGCAAGAATATCTTAAGCGAAAAACGCTTAAATTTAAGCATTGCGAGGATTAGCCAAGGTACGTTAGGTAGCCAAGAGCTGAACTCACACACCTAATACTACTCCGTTAAATTGGGGATAACTAGGCGGCGCGAAGATGGGGAAAAAGCGGAGTTTACATTATGGTAAATGAGCATTTTTCCTGGACGAGCAACGTAGTTATCGCCTATTTAACGGAGTAGTACTAGAACCAAAAACTTTGTACATTTTACTTTGAAAATCGCGACTGCCCAACCCGGGTACCATTACTCACAGATTTCATAATTTCTTCTTTGGAAATCAGCTCTATGGGCAAAGTCGCGCGACGTAAGCTGGCATTAAAAAACAAGGCCCCTCTGATTTTGGCATAATCCAAATCAGCATCTTCTAAATTGGCACCGCTAAAGTCAGCGCCCTCAAGATTAGCATTCCACAATGAAGCCCCTCTAAGGTCCGCATTTTTGAAATTAGCATCTTTTAAGTTGGCATAAGAAAAATTAGCTGTTCTTAAATCACAGTTACTAAAATCAATTTTGACTAAATTTGCTTTTCGCATATCCCGACTCGATAAATCGCGGGTGTTCGCTAAAGCCTCTAAGACTTCTTTGCGGCTCAGAGTAATAATTTTATTGCCAGTTCCTCTGGTCATTTTATCAACCTCGTGGAGAATTTCATATTCTGAAAACACAGGACAGGCGGGCTGGGATCCCACATTTAGGTAATCCCAACCTTGAGTCATATTTTACACTAACATTATTTGTAACAAATCTAACTGATTTAGCCCTTAAACATTAAACGGGCAATATCTAACATCCGGTAACTAAATCCCATTTCATTGTCATACCAGGACATAACCTTGACAAGCGTGCCGTCCATTACTGCGGTCGATAACCCGTCGACAATACTAGAGCGACTATCACTCATAAAATCCTGAGAAACAAGAGGACGATTAGAATAACCCATAATTCCTTTGAGGCTGCCACTTTCACTTGCTAATGCAAGAGCATCATTTACCTGATCTTTTGTTGTTTTGTCGCGCACATTAAAGCAAACATCCACTAACGAAACATTGGCAGTCGGGACACGCAAAGCGATACCATCTAATTTGCCCTTAAGCTCAGGGATAACTAAACCAAGTGCTTTTGCCGCACCTGTTGTCGTTGGAATGATATTTAGAGCTGCAGCTCTTGCACGCCGCAAATCTTTATGAGGTGAATCAAGAAGCTCCTGATCTCTCGTATAGGAATGGACGGTCGTCATATAACCACTAAGGATATGGAATTTTTCGTGGATGATCTTAGCCACAGGAGCCAGGCAATTGGTAGTGCAGCTACCATTAGACACAATCTTATGTTCTGGCTTAAGCTTGTCGCAGTTCACGCCTTTAACAACAGTCAAATCTTCGCCTGAGCCAGGTGCAGAAATAAGCACTTTTTTAGCTCCTGCTGCCATATGCTTTTCAGCGTCTGCACGCTTTCTAAAAACGCCTGTGCACTCAAGTACGATATCAACACCATATTTGCCCCAAGCAATATTTGCGGGATCTCTCTCACTGGAAAACGTTATGGTTTTTTCCCCAATACGTATGCTGTTTTCTGTATGGCTCACCGGAACACCGATTTTGCCATGTACGCTGTCATACTCGAGTAAATGAGCATTAGACTCACAATCAAACAAATCGTTAACATGGACAATTTCGATATCATTATGCTCTTTAGCAAGACTTGCGCGAACCACTGCTCTACCGATACGACCAAACCCATTGATCCCGACTTTTAGAGACATATCTCCTCCTTCATTTCTGTAATAAAGAGAACTTGACTATAGACAGAACTGTCATTCTATCTATTTACATAAAAAAATCTATAAGCTCTTTGCTGTAGCAAGAAAAATCATCCTTTCCTCACTGAGTAAAAAACTAGAGACTAGAGTGTACCATAAAAAAAAATTCTGTCGGGAGAAGAATTAAAAAAATAAAGGCAGAATTAATAACAGGAGAAATCCTCCTACTCCTTGAGTATTTTGCTTAATTCCTGGGTGGTGGCATCCAAAAATTTCATATTCGCTTGATTTTTATGAATTGTCTTTAATTTTCGAGCATTAACTTTAACCAAAATTGAACTTTCCAGCCTTGATACCGAAGCAATTTTATCTATAGTCTGAGGCATTTTTTGATGAGCCTTATTTGCGGGCATTTCAACAGCGTTTAAAGAGTTGCCCGCATATGTTATTAAAAAAACTGCCGTAATAATCCGCAGTAAATGCGTCAAATTTTGTACCATGACCATGATAGATATCCTCACAAAGGAAAAACTTTAAAATCAGATGAGTTCCTCTAGATATATCATGGTGCCTAATTATTACTGCCATCGGCGGTCTGTAATAAATACCTAAGACGGGGTTAAATACCCTGTATTATTAATATATTATATTTTATATTTTCCACTACTTAACCGCCTAAGCCTCCCCAGATAACAGAGCGGGATATGGGACTTTAGGTAAACACAAACAATTTTTTTTAGGCTTGTGCACAAAAGCTTGCTAAGTTGTCCACATGTTGATATAGCGGCCTTATGAGTATTAGAATTTATCAATTCCAAGACTATCGGACCTTTTTTAAAGCACGATATGAATGGTTAAAAAATACCAAACCCGCTTTTTCTGCGCGCTATTTTGCGAGACGGGCAGGAATTCGTTCACCATCCTATTTTTTTATGGTCGTCAATGGGACGCGCTCACTCTCGCGTGATATGGCTATAAAGTTTGCAAACGGTCTTGATCTCGACCCCAAGGAACGTGATTTTTTGATGCTACTTGTTGAGCTGGATAAAGGAACATCAGAAACACGAAAATATGAAATTTTGGAAGAGTTAGAGCGGATTCGCCAAGCGCAAGACGCCGAATTTGAAATGATGAGTTTTGACCATCTCGATATTTTGGCGGACCCCATTAACATGCGCTTATATACGCTGGTAAAATCAAAAAAGTTTAAATTTAATGTAAACTGGCTACAAAAAGCCATGAATAACCGACTTAGCAATGAAGAGCTCGATAAAAGGATTGAAACGCTGATTAAGAGCGGGCTCTGGAAAATCGAAAATGGCTTGGTCAAAGCGGTCGCCCCCTATTTGGCGAGTGGTGATAATTTAACCCATCTCGCGTTAAAAAAAGCTCACTTAGAGCTTTTTGAAGCTGGCAAAAAAGCATTGATCAGCCAAAAAGGAACTGATCGCATTGTTTCTGGTCGCAGTTTTTTGTTTGATAGAGCAAAAATGCCAGAAGTTATTAAAGCTTTTAATCAATTTAAGCAGGAGATTGAAACCCAGTTTACCAGCCCCAATAGCCAGGAAGTTTTTCAGCTACACATGAGTTTTTTTGAGCTTGGGCCACCTGAGACAAAAGAAGCAAACGACTGTTTGCGAGACCCCCTTAGCGGGGAGCCCAAAAATAAAGGAGAAATAAATGCCCAAGCTCATTAACACAAAAGCATGGGATAAACCGTTTGTTTTCATTTGCTCGGTTCTGTTTTCTCTTTTTTGCTATGCAAACCCCTTATTTGCTCGCTTGCCCCTAGGGTCTGGGCCTAAGGAAATAAATGAATTTAATTTAACCGGCATCGCCTCTCCTTGCTCGCGAGCTTTAGATTTTGGCAACCCTTGCCGCATGGTAAATTTAAAATTTCTCGGAATAAAAATTCTTGCACCAAGCAATTTCCACATTACCGATATAGGGTCACATTGCGTAAAAATGATAGATAATTCTTTGAGTGAACCAAGCGGCCATATCGTCTTATGTCGCAAACTAAGAGGAACCAGCTGTTCAAGTGTCATTTCACGCACAGCGATTAATTGTTCCTGTGAGCAAAATCCTCTCGCCATTGTCGTGTGGCAGCAAGCTCGCGGTACGATCTGTCAGGGAACAGACCCAGCAGTAAAGACTCCCCAGTACCATTTTGACGAACCGACCATGAATATCATTGACGCCTTGGCTCTTTTTAAAAAATGTACTGCCCCCATCGGAGCTGAAGACCCCTGCCCCGAAATTCTGCAGCAAAGGGTAAATACTCATGTGTTTCCCTCCTACCCAAGGAACACACTTATCCCACCCTTTCGAGGTCTGCCCCCTTTAATCCGAGAAGAATAAATCTGGGAACCGGACGCAATGAACGCGCGCCCTTAGAATAAAAAAGAAAAAAGAAGGCATATTTAATGGAGTATATGTTATACCCCTGCCTTCTTTTGTCTTTGTGAGCATAAGCTCAACAAGCTACTCTCTTCTTATCGACCACAGTCAAAAAATCTTTAATGGTAACAAAATTATTTTTTTCTACAGCGGTTGATTTTTAAAATTGCTATTTTTTTTAACAGGTTGCCATATTTCAATCCGCTCTTATCCGCCGCTAGAGGCAATAAAATTTTTCAATTTTTCAGCCGCATCGTCCCCTTCAGCACTGTCGATACTCGTTTGAAACGTCGTGAGTTGTTCTTCAGCAATCTGAGCTGAAGAATCACCCCCAGCACTTGCATAAGCTGCTATAGAAGATATCGCGTTTCCAAGGTTAGATAGAATGCCACTCGCATCATCAAGACTTATGTCTAACGCTTCAAGGGCTGAAACTAAGCCATCACCATCAGTATCAAGCTTTTTCATTCTCAGGGAAAAAAGAGAGGTCATAAACAGTCCCTGTTTAAAGACATCTCCTGCTTTCATATATCCTGCAGGTATCGCCTGAAGGATGGCGAGTGCCTTTTCGACATAAGATATATTTTCATTAGTCGCAGCGGGCAAAACGGGAAACAAGGCCGTGACGCCATTACCCATGCTCGCATCAGCTGCCAACTTCAGCGCTCCACTGCTACTGGCGGTTGTACTTTTACTTTCAGCCAACTTTAACGCCAAGTCTAAAGGATCAAGACCAACTATTTGAGCATAGGCAGAAGATAAAATAGAAAGGTAACCCAGCTTTTTTTCATCATCTCCTATAGCGGCATAGAGAGCTGTGCTGAGTTCTGACCCCGTTGCCGTACCCGCGAGTAAGTCCTTAACCTCTGCACCGAGCTTGTCTTCAAGAAGTTTTTTCGCCGCATCCGGTTTACCATCTTCAAGGTACCGCACGGCTCTTTCGTCCGGATCGGCTGGATCAGCCGATTTAAAGAGGTTAGGACCACACCCAAAACAGATTGTTAACAATGCTATGTAGACCATTTTTTTAAATGTTATTTTTATACGTGACCGGGCCAAATTTTTCACTTAAAATCCTCCCGCAATTCGCATATAATAGCGGTAATCTGGCCTAAGTCCGGCGTGCCCCCAGGCTTCTTCGCCGTAGCCCCCAATATCAAGCCTTAAAAAATAAATATTAAGAAAACATCCCCCGGTTAAATATCCCTGGTTTACCCCTCCGGTAAAGCCAATAAAATTTTTGACGTTTAGCTCAACACCCAGATGAGATTTTAAAAATGTGTTTGATCCATAGGCATTAGTGGCATCATGAAAGTCAGCAAAGACCTGCATTTTTGAAACATGGGTGGTCGTCTTATAGGCAAACCCAACGTTAACAGTCTGCAGTAAGGGATCCAAATCAAGGTTTTCAACCTCTGAAGCAAAAGATGTATCGCCGAGGTTTTTAATCGTGAGTCCCAGATTCCAGCCATGTCGCCCTGACTCAACGGCATACATCAGTCCTACATCTGCACCGGTGCCAAGACCATAGCCCATCGCGTCCGACAGGGCATTATCGCCCAAACTATCGTATTCACTTAAGCTCACGTCTATTTTGGCCTCACCACGGTAAAGATAATATGCAGTAACGCCAAGATATAAGTTATCAAAAAAAACGTTATCCGCGAGGGTAAATGTCATCCCTGCGTTGCCTTGGCTTCTGGCTTTTACGGCTTCCAGAGCGCTCGCATTTGGATCCTTGTAAACAAGGATATCGCTTTCTGTTGATCCAAACAATCCTAGAGCCGCTCGCCTAAAAATAACCCCCGTGAAATTGTTAAAACCAAAATGCTGCGGTTTACCAATGTGAGCCTTTAAAGTATCTGTTGAAAAATTTTTTTCAATAACCGCTTCACGAATAAGATTTTTTGTATCATCACTAATTTCAAAAAATGGTGACGCAAGAATGGTTTTCTTATAGAGACTGTTACCCTGAGCAATCCCCGCGGGATTATAAAAAATGGCGTCTTCATTGTCAGCAGTCGCAATACCCGTATGTCCGCGCCCTAAAAAATAAGCACTACGGTAGAGAAAAGGCTGCGTTTCTTCGCCCCCAAAAGCCAAGGGGTTCATGTTGAGGTACATGGTGAAAAATATTAATTTTTGCAGATGCTTAGGCAATACTCTTCCTTAATTTTTAAAAAAATTATTTCAGGGAGTTTATTATTCACCAACTCTCCTCATCTCATATTGTCTGCTATCGGTAGCCCTTTCTGAAAATTAAAGAGAAAAAATTGCCTCTAACAGATTTGAGATATCACAGGGTTGTTTTGGGTAAACAAACTCAGGGCCAGCAAACAAAAACCTTCTGCAAAAATATCTTATAACCATCTATAATTAATAATAAAAGATGACAAACAAAATGATATCCCCTTTAAATTGTTTCCTTACCAGGGTTTTGCTCATTGGGATCGGCGCTCAATTATGTGCTATTTGTCAGACCCAAAAAAATGCGACTTGCAGCCATAATGCAGGTAATTGTTACTATAATTACCTATTCAACGTCCATTTTTTTCTCCGGTGGAGTTCAGTCACCATTCGTGATTTTCGCGCCTTTTATGCCAGTTTTTGCAGGCCTTTTGACAGGGGCTAAGGGCGCCGTATTTTTCACTCTATACCTTTCTCTTTATCTTATCATCCTTGCCATTTATGGGGATAAGTTGCAGGTCCCACATATCGAAGGGTTTTTATCAAATATCACTTTAGCAATTGAAATTTCCTGCGCTCTTTTTTCTATTGGTGTTCTCATTTTTATTTATGAGGCGGTAGTAAAAAAGAGCGAGGCTCAGTTGCTTTCGTCTATAAATAGTCTGCATGTGACGAAACAAAAACTAATAGAGTCTGACCTGTTCCTGAAAAACATTTTGGCAAATATTCCGCTCATGATAGTCACACAGGACTATAAGAATAATGGAAAAATTTCGCTAGTCAATAAATCAGCAGAGGAAGTCTTAGGCGTTAGCTCTAGATTCATCCTAGGGAAATCTATCTTTGATTTTTTGCCATCTGAAAAATCACAAACGCTTTTGGAAATTGATAAAGAAGTTTTTACAAGCAGGGCTATCAAAAAAATAGATGCTCACGAATTTACTTTCAGTGGTAAGCAGCGAACGTATACCTCTTGGCGCATTCCAACCTTTGACGCCGAAGGTAATCCGCACCTTTTGATAAGTATTTATATGGATATTACAGAAGACATTCACATTAGAGAGGAACTCAAACGAGAACAAGCAAAAAGCCTTAGCAATGCTAAATTGGCATCTTTGGGAGCCATGTCAGCAGGAATTGCACACGAAATCAACAATCCTTTGGCCATTATCTCTGGGTCCCTTTCGCGACTCAGGAAGAATGTATCGGTGGCCGATGAAAAAGGGCTAAATTACTTAGCTAAAATAGAACACGCCTTTCAAAGAATCAGTAAAATTGTGAATGGCCTAATGAGATTCTCGGGGAACCCAGATAAACCGCAAAAATTTGATGCTGTTCCTCTGAAAATGATTATAGATGAGGCTATAAATGTCACCAAAATAAAAGCGTATCAAAAAGCTATCGAAATCGATTTTGACTGCCAAACATCGTCTCATATTTTTTGTAGCGCCATTGAAATTGAGCAAGTATTTATAAACCTAATTTACTCATCGCCTGCGCGGGATTTGCTCGCAAGCTCGCAAACCCGCTTCGGCGATGGGTTTAGCCATTAACCACCCTTTTAATCGCCTGATGAGCAAGGGCTTTGACTTTCTTTCTTCCATCAAA
>JAUILP010000143.1 GCA_030432875.1 Oligoflexia bacterium | reverse complement strand
CCTCTTATTTAATGAGAAAATCATGTCTAAGAAACTAATTCAAATAAATGTCATTAAGCGACTCGGTACCGTGTTTTTATTTCTCCTCGCTTCGTACTGCAGCGAAGCAGGTAAAGTCTTGGATGCCGCTTCAGGTGAGGATACTCCGAATCAAGAGGCTGGTTCTTCACTTTTCGGAACCTGGGATGGGTACCTGACAACCCCGGCACAAACAGGTAGCACGACTTTAACCCAAAGCCAAAATGTGTCCCTTATATTGCTAGGTGATCAAAGCTTTGTCCTAAATATCATAGAAAATGGGATCAGCAAAAAACTGTCAGGCACTTTTACTTTATTTCCAGATGACCAACTCCTTTTTTCCGTAGGTAGCTCGGAACTTCCCAATCTAATGCCTGCTGGCAGTTCATTTTTGACAAAAATTTTTCGGCAAGAAAATAGAGCCACCATCAGCAACGATTATTTAACTTTTACGCTGACGCAATCGAGTTCAATTGACACTTCAACTTCGTCTGATCAGGTGGAAACAGGGGGGGCAGCGCCTCTATACACAGGCCTTTGGCGCTGCCAAGATGAAGATTTTCGTACTTGGAAGATAGAAATCAATAAGAGCGGTGGTTTGATCGCTTTTGCTATTTTTAATAATATTGAAAGGCCTTTGTGGCTAAAGGGAAATATTGCTGAGCCAAAAGATCCTGCGTCAACTATCTTTGATCTAAAAATTGCGGAAAACAACGCGGGACTGAGTCCCTTAACCGGTAGTTTTACTCTCGTGAATGCTACCCAAGCGGATGTTCGCTTAGAAGGTAGTATTAGTTCGGGAGGAGCTTTTTTAAGTGAGCTGCGCTGTGATTTAAACTAGAGGTGCAGTAAATCGACTATCATCTAAAGTTAGTAGTACTAAATTCAAAATCTAAATTCCTCTGTCATCTGGGTAGAGAAAAAAGGGCATGAACTCCCAAAAATGCTGGGTATTGATGCTTTAAATTACGCCAGGCATACGCCGTGGTTTAATTTTAACCTTTGCTGACGGCAGTTTGACCTCGATACATGTTCCCAGTCCCACCTCACTCTCAATGGAAAGACTACCGCCAAACCCAGAAATAATAGAGCTAGAAATCGAAAGACCAAGTCCCGTGCCTTTTCCCGGGGGCTTTGTCGTAAAAAAGGGGTCCAAAATGTGAGGTATATCAGATTTGCTTATACCTATACCATTGTCAGAAAATTTGATGCGTACACATTCACCGTCATCCATTGTTTTTATGGTAATAACGCCCTCATTGGTATTCGATTCCGTGGCATCTTTAGCATTTGACATAAAATTCATAATCACCTGTTCGAGTTTTCCTAGGTTTGCCTTGACAAAGGGAGATTTGCTCGCAAATTCGGTTTGAATAGTCAGTCCTGATTTCTTATAAATAGCTTCGCACAAATTTACTGTCTCCGTAATCGCTTGATGGATATCGATAAGTTCAGTCGCATCGGTGTCTGATCGGGAAAAATTTCTTAAACTGCGCACAATGGTCGCAATTCTATCTACGGCGCGTTCTTGCTTTTCAATCAACATCCCTAACTTTGAGCCCAAATCTGTGGCTTTTAATTTTTCTCCTAGGATAAAAAGATTGCTTTTGATGATAGCCAGGGGGTTATTGATTTCGTGAGCAACACCTGCCGCCAAGGTACCGATAGAGGCAAGTTTTGATGTTTGCAGAAGTTGTGCCTGCATATTGACTTGATCAGTTATATCACTATTCACACCAATCATGCGGAGAGGCTCGCCTTTATCATTTCTGAGTACAATGCCATCCGCTTTAATATGCCGAACTCTTCCCTGGGAGTTTAGGGTCCTAAAATTTGTTTTGAAATCTTTCTCTCCCCGCAAGGCAGCTTGGCATTCTTCAATCGTTCTATCCCTGTCATCAGGGTGTAAACCGCTCTCCCACGCTAAAATACCCCCTGGGGAGGATTCACGGGTATGTCCGTAGAGTTCTAGCATGCGGTCATCCCAAATCATATTATTGTCTATAATATTCCAGTCCCAAATACCGAGATTTGCTGATTGGGTGGCGATTTGAAGTCGTTGCGTCAAGGAATAAAGATTCTGTTCTGCCTGCTTGAGTTCCGTAATATCAATGGAAAAGCCGATGATACCGATAACTTCGCCTCTGTCATCTATATGAGGGATTTTATCTGTTCTGAGCCACATGACGCCATGAGGAGTTTCCATCTTTTCAATAATATTTAGGCGCGGAACCCGGGACTCCATAACTTTTTTGTCATCCTCCCAGTAATTTTCGGCAGCATCGGTTGGATAAAGATCCCAGGTCGTTTTTCCCTCAATATCCGATTTGGGAATACCCATGGCACTGGCTAGGGCATTATTGATATGAATAAAACGATTGTTTTTATCTTTATAAAAAATAAAGGCCGGAGAAGCGTTTAGCATAAGTTCGTGATCTGCCGACATCTCTAGCCTTAGCCGTTCAATATTCTTCTTACCTTCAATCTCAGCAGCATAGCATTCTAGACCGCAAATATTTCCCCCAGTATCTAAATGGGGTATGCCATTCACATGATGCCACTTCCATAAGCCTGGATAGCTTTTTAGCCTTACTTCTAAATCTATGACTCTATTTTTGCTAAAACTGGAATCAGGGGCTAAATTTTGTAAGTCAAAGGTGTCCTCATGATGAATAAAAGCTGAAAATGGTTTGCCTAGTAAATCTTCAATTTTGTAGTTCAGATTCGAAGCAAATGCACGCGATACTGATATAATGATACCTTCCAAAGAAAGTATAAAAATCGGATGGCGACTGTTTTTTATGAGGAGGGTGAATTTATCTTCGCCGACAATTAAATGAGATTCTTTTCGGGTACCCTGTTTTTCCTCAGTGACAACGGCGCTAGCGCCACTAAATTCACCTTGGTCTATTTGGGGTACCATGTGTAGTTGTGACAGAATTTGAGAGCCATCTTTCGCCTGAAAATTAACATCGATGCCAGCCCTCATGCCCTGTTGGCATTGCAGCCAATAATTTTCTGCGTTTTTCCTGTCAATGTCACTTAAAAGAGAGAAAAAGGTTTTTCCGACGACTTCGTTTTTGGCAAAACCCAGCAAATGAGCCATTTTAGAGTTGGCATAAATTATCGTGGCATTTTTATCTAACTCTAAAATACCCTCATGTACCAATTCTGTGATAGCTCTATAGCGGTCATTTTCGAAATTCACTGCACCCCCATTAAATCATCCTAAGGAAAAATCTTAGCTTAGGTTTCGGAAAACATTCCACGCTGAAGAATAATTGGCATGGGTTATCATTTATAAGAACGGTAAAATGTCAATAGTTGCGAGATAGTCGACGATCTTAGCAAAAAACCTAAAAATATATTTACGACATATATTTGAATATTATATAGCGTACTTGATGTGGCATCAAATTTATATTCTTTAATAGTCATTGATCAAAAAATGAAGCAACCTGTCCTTAGAGTCCTAGCAAATAGGGATTGTTATGCTTTTTTTTCTTTTAGACAGAAAAATAATAAAAGTAATAGTTGGCTAGAGCTGTATGAATTATTTCAGAGCGAACTTCACAGGGGGGCTTTCTGTTTTGATTATATCAAGCATTGTTTGTTGTTATTTGACCTAGGCGCCAAATAACCAAATTAAGGCACCTAATCTCTCATTTTCTTGGGTTAAAATGATTTATGCTGAGATACTGATAGGAGGAAATTCTTCATCAGATGAAGATTCATCACAGTTATTGCAGTAAAAATAATAGTTTCCTTTTACATCCTGTTTGGAAACAAGTAATCCTTCACACTGAGGGCAAAGTTCAATATTTTCGGGAAGTATTTTTTCATCGTAGGCATTATCTACATAATATCCATAGATTGCATCTTCCTCAAAACCTTTTAGTTTTAATGCCCCTGCTTCTAAAACATGAAAGGATGAAATATCGTTGATTAATTTTTTTGTCGCACTAGAAATTAGAATTTTGTTAGGCTTAGAGGCTGAACACAAACGAGCAGCTAAATTCACAACGGGACCGATGGCGGTGTAAGTTTTGAAAGCTTCGGCAGTCCCATAAAAGCCAACATTAGCATATCCTGCGGCTAGCCCAATGCGCACCTGGAACTCTTGTAGCCAGTTCTCAAGATAAAAACCTCGATGTTGCTGGATTTTTTCTAAAACTTTGAGTGCGCCCAGTAATGCATTGTCAACATAATTAAATTTCTTCATCGGGGCATTAGAAAAAGCTA
>JAUILP010000060.1 GCA_030432875.1 Oligoflexia bacterium | reverse complement strand
TGGGATCAATTTATTAGGCAATTTAAGTTTTTTGGTACTGATAAACTCAAGTGCAGCGAATTACGCATTGCAAACCTCAGTGGGAGTCAATCGGTTCGCATACGCTCTGCCCCGAGCATAAATGCCCCCATCGTCACAAATTTAGCGGATGGCACAGCTATTTCAATTGCTGGTGCTATCGCGGGAAATGAGCAAACTAAAGTCATCGATTCGGATCTCGCGGCTAGCGGCAAAAAAGGCAGCAAAGGTGAGCTAGGAATCGAATACATATGGTTAAAGTTAACTAGTCCTACGGCGGGATGGATTTCAAAGCTCTACGCAGAATGCCGCTAAAGCTGTGCAGTATTGTTATTGTTCCTTATATTAGGATGACGTTAGTACAGAGTGAACTTTATCAAAGATTTTTTTATCCAGGCTGGAATTAATAATTTTAGGAATTTCTAGCTGGTTCCACCACAAAATGCGAGGATTACTATGGGACATATTTTGATATTTATAAATTTTAATCCAAATCCTTAGGTCATGCTTAGTGATTCGGTGTCTAAGCTGTAGCGAGGCATTATTATTGGGTTGATGGCTGAGGCCGCTTTCCAGAATCTTAGTGGAATGTTCACCAGGGGCTTTAATTTCAACCAATGGAAATCCCGTTGATTGCTTGAGGAAACGAGTATCAGAGCTGCCTCTTTTGATTAAACCCATTTTATCTCCCCAAATATGCACCTGTGCGATGAAATTTATAATTTCAACCTTCTTTTTTAGAGTAGACTTACTCGGTAAAAGATTTTGGGTTCCTTGTTTTGATGCTTGGCACTGGTTTCTAAGGGGGCAAAGAGGACAATTAGGGCGCGATTTTTTGCAGATTTTTTGACCTAGCTCCATAAGAGCTTCATTAAAATTGCCTGGTTGATTGGGACAAACAAGCTTTTCCGCGATTTCTCTTATAAAAACTTTGATGCCGGGTGCAGATACAGGATTTTTTATCTCTAGTAGGCGGCATAAAATGCGTTCTACATTACCATCAACGGCTGCTTTTGCTTCACCTAAAACAATACTAGAAATTGCTCCGGCAGTATAAGGGCCAACACCTGGGATTTTAAGCCAGTCAACATAGTTTTTAGGCCAATTGATAAGGCCTAGTGTTCCGCCAGCGCTATTAGCTTCGGTAACAAAATTTTGCGCTGCTTTGTGTAAGTTGCGAAACCTTTGATAATAACCAAGTCCGGTAAGCGCATTTAGTACTTCGGCCAAAGGTGCTTGAGCCAAATGTCTTACGGTTGGGTAACGATTGATAAAATTTGTATAAATAGGAAGCACGACGGGAATAGTGGTTTGCTGCAGCATTATCTCGCTTATCCAAACGGGATATGGTGAGGCAAGGCGTTTAAAATCCTCACGCCAAGGGCGCACCTCCCGATTGTCATCAAACCACGCGAGCAAATTCAATCGCAATTTTTTTATTTGCCCTGATGACGGAACTCGTCCCACACTCTTACTCATATTTTTGCTTAAGTCCAACTCATCAGGGCGCTTTTGCCAATTTAATCTACAGATATTAAGTTACGTTTGTCTTATTCGGCGTTTGTTTTTGCTTTTGTTTTTTGCGAGGGAGCCTTCTTACGTGCAGGTGATGCTGTTCTTTTTTTTGCGCTTACCGTTTTTTTGACACCGCTTGCAGATTTTATTCCTGCTTTCTTGGCAACCTTGCTTTTTCTTATTGTTTCAACAGCTTTATTCACTTTTTTTCCTGCTGTTTTTTCTACCTTAGTCTTAAGGGCAGAGGCAGTTTTCGCAGCACTACTTAATGATTTTTCCAGATTTTTTACGTCAATTCCTGCCTTTTGCGCATTGGACAATACTTGCTTGTAAAGGGTGCGCATCGCAGGCTCAAATTTTTTGAGCTTGTTCTCAACCAAGGTCTGTACTTGTTTTTTTGTTGCGTCAATATTGCGCTGGCTTGTGAGTTGCTTGAGCTTTTTAATAAGGTCTTCGCCTTCTTTTTCTAAGGTTTTTTGTAAATTCTTTAAGTCTTTTTGAACTTTTGCAACAAAATCAATCATGGCTTTCTCCAGAAAATAATTTAGGATCCCCGCGTTTTATGTGACTATTATGGCAATAAAACCATAAAAAAGCAAAATTCTCGCAGTCATATATTGTATTGTCTTAAAAACTATACCTTATCGAATCCTGGATCAGTTTTATTTAAAAAGGCACTTAAACCAATTTGAGCTTCCTCGCGTGCGAAACAATTGCTGAACGCCGATGCTTCTGACGATAAGCCTGCTTCTAAGGTCATGTTGTAAGCCTCTCGGCATAAACGTTTCACTTCTCCAATAGCTTCTGGGCCATTTTTCAAAATGGCGCTGACAACTTTGTCTACCTCGCTGTCTAAGGCATCGTGATGCACGACGCGAGAGACTAAACCTAAAGTAAAAGCCTCTGATCCGGAAAGCGTTCTCTGTTTCCCGGTACAAAGGAGATCGAGAGCCACGGGTAGCCCTACTCGCCGAGTTAAGCGTTGTGTTCCGCCAAACCCCGGGATAAGTCCAAGGCCCACCTCAGGTTGACCAAACTTAGCTTTTTCAGATGCGATAATTAGATCACATGCCATCGCAAGCTCACAGCCACCGCCAAGTGCAAAGCCCTGAACTTTTGCAATAACGATTTGGGGCAGTGTTTCTAAAGCCCTTGTCAGTGCTTGTCCTTGCCGTGCGAACGCGAGCGCTTGTTCTGGGCCCAAATCCCGCATTTCTTCGATATCTGCTCCTGCAACAAATGCCTTATCACCTGCCCCGCAGAGCACAATTACTCGAATGGTCTCTGGATCGAGATGCTCAAATATCGCTTCTTCAAGCTCAAAAAGGACCTCTTCATTGAGAGCATTAAGCTGCTTCGGCCTATTTATCGTAATCGTCGCAACAGCTCCTTTGCTCTCAACGATGAGGTGCTCAAAATCTTGCGTTTCGTTTGTCATAAAAATATTTCCTTTTATAAACTTTAATAAGTATAAACACCGCGGCCTGTTTTTTTGCCTAAAAATCCGGCTTCAACATATTTGGTAAGTAAAGGTGACGGACGAAAACGAGGATCAAAGGTTCCTTGATATAAGACCCTCATAATAGCTAGACAGGTGTCCAAGCCGATAAAATCCGCAAGAGTGAGTGGGCCCATTGGTTGGTTTGTCCCAAGTTTCATTCCTTTATCAATGTCCTCTGCGGAAGCAATATTTTCGTGGAGGACATTAAACGCCTCGTTTATCATAGGCATGAGAATGCGATTGACCACGAATCCCGGATAATCCTGCGACTGGCTCACTTGCTTGCCTAATTTTTCAGCTAACGCTATTGTAGCGGCGGTAACCGCAGGATCCGTCGCAAACCCTGGAATAATCTCGACGAGTTTCATAAGCGGTACGGGATTCATAAAATGCATACCAATCACCTGTCCAGGGCGCTGAGTTGAAGATGCTAGACGGGTAATAGGAATCGAAGATGTGTTTGAGGCGATTATGGCTTTTTTGGGGAGGAGGTTGTCGAGCGCTTTAAAGACATCGAGTTTAACAGCTTCATTTTCGGTTATTGCTTCAATGGCAAAATCTGAGTCATTTAAGTCCTCAAGTTTTGTCGTCAGTTTAATGCTGCCTAAAGCGTTCTCGCGGGCATCCGCAGAAATTATTCCTTTGTCATGAAGCTTAGATAAAGAAACCTTCATTTGACCAAAAGCCTTTTCTAATTGAGCCTGACTTATATCATGTAGCTTCACCAAATAACCATTCATTGCCGCAACTTGCGCAATACCTGATCCCATTTGTCCCGCACCGGTAATAGCTATTTTTTTGACTGTGATCGGTTCCATAAATAATCCCTAAAAAAATAAAAAATAAAAAACGCTTATAATCATTAAAAACCTAGCTATTATTGCTGGAATATAGCGAAAAAGCAAAAAAAAAATGGAATTAAAAAAAGTATCGGTGTCGCTACTTATTTTTGCATATGACTTATGTTATAAGGGTACTTGTTTCACAAATTTGAAGACGAGAACCTTGGTGTTGTCTCCCGAAAAAATTAACCTGTTAGACAATTTTTCACGTCGTGAAATCTCTTTTATTAATCCCTACCGAGTCCTTGCGGTGTGGCCTACTGATATTCCCGTAGTCGCTTGGCTTTGCCATGCTAAAAACAAAGTTATTCTTATCACAGCAGGCGCAAAAATATCGGAAAATAATCTTTCAAGCATCGCATGGCGTAAGGATACTGAACAAGAAAATTGGCGCACGGGGAGTTACTCTCGCCAGATTATTCTAGGGGCAGCAAGTTATGATGATCTAAAAATGGGTGTTAGGTCGGATGATTTTCGCTCGTCCATATTTTATTGTGGGTTTAGTTTTCTAGAGTGGGATTTGGCTGAGCTGAAATGTTTTCATTGGGAGACGAAAGAACTCTGTCATCCTGAGTTTTTGGTTAATGCTGTGGAACTGAAAAAGTGTTTTAGTCTTGCGGAAAGCCAAAATTTTGGTGATTTTGATCATAACAAATATAAGTGGCAGCTTTGGCCTCATTCGGATGAGAGAAAATATTTAGATACCGTAAAGACAATCAAAGATGATATCCGGCGCGGTCGTTATTATCAGCTTAATTTTCTGAGGTATTTTGGCGCAGCTCCTCATGAACAAAATGAAAACAATAGACCTTCTCTAGCGCAAAAAATGTATTTAGCTTCGCCTCCTTATGGGTTTTGGTTAGAAGATAAGCAGCATTTTATTTTTTCCATGAGTCCTGAGCGGTTTATTTCAATAACTCCGGAGAATAATAGTTTGTCTTTAAATGCCTACCCCATTAAGGGAACCCAAGCTAGACATGAGAGTCCCAGCCAAGACCAAAATTTGGCTTTAAAGCTATTAAAAAGTGAGAAGGACTTGTCCGAGCTTCATATCATCGTTGATCTTTTAAGAAACGATATGCATCCCCTTTGTCTTAGGAGAAGTGTTAATGTTATTTCTTCCCATCATATGCGAAGTTCACGGCATGTCCACCATCTCGAGGCGAAAATATCAGGAACGTTAACCTCTCCATGTTATTTTACAGATTTACTAAAATATCTTTGCCCTTCTGGATCTGTGACGGGTGCACCTAAAAAGGAGGTCATGGTAGCTATTGAGCAGTATGAGCAAAGAAAAAGGCATTTTTTTATGGGGAATGGATTTTATTTTTCACTTCAAGGAGAATTGCATTCCTCTGTACTCATTAGAACACTCTACAGATCTTTTCTCGAACAGGATAAATATGAATTTGCTGCGGGAAGCGGCATTACCATCGGCAGCGACCCGAAGCAGGAATACCAAGAAATTCTTACAAAGTGTCGCATACTCATCAATTGACTCTTACTACCCAATTTCTCTCAATTATTTCATCTATTACTACTCCGTTAAATAGGCGATAACTGCGTTGCTCGTCCAGGAAAAATGCTTATTTGCCATAATGTAAACTCCGCTTTTTCCCCATCCTCGCGCCTTGTTATCCCCAATTTAGCGGAGTAGAACTATGGCGTTAGCATCTGTCTCATCATGGGACCACGATAAAATCTCAAGAGCGCAAAATTATTGAATAATAGCAGATGAAAAAAGAAAAAAGGGAATATTTTAAATGTATTATCCCCTGGCCCTAGGATAAAAAAGTTGTGGGGGAGAGGAGATTTATGTTAGAAAGGAAATTGCTGACCATAGCAAGAAGATAGTTTTGAAGAAATTCCAGGGAACAAGAGGTCGCGCCCCCACCGACTTTTTAACCCATTTTGTGACTAAGAAAACTTAGTCAGGGTAATATTTACGCGAAGCTCCCTAGGTTGGCACTTACTCGAGTTAAATGTATTACCGAGTACAGAAATAAAGGTAATCAATTATTGGGAGTATCGCCAATACTTTGAATAAAACTCAAAATGTCATGTAAATTCAATGATATATAAACAGAAAAAAGCCCATCCTCATAAGCAACAAAAAAACCAATCAAAAAAACACTTAAATAACAGACACTTGCGTTTTAGCGTGTTGATCTTGGTCGGGCTATTAAGCTCGACTTATGGTAGTGTGAGCTCCATTTAGCGCGATAGCACAAGGTTTGGGGGTTAAGAGTATCAAGCCATCCAGCTCAAAAATTATGGTCAAGACTCTGACAAATTCCTCTTAAGATGTAAAAACGTCGCCTAAATGGCAGAATGGCCATCGAGCTTGGCGTCGCAGGAACCTCTTATCCGCCCAACACTGGGCATCAGAACGATGAAAGCAGATAAACCTGAGGTTTCATGTACCCTCTGCGGTTATCGGATGTTCTGGTATCTGCAAGTGGCAGTATTATTCGCTAATTTTGAAGCTAAATAGTACCGAGAAATTCCTATTAGAATGGTTTTAAAACAGCTAAGTAGGCACTTAAGCTTACGAGAGAACCGAGGAGAAAAAAAATAACAAATTTTAAACCGGGTTTTCGATAAATGAGCCCCAGAATACCAGCAACCGCAATAAATATTAGCACCTTACCAATTACCCAACCCGGCCAATTATCATAGCCAAGGCGTGCAAGCATCCCAAAGCCGCTAATAAGCAGTATGGCCAAACTAAGTCCATGTACTGCGGCAAAAAACTTAGTGACACCGTCTTTCTTAACGCTTTTGCCAGAAATGCTACCGATTAAGGCTGCCAGCGCAATAAGAAGAAAAGCCAGACTACTTAAATGTATAACTTTATATATATCTGCACTAATCATAGGTTCCTCAAAAAATTGCCATTTAATCCGTGACTAGAAAAGATATATGCACAATAAAGACAAATTAAGCAAGCATAAATATATTTGTACCGAAGGAACTTGGATTGAATTAGCGTTTAAAAACTATGATTTTAAAGAAGGGTTAGACTAATTCAATATCAAGCTGATAAATAGATTTTAATAGATCTGGATCAAAGTGCATAAACCTATTTTGTGAAGCCTTTAAGGCATAATGAGTATCAATAGCAAAACGCAAATTTCTAATGACATTCCCAGTGCTTTTAGAATTATCGACTACGTAAATGTTTGCTCCTTCAACAAGGTAGAAATTAGCATTACTCTCGCCATTTGAAACAACAACCTTAAAAACCTTAGGGTCTTCAACTGCTCCATGAACCGCATGAGCAAAAAATTTAAACGGAAAATTTCCTTCTAGCCCTTTATAGTCGATATAAAAAATTGAGTAATCTGCTCGTAAAAAATGATGTCTACGGACAAACTGAATAATTTGATTTTCATCTATCCCTCGTGGTTTGCCAGATTTGCATTCTATAGCAATAAGCCCAGTATGAGTCGCACCAATGACATCAAAGTCACCACCTTCAGGGCTGTTTGCTATTTTGAGGCCGAATGCAGAAGCAAAAAAGCTAAATTCACGGTATAGAAGTTCAGCTACATACCATTCAAATGTTGATGAATATAATGAGCGCAAATTTTCTGCTGCGGGAATCCTAGCACCGTTTGAAAAAACGATATCTTTCTCAGAATAAATCATATGGAGGATTTCCATGCGACGGTTACGATCACTAAGTTCGCGATACAAAAAATCTCGATTTTGACGCTTGTTCTTCATGAATCTCAAAAAAGTTGCTGTATAGGGATCGGGCCATGACTCCGTATGTTTACCTCTTTGTTGTAAGAGGTCGCGAAGAATTTTAGTCGGAAGGTCTCTCATACAATACCCTGTTTGATTTGTTCCATTATATCACGGTACTCGAATAAAAATCAGACTATATTTTTATTTTTAGGCTAAAATTCCCTTGGCTAAGATAAAATGGAATTCATAATGTTCTGCGAGCGTAGATATAATGATTCTAAAGGATCTTGTTTACAGTAAGAGACTAAAATAGAAAAATGATAGTGAGATAAAATTATGAGCTACGAGAAGTTTATCAAGCGCTTTTGTTCGCTTAATCAAAAGCGTCAAATTGATTTTTTACTTGAACATCTAAGGATGATGGAAATATCCTGGAACATCGATAAAAAAAGAAATTATCATATTGAAATAATTATTGCCGCATTAAATACTCCTGAAGGTAAGGCTTTAGCTGAAAATTTATCAGAAATAGGAAAGCTGGAAAAAAAACTATTATCTCCCTCGCTTGATTTATCGCAAGTTCTCCCCATCATTGTGCCAATAGAACGTCAATTTCAGCATTTTTACAAGGATCATGACTTTTTAGTTCACGATAAAGATCGTCCTGTTGCACATAAAAAAAATAACCAGCCGGTGGTTATTGTTTTAGAAAATATTCGCTCAGCCTTTAATATTGGTTCAATATTTAGGACGGCAGAATGTCTTGGCGCACAAAAAATATTTCTTTGCGGATACTCTGCTACTCCTGAACATAAAATTGTAGAAAAAACCGCTCTTGGGTCTAGTCTGCATATTCCTTGGACTAAGTATCATTCCATTGACGATGCGATATTTGAGTTGAAAGAAAATGGATACAGTTTAGTGGGACTAGAAACCACGAGTCATGCGCAAAGCTTATTTGCATTTCATTTTCCTAAGCCTTGCGCTTTGTTCATGGGAAATGAACGTTTTGGTTTAAACAGCAAGACTTTGGATGAACTAGACTATATCGTAAAAATTCCCACTTATGGAATAAAAAACTCTCTCAATGTGAGCAATGCCTGCGCTATTGCTGGTTATGAACTTATGCGTCAATGGCAATCTGAGGTTGCCTTTTAAGCAATCCTGGTGCGAAAGCTTCAAGGGCTGCTATTCTAATGATTAACTCACAAGCCTCAGATGGCGGGGTGACGGGTACCAATGGCGGTTCATAGGAAATTAATGCTTATTCGGTCGTTATTGGCTGCGATCTAATAAAAATTTTTTATTAAAATCTATAAAATGATTATGAAATAGGTGCTCGGCTATTATCTTGGTCCTTGTCTGTTCAATGCAGGGCAAGGCTAATGTTAATATCTTAAAACTCATCAAATTTTAACAATCTAACAATTATGCTATCCGTTTATGTGTTTAAACACCCGTAAAGGACCCATCAGATGACAAAAATAAGACAAACAGCATTAATAACCGGTGCTTCCTCTGGGATTGGTTTAGAACTCGCTAGGTTATTTGCAAAGGATGGTTCATCTTTATTTCTTGTTGCTCGCAGGGAAGAAAAACTTAAAGTTCTGCGCGATGAACTTCTTTTAGAGTGGCCAAATATAAAGATCGATATTCTCGCGATTGATCTTAGTAAGGAAAATGGTCCCAGACTTATTTACGAATATGCACAAAAAAACAAAATAGCCGTATCTATCCTAGTAAATAACGCAGGAGTAGGATGTAGTGGCAAATTTGCTGACACCGATCTTCATGCTCAACTCAACATGATCCAATTAAATAACGCTAGTTTAGTGGAGCTTACCTATCTATTCTTGCAACCAATGAAGCAAATGAAGGCCGGAAAAATTCTTATTGTTGGTTCGACAGCGGGCTTTCAGCCGGGTCCCTTTATGCTCTGTTATTATGCGAGTAAAGCCTTTGTAAATTCATTTAGCGAAGGCTTGGCTGAAGAACTTAAGAATCAAGGCATTTCGGTAACGCTATTAGCCCCAGGGGCAACGGCTACAGAATTTTCTCAAGTTGCGGGTATTGAGTCAACAGCACTTTTTCGTTCGCCTTTTGTGATGTCAGCTATTGATGTTGCCCAAAGAGGCTACCAAGATTTTAAAAAAAATAAAGTTCTTTGTATTCCCGGTTACCTCAATAAATTTCTTATTATGTCATTGCGCTTGATGCCACGATCCTGGGTTCGCTTGGTCACAAGCAACTTAAATCAACAAAGGCTTTAAAAAAACTTCCGTATTATGCTATCCAACCTGTAAAATTTGAAAAAATATAAGCAATATTCGTTGTCCTGCCTAATAATCAAGCCCCTAATGCCCGAATGTCACTTCACTGACGCCTAATAATTTATTAAGTTTGCTCTATGGAATGGAGCAAAATATGATTTCTGTTGTACAGTCAGCATCTATGGCTAATGGCGATGCGGTCAAAGTCACCTTAGAATGTGGGTTAAACTCAGGGTTCTCAGGTCTTGGTTTTGTAGGAAATACAGGAGAACTCGTCAATGATGGCAAAGAGCGGGTTAAATCAGCTTTAGAAAATTTGGGCATAAAAATACCTGCAAAAAAAATTATTGTAAATTTTTCTCCCGCAGAAATAAGAAAAAATGCAAATCATTTTGATCTCGCGATTGCTGTGGGCCTTAGTCATCTTCTGAGTGGTGAAAAAAAATGGTCTCATGGGCCAGAACATTTTATGTTTGCTGCAGAACTAGGTCTTAATGGCTATCTACGTCCTATAAATGCCGTGGTACCATTTTTTTTATGTGCCATCAATTCAGGATTGAAAGGCATTATAGTTTCTTACCACAACCGGACTGAATTGCAGGCTTTGCTCACTCTTATCGATCAAAAAATGGATGATTTTCATATTTTAGGTTTTTCACACTTGAGTCAAGTCCTAAAATATTTTATGCAAGATAGCCATTTGAAAGAGGATATGGAATATTTTTCTGTAAATTCACGAAATCTATCTTTAGATAGCACCGCTTATCTGCCAAATAACTCAAGTGAAACTGAAAAGACAAATGAATCTGATAAAAATATTTTAACTGAAAAGCCATTTTACCAAGAAAATCATGAAAATGTTTTAGAAGAGCCGTCACATAAAACTCAAGAAATTGATTTTGATGATATGGTTTTGAATGATGAAATTTTGCTGGCATTAAAGGTTATAGGAACGGGTATGCACCATGTTTTTTTGCGCGGTGCGCCTGGGAGCGGGAAATCGATGTTAGCTTTAAGGCTCCCGTCTATTCTCCCAAAAATGAATCGCCGTGATCATTTGGAAGCTCTTAAGATTCATTCAACTTATTTTTTGAAAATTAGTGAAAGTCTTGCTTTTGGCAAGCCTCCTTTTAGGGCCCCTCACCATCAAGCCTCTGCCGCCGCAATAATCGGTACTCCAGATATGCCAGGCGAAATATCTTTAGCACATGGGGGTGTTCTCTTTTTAGACGAGTTTCCCGAATATCGTCGGGATTTGATCGAATCGTTAAGAGAACCGTTGGAACTGGGAAAAATACTTATCGTAAGAGCCGGAGCTAGGGCTTCTAGGGCTGCGCGTATTTTATTGATTGCGGCAGCGAATGAGTGCCCTTGTGGTTGGTTTGGCAGTAAAATTAGATCCTGTAATTGTTCGATGACGATGATTCAAAAATATCATAGTAGAATTTCTGGTCCTATTCAAAATCGAATTGATATCCATCTCAAGTTACCAGAATTTATCGTTGGTGAGCAGTGTTTATTCGCGAAGAAAACACCTCAGAATCAAAAAGGCCAGACTCAAAAGCTATCAATTGCCATTGATCAGGCGATAAAGTTTGGTTCAGAACGTAACAAAAAAATGAATATAGGCTTTAACCGCGATATTACCTCTAACTTGCTTCTTCAGTCTGTAGGAATGTCTGAATCCCGGGTACTCAATATTATTGCCAAGGTTTCAGAGCAGCCTCTCAACCGCAGATCTCTCGTGAGGGTTTTGCGATTAGCACGTAGCGTAGCTGATGTAGATTTTAGTACAGATGTCAAAGAAGAACACCTTGCGCAAGCAGTCCGATGGCAATTAGAATCGTTAAAAAAAAATGCAGGTCACGCTTATCTAGGACTTTAATAAAAGGAAATAATTTAGGATGCTCAGAATTATTTTAACTGCGCTCAATAGGAAAATGAATATATTTAGCCGTTACACTTTTTTTCTTGTTCTTATTAATATTAGTTTTTCACCAAGTTGGGCTAATTATCCTGATGAGGTCTATCGGTCCAATGTTTGGTCAAACGAAAATGATCAGTCTAAAGAAATAAAAAATGAAAGTAATCGATTGATTTTTATGGCTATAGATGAACTGGTTGGGTATCTCGATTCTGTGAGTGTTTACTATGCGAGCATTGAGTTCGATTTTATAGGGGGGCATAATTCTTATCGTTTGTTTGACTCTAAGGCTTCTTCCAAGTTATTTTTTGAAATCGGTCAAAGTAAACATATTTGCCCTTTACACCATAAAGTTAACCCCATTAGCATTTTTTTTGTATTTGATCCCTATAGGAAAGATCTTTCCTATAGATACAAAAAAAATCGCATTTCAGATTTAGAGAGGCATGAACATAATGAAAGAATTTTACCGGGCCAGAATTTAGATGTACTCGCGTGTACAGCCTTATTTAATGATCATAGTGATTGGCATAAAAGTTTATTTGAAAAAAGCAAATTAGATTTTAGATCGGTCAGTCTGCGAGTTAGCGACTGTGGAGACGAAAGCTATATACCGCCACATATTATTGATGAAGTTGTTTTGAACAATGCCATCACTATTCCTAAACGTCTTTCCGCCGATTGGCTCAATTCCACGTTAACGGGCCAATTTATTTTTTATTCTTTAAGAAAAATCGTTTTGAAAGCAAATGAAAATGCTTGCCTTGATATCAAGGTATACGGCCAATTTTTAAAATATCAAATGCCTTTGGGCTTTCTCGACAATGAAGTTTTTGAAACCATGCTCTGTCCAGATATAAATGTGTAATGGTGTCTCATCTACTGTCAACCTGTGAATTTCCTCAACATTGGTATTTTCTCTAAAAATTTTCGGTCTTGTACTGATAAGTCTGGGGAGAACTATGGGCAGGAGGACATCGTCATAGAAGTAGCACATGTTCTTGCCCGGACCCATCGATGGCCATAGCATGAATTCTCCCTCACTGTAAAAATTCTTTTGGTTTATCAGCATAAATTAGCACAACATGGCATACAAATTGAGGCACTTCCTCGATATGTCACTTGACAGACTTGGTGTTGATGCGCATCACGGGTCTCAGGTGTTCTGAGACCGGGGAGCGGGACTATAAGTCACCATAATCTTTTTTAATATTCATGCAATATTTCCTAACTACCATCTCAATAGGAAAATTATTCCTTAACTAATCCATCAGTTCCTCGATGAGCATTTAGAAGCTCTTAATACCATAGTCCCTGTTTGGTTTCATACAAGTCAGAGTAGGGTACGGTGTGCTTTGTGAAATTTAAAAGATAAATATTCTGGCGCGAGGAGAAATGATGCTACTGTTAGGCAAAAGAAAAATAGATGCAAATATTTTACGTTCTACTCGGCTTTTAGGAAAGTTTTTAATTTTATTAGCCTGCACTAAAGTCATATTATTTTCTTCAGCTTCCTATGCCATAATGAGTCCTTATGCTTCCAATGAAACTGAAAAGCCAAAAGAAGAAAACGAATCACCAATTATAAAATCCCAAATTCGGTTTTGGCAGACAATATTCCTCAAATATGATCAATCAAAAGTTTTAGTTCATGACTTAGACTATCCAGACATCATAGTTGATATTATTGATTTAAAGAAAATGGCCAAGAGGCACAAAATTGTTGGCAATATTGATGCCCCAGTGCAGAAAAAAATATCAGCAAAACACCTCGAACATTACAAAAAAGCCATTGAAAAATATAGAAAATATGGCAAACAAGCGGTGAATATGGGGCCGTTTGAGCGGCGCCTATATATGATTTATGGTAGGGATGCCCATCAGCTAAAAAAACTTTTGCTAGGTAAAATTCAGCTGCGAACTCAAATAGGGTTACTCGACTCGGTAAAATTAGCAGCAAAAAGAGCAGCCAATTATCTTGAAACGATGGAAAATATTTTTGAGGAAGAAAAGATGCCAAAGATACTTACGCGCATAGCCTTTGTAGAATCGATGTTTGACGTGAAAGCAAGATCAAAGGTAGGTGCTTTTGGAATTTGGCAATTTATGGCGCAAACAGGCAAACGCTTCCTAACCATTAAAAATTTCATTGATGAAAGAGGCTCACCATTTAAAGCAACAAGAGCTGCGGCTCGTCTGCTTAAAGAGAATTATTTAAAATTAGGCTCATGGCCTTTAGCAATCACAGCCTACAATCATGGTGTAAACGGTATAAGGCGTGCAAAAAGCAGTGTCGGTAGTGATGATTTAGAGGATATTATATCAAAGTATCAATCTAAAAGTTTTGGTTTTGCTAGTAAAAACTTTTATTCAGAATTTGTGGCCGTAGCTAAGGTCTATGAATACCTGCGACACCAAAAAGAGGTTCCCGAAGTAGATCGCGACCTGGAAATAGTACCTGTAAGATTAACAAAGGCAATGCCCATAAAAACCTTAATAAAGGCGGCTGCAGTGAGTATTCCAGTGCTAATGCGCTATAATGGTTGCATAAATGAGAAAGTTTTGCACCGCAATAAAAATCTTATTTTGCCCCAAAATTATGTCCTCTATTTCCCCCGCCGATTAGCCGTTATGTTGATGAAACAAATAGCTGCTCTAGAAGGGCCTCGTTATGCTTATAACAAAAATTAATAAATTCATTTTCCTTTTTATTCTGTTAATTCTATCACGAAACTCTGTCATCTTTTGTGCTGATAATGGCGACGGATACACGAAAACGCAAATTGAAACCCAGCTTAAGGAGTTGCAACAACGACTTAATGGTTTAAATGCGGACATAGACAAAATTCAGGAGTCAGTAATTTCGGCAATGAAATTAAAAAATCTCATCTCAATTTCATTTAAAAACAACATAAGTAATCTGTATTTGCCGCGTAACGTTTTACTATACCTTGATAACCAGGTTGTTTTTGAGGCCCGCGATGAATTGGGAATTTGGCGCTCATATGAAGAAGTTCCGTTACTTTTTGGACCTCTAATCCCAGGTGAACATAAAGCAAAAATTGTGATTACTATGGGTGTTTCAGAAGAGTCGATTTTTGCCCAGGATGAATATGCTCAAAAAAAAGTTGAAAATGAATTTAGCGTGATTGTGCCTGAAGTTGATGTAAAAATTAACTATATAATTGCTCTCGGGGGATCTGATGAGCGCGATGGTGTCGTTAATTTAACCGTCGAAAAGATATCGCTACCATGAAACGAGAAAGACTAAATTTTCTTATTTTTTGGGGTCAAAAGTCTCAGGCTTATGGCTATATTGTCACATTAAGAAAAATGTCTTTATATGTATTTTTTGCCGTTACAATATCCTTGCCACTAGCCTATTCGCGCAGTCAAGAGTCCGAACCCGTAATGGTCAAAGCCTATTTGGATCATGTTCAGTCGCAGTTAGAAAAGCAGAGAGATGTTTTTAATCTTTATTCTCAAAAAAATCTAGATTTTTATTTAAATATGATAGGGGAACAGGCCCTAAAAACTAGTCAAGGAGATCGCTGCCTAGCCTCAGAGTTTGCTTTTAGGTTTTATGCTGAGCATCAGCAAAAGTTAATGACAGGCAGCCAGGGAATAATTGCCTACAATATTGCCGCTTGTTTTAAGAGGCAAAAAAATTATGTCAAAATGAGGGATTATCTTCACATTTATTTGGCATCGATAACTTCTACCGTGGATCCAGGAAAAGTAAAAAGTGCACTGATAGATTATAGTAACGCCTTAAGTCAAGATGAAGGGCAGGTTGATTTAGAAAAGGAATTCTATTTTCTCCAAAACCTTAATGTTCCAGATGGTGCTATTTCTTACAAGTATTTTGCTTCAGTGCAACTGTTTTTTCGTCTAGGTAAACACGAACAGGCGGTGAAACACCTAGAAACGATGGTGCAAGCTAAAAAGCTAGAAGCGAGTGATCCTAAAACAATTTTTCTATTCTCTTTAGGGAATATTGCCAATAAAAAATATGAAGACGCTTATAGTAAACTTTTAGGTGGCCTAAGTTTAGTTAGTGATGAAGAAGAAAAGTTAAAAAATTTGTATAGAATTAGTCTTGCACGACTGCTCATGCTACTTGAAATGCCACAAAAAGCGGAAAACTTTTATCAGGCTGTTGATGAAGGAAATCATGAGGATGTAACCTATGAACGTATAGTGGCCCTCATTAAAGCTGAAAATTTTGTAAAGGCGCTTAGTGTCGCTGAAAAATATGGGGCGTCCACTTATGGATCTGGAGCTTTGTTTAAAATTAGGTTGCTTATTCCCTATTTACTAACTCATACCGGAAACTATGCGAAAGCACTATCCCTGGCGACTGAAAATATCAGCACCTTAAAAAATATGCGAAAAGAAATAGATGGTGGTTTAAACCAAAAATTATTTGCTTTCATCAATGCGGTCTTAGGAGAAGAACAAGCTTGGTATGTCATGGAAGCATCGAAACCCGTAAAGCTTGAGTTAGCGACTTTGAAAAATTTATTTAAATTGAATCAGGAGTTGTTAAGGACTAAAAAGCGCTTGGATCTAACTTGGTTTGAGGTTGCTAACGTTGGAGACTTTCAGCTCTATCCAAGTGCAGCTAGAAGAATAGAAAGCTTACGGCCTATTGTTAAAAGTGTCATCGAAGCCGGTCAAAGTATCATTGATCACATGGTAACAATCTCGGAGTCGATTGATCCCGTAAAGGCGCAAAAAATACAGTTTCTAAAGCAGCGGGGTTCCAAAATTATTGGGAGTGACATTCGAAGTAACGCGACATTTAAGGAATTAGGTGATCAGTTTATGTCACAGAGATTTCTTAACTATGCTCAAATGCTTAAAATAAAGCATCAGTCGCTTAGCGCTGAATTAAGCGCGTTAAAAACCTATAATACGCATGCTAGTGACCAAGAAATTCAATCTATAGGAAAAAATCTTATTTCCGTTAATACCGAATGGAAAGAAATTTTATCTAGAGTCGCGGCAACAAGAATAAAAGAGCTGAGTCAAAAAAATCCCATGAGCCGGGACCGGAAAATATTCGTACTTGCCATTGATGCCATTTGGGAGCAGTGGCTCACTTTGCAACTAGATGAATCATCAGCAAATATTTCGATACAATATTATGCAAAAATTATGTCTAAGTGGCGAAATACAACAAGGTCAATATTAGAGATATATAGCGAAGTTGAAGAAAATAATCAAGCTTATCTCAAGAGTCTTAATCAGGGTCTTGAGAAGGCGTCAGAAGATTATCGGCAGATCAGTCAGACGATGGACTATTTAAACGCTAATCTAGGGGAAAATAATAAAAAAAATATTGATTTTATAAAACGAGAAATTTTTAAGATCATTGATGCTGCAATCGGTAAGCAAATTAAATGGCAGGGAGATATTCGGTATAATTTAAGCGGCCACGCTATGGAAAGAATGCAAGAGCTATCTATTTGGCATGAATTGAAACTAGATGAAATCCGTGAGGATGAGATGCGTACTAAGTTATGGAGGCAGGATCTTTGGTTAAACTGACAATTGCAATTTTATATTTATAGAAAGTCTCTAATAAACAATGAAAAAAGGACCTCTAAACAAGAAATTCTTTATATTAGTGCTTTTTTCCTATGCACTATCGCCAGCATTTGGGCAGAAAATTCCACAAAATTTTAAGGAAAGCGAAGGTCTTTTATCTATTAAAAATGAGCAAGATGCTTTTCGTGTAATTTCACAGTTTTGGTCAGAGCGCGTATTTTATAAAAATCAGACCTATAGTGAGATGATTGCTAATCTCAAGGCTAAAGAAAATACCCTTGAGGACTTATTTAAGGAGAAACACAAGGGTTTAGTCGCTGAAAGGATAGCTGAGTTAGATGATGCTATCAAAGCCTATCGCCTGCAACTTGAAAATCATAAAAACTCTCCCGACAAAATGTACACATTATTTAATCTTGCCCTTGCCTATCATCAAAAGGCAGGCATATCTGAAGATACAATCCAAGCAAAAGAGTCGATGGTCTTGGCCATATCTAATTTTAAAATCATTTATGAAGAAGCAAAAGGCCACGCATTGTGGGAAGAAGCCACGTATCTTCTTGGGCAAATAGCTAATGAGATGGGCGATAAAAAACTTAAAACGGAAATGGTAAGAGCCATTTTCAATTTCGATGGAAAGAGCGAATTTTCGTTCCGTGGTTGTCGTGATTATGGTGATGAACTTTTTAAGGATCAAAAATATGAATTAGCCCATGAAGCATTTTTACGCGCGGAAAAAAAGTTAGACTATCTGCCAGCTGAGGAACTTAATCAAAAAGCCAAATCTGTATATTACCGCCTTGCCTGGTCTTCCTATCGCATTGCTTCATTTGACGATGTGGAACGTTACATATGGACCTATTTGGGGGATTCATATCAAGTATCTCTTTTTGGCGATGAGCTTACCGATGACCTTTTGGCTTTACTCAGCGATATTTACGTAGAGGAGTATTCTGGGGAAAAAATTTTAGTGTCTTTGGCGGGAAAAAATAGCCAGCATATAACAGAACTGTCAACTCACCTTATAAATGGTCTTTTGGCACAGGGAGATAGAGAAAAAGTACGGTTTATTCTCCCTTACTTAGCAAAAAAAATTACACAATCTTTGCATTATCCCCGCGCCTTATCAGCCATTGCTGAAGGGTACCGAAGAATAGACAATCTTGTGGCATGGCGTGAACAAATGGCAGCTTTAGCTTTCTTTCTCGATGAATCCCATATTTATTTTAAAACTTATGGCGCTTATGCGGATGAATGTGGTTTAGCTAAGGAATTGGCACATCAAGCAGCCGTTTATTTGGCATTTTATCATTATCGTTTAGGTATTGGGTTAGAAAATCGCAATCAACTTGACAAGTCGCGTTTATACCTTGCTTTGCTTAGAAATTCTAGCGAAAACTCGGCTGCTAAAATGTGGGCGATGTTGTTTGCAAAAAGCTTATATTTTTCTAAAGATTTTCGCCTTGCCCAAAATGAATTTATGGTGATGCGCGACAAATATTCATTATCGCGAACGGAAATTTCGGAGATTCTATTTTATCAAATTTCAGTCGCAGATAAGCTTGTGCGCCAAAATTATGCGGTATCCATAAAACAGGAATCGTTAAGTAGTCATAATGAGCCGGATGCTGATTTTGACAAAATGATTTTACTGGAAAGCGCAGATTTTATAGCCCAAAAAAGTGAACAAACTGATCTCGTTTTAGAATCCCTCCTTCTCGCGGCCTCTACAATGCGTGATGTCCAG
The DNA here is from genome assembly GCA_030432875.1 of Oligoflexia bacterium. Lineage (GTDB taxonomy): Bacteria > Bdellovibrionota_B > Oligoflexia > Oligoflexales > JAGOVF01 > JAUILP01. The sequence goes on along the minus strand of JAUILP010000060.1, from coordinate 5,049 downwards.
GACTTTTTTTCTGCGATTAAGCTGTGGCGAAAGGTTCTTATGTTTGCTCCAATACTAAGTTTCGAAAGAAATGCGGCAATCAGGGGTATTGCTCAAGCTAGAGTACAGATCGGAAATATTTTTGATACTCTTGTCGATGTAAAAGAATTTTTGCGACTAGAGGAATTTAGTGCTAAAAACCTAAATCTTCGCAATGAACTCATCAGCATTTTGCAGACCACAATTTATCAACATGAAGACATGCTCAGAAATTCAGGGTCATATGAGGAGGCTGGGGATTTTTTAGTCAAGCATGCTTTGGAATTTCCTGATGAACTTGATGCAGAACAGCTTTTGCACAGTGCTGTCATGCATTACCAGTCGGAAATGCTATGGACTAAAGTAATAGAAACAGCTAAGAATTATTTGGCCCTGGGTTTTAAGGAACATGCTGCCGACATTACTTATTTGAAAGGGGGAGCTTACGAGGAGCTTCTCGATATCGATAGCGCCAAAGCCGAGTATTTGCTTATTCTTCGCAAATATCCCAAGTTTTCTAAAATAAAAAACTGTATTGCAAAACTGAATCAGTGGTTTTCGCTGCCAGAATTTCGGGTTGAACGCGGGGATTATTTTGCTTTAAGGAGTGATTTTGCTCCTACTTTGACAGCGCGCTTTGATGACTTAGAAAAAGCTGTGCAGGCATATATTGATGCGGGGCTCTTTGTTCCTGCAATTAAAGTTGTAACTCAGATGAAGGGAATGGCGCGGGAACGCCGATTTAGTGTGCGTAGCAAAATTACCGCGGGATTTTTGGCATTAGCCCGACAAAACCTGACCGAAGCGAGAGCTGAAATTTTAGCAGCACTTAAAGAACTTAAGTATGCTGGCCAAAAATTTAGTTCGCCTGAGCTTAAATTAGTCAGGACACGAGCTCATATGTTGATGGCCAAATGTAATATAGATGAATTTAATGCCATAAATATTGAGGGTAAAAATTTAAAATCCGCTGGAATTGCTATGGATATTAAAAGAGAAAAATTTTATCAAATTGAGAGGGATTTGCTAGCGGTCATTAAAATTGGTGAAAAGCCTTATTTTACGGAGGCTCAGTACCTTTACGCTACTGTAGCAGCACATGTAGCTGAGGGTTATTCAACCCTTTATTATACTAGTTTGGGAAAAGTACCGTTGAGCCGGGAAACTACGCTACTTAAAGAAATCGAGGTTTTTGATACTTTAAGCAAAAGAATTCATCTAGAAAATGCCCTATTGGCACAGCGAAAGCCTAGTGAATTTGGCGATGATTCCTGGGTTGCGCAAAGTTTAGACGTTTTAAACTTAAACTTAAATGACATAAGTGTTGGACTGTCTAAAAGTGCTTATCTCGGAAAGCCCAAAGATGGGGTGAGCGGCGAAGAAGCTAGTAAAACGCAATCGGAAAAAAAGAGGCAAATAAATGAAGAAGTTTACTGAGCTTATCCGTTTGATCTTTTTGATATTCCTTAATGGCTGTTTCACTCCCGGCAGTACAGGAATCACAAAAGATGAAAGTGAAAAAAATCCCAAGCTCCCGACAATGGAAGATGCTTGGAGCTTTGCTACGAAAAAAGATGCGACAGGTGCTAAATATGAAAAGGTCGATAAGGCTCTAGATAAAGAGATTTTATCGAATAACCATGAGGAGAAATCAGCCCCTGATTTGCTTTGGTCAATAAAATCTTTTGATGAGGCTCAGAAAGCACTAAATAAGGGATACATTACACAAAGCGAACGATTTTATTTTCAGCAACTTTCTCAAAACGACCATGATGTAGATGCATTGCTTGGCATGGCGCAGGTGGCTATTGCGCGTGGAGAGTATAGCTATGCTCGCGACTCTTTAAATGTAGCGTCAAGCCAACTTAGGACCAGTTTTGACTTGGGGGAGACACGTAATGCGCTGCTTGGTTTTTTGCAAGCTAAAATTCAACTGGCTTTAGGGGAAACTAAGGTCGGACGCCTATCTCTTATAAACCTCAAAAGCAGATACCCAAAAATGGAAGAAATATATTTGGCTTTGGCAGAGTGTTATTTTGATGAGGATTTACCTAAGGTCGCCTTGGAGGTTATATTGAGCGGTATTGATGAAGTAGGGGACCGACCTAGCTTTTTAATTGCTGAGGTCCTTGCTTTGATCGGTATTGGGGACCTCCTTTCTGCAGAGTTATTGGTCAACCAGATTCTGACTGAATCAGTTCAGTCTACTTCCTCTGAATCTTGGTTATCGACTATAAGTTCTGATAAATTTTGGCAGCTGGTGCAGGCCATGATTTCCCTTCAACGCTTGGATGAGGTGGAGCTCTTGATTAAAGAGGGATCTCGCTTTTTCCCTCTTACTTATAGGCAGCACTTAGCAAGGGCACAATATTTTGAAAAATTGAGTTATTTTAGTGAAATGGAAGAAGAGTTGCAGCGTGCCTTAAAAATGGATCAACAAGCGATCGAGGCGCGACTGCTTCTCGCAAAGCTTTATAGCACGGTGCTTTCACGTCGCTCTGACTCTTTGCGTTTTGCTGAGGAAGCTAAATTATTTGCTCGTTATCGCCCCAAATACCTAAGGTTGGCGGAGGTTTACCTAGGAAGCACTTCTCCTCATACGGGAAATATTCTTCCCTAGCTAAAGGATTTTTTTTGGGGGGGGGAGTTATGCCAAAATCTCAATCCATTGAGGTAAAAAATCCTATTAAACTCAGTCCGATGGAAATTGATTTTCTGTAAAAATTTCTATTTTGATCTTGATTTAAGCTCAGCATCAAAGGGCCTAGATAGACTCCAGCAGAAACTTGGTGAGATATAGTCTCTCTGTCAAAGTCACGGACGAGAAGCCAATCTGAAAATATCAGGGTAGATTTGGCGTCATACAATAGTGCGATTAATCTGCCGCCATATTTTAGGCGCTGCTGTTTGTAACCAAATTGGTACTGAGCAAGTGGGGCTAATTTTAATTGGATTCGGGAGAATTCTGGGGCACAGTCCCAAGGAAGGAAAAACTGATAGGATAAAAGATTTCGGTAAATGTCGCCCTCAGATTCAATAGAAACATCAGGAATAAGAAGCGGAGCCTCAAAGTAAAGCGGATTTTGTATGTTTTCGCCTGCTGTAGCTTCAGGTCCTAGAAATAGCATCCCCATTAAAATCATTTTAAGCATTTTTGTTCACCATAATAACCCCTTTGGAGTCTGACAAATCTCAGTAGAGTTTCGTCTTCATGAAATGACTTTAAAAGATTTTTGGCACTATGAGTAGATCAAATTAAATTCCCTTGGTTATAAATCTAAAGCTGGCATGTTTTTTGTATATAGAAAGGTCTTTTAAACGTCAAAGGAGTTACCCATGAATTTTTTTTCTTACGCATCTCTTTCTTTATTGTTTTTTCTCTTTTTAATTACTAACTGTGGTTCGACGGATACCGTTAAATCAAAGGACATCAACCAGGAGTCTCTATATCAACACTGGAGTTTGGTTCACCAGCAAAACAAAAACTCTGTAAACATGATGGCTCAGTTTCGCGTCGGAGGGTTTACGGGTACTACGGTAGCTTTTGAACGCAGTGATCAAGTTCTTATTGATGATAAAACAGCTGAATATGTTGATGGCGATAAAGTCAATAATACTATGAATATATTAAATTTTTTGAGTGCACTGCCTATTTTTAATCTCTTAAAAACCGGAACTTTTTATTTTCAAAATAGTGACAATAATAAAGACACCTATGTAGGGATATTTACAGATGATGACGGCAGAAAATTTAGCTATCTTGTGCCAAAACTCACTCTAACAGTTGAGGCGCCCCTTCCTGGGGTCTACAAACCCAATGATGAACTTGCGGTTAAATTCTCAGTAAAGGATGCAAGTGCCTCACTTCGTAAGCACTGCCAGTTAAAGGTAAGGGGAAAGAATGAAAAGGGTATTGAAACTTCAGACTATTTCCCGGGAAAAGTGACTGAAGTTAGTCAAGATAATTTCCTCTGTACAGTGATTCCCTCTCGTATAGCTACTTGGGAAGATTTTTCTGAGTTCGTGCTTGAAATTGATATTGATCAAGATTTTCTTAGAGAAAAACAAGCGCGAGTCAATACCTCGGCGGTTTGGTCTTATGAAGGGCTAATTCAAAAGTAACAATTATCTGCATATCAAATATACGTGATGGGGGGTGATATCTTATACGCCCGCTCCCCGATCTCAGAACACCAGAAGTCCGGTATGCTCATCAAAACCAAGTCTGTCAAGTGACATATCGAGGAAGTTCCTCAAAGCCGCATCAGATGTTCTTTTTACTTGATCATTATTATTTTTTGTTTTTCATCCTCCTTGATTTTATTTTTTAGGAGGTTTTTATGAAAAATTTTCGTAGTTATCAGTTAGCGGTCAAGTTTTACAAAAAGAGTTTAGAACTCAAGTTGCCTTATTACCTTAAAGACCAGCTTCGCCGAGCCTCATCGTCTGTTGCTTGTAATTTAGCGGAGGGGTATGGAAGGCAGACCTTTAAAGACCGGCGTCGTTTTTATTTTCAAGCTTTAGGTTCGATTCGAGAATGTCAAAGCCTTTTGGAATTAGGGGACATTGATCAGTCGGACTTCTTAGATCTTTTAGACCATCTTGCCGCTGGCGTTTATAAGCTTTGCTTCTTTAAACCACAATAGATATTTAACAAATAAAATTGATAGTAGTGAGAGTGAAACAGATGTTTCACTCTCACTACAGAGTAATATATTTTACTCGGCAAATAGATTATACTTTGTCTTTAGTGATTTGCTTCCAGGCTTCAGTCCCTAAATCTGTCATGTGTGATAGGTCTTTCATAATACGATTGCTCAGAAAATTATCCTTTAACCATAGCCGTAATCGTTCTATTGGATTTAGTTCAGGACTATATGTGGGTAAGTGAAAAAGTGTTATATTCAGCCGCTCCCGGCCTTCAGCCTGGTCGCGGCTGGAAGCGGGTTGAACAAATATAATTTCGTAAACTTTTTACTTGTTTTGATGTTTTGTATAAGCTAACTTTCTAGAATCACAAGGATCTATTAG
>JAUILP010000059.1 GCA_030432875.1 Oligoflexia bacterium | reverse complement strand
TTCAATTTTATATTTTGTATGTGGCCCAATTCTATAATCCATAATCCAGATATAATAATACAACCACTAGCTGAAAGCCACCCGCCTGAAAGGCGGGGGTTTAAACCTTTAGAACGGACGAATTAATTTGAATGGTTGTAAAAATAACTTTTTAGATAAAAAGAAAGAGAATGCCAACCAAAACAAGAACCCCGTAACGGCAGATGGCGGCACTCATGTGTTTGCGCTAACCCCCATCTTCACAACAGGCGATTGGAACACCACCACAAACTTACCTAACCTAAACTTTGACCCAGATGTCCTAGATGAATTATCGGACTACGCTCGGTCAAGTTCTTCGGAACACACTTCTTACGTAGAGTCCTGCCCAGCGGTCATTGAAGCACAAAAGGCGGCGGTTATAACAGCTCAAAAAGATACTCTTTTTTATAATCTTAATTATAGTTATGACCTCAATGGGGAATGCTATAAAGAGTTGAGGGGGAAAGTGACCCGGAAACATTATTTTTTCATTCAATGTCAAAATGGCGATTTAAGTAGTCTCAATCAAAAATCTGTCCATGATTTTTACAACCTGCCAGATAGTGAAACAGAGGAACTTTGCCCACCCAATTCACTAACAAACACTTACTGGGAAAGCTACTGGGCAATGAAGGGAGAGGGTACATATACAAGAGAGGATCCTGAGGGCAATCCGCCACTGGTCGTTAAAATTCCTTTTGATAGTCTTTACATTATGAAATCTAGTAATGGCGATAAGCCATGTAAAAATCAAAGAATTAATGTAAATAGCACCCAAATTATTGACTGCACGGAAAAGTTCTTGAAGACTTCACTACATTATGACGAAAAAACGAAAAACCACATAAAACGCAGCTCATATAAAGAAGAAATCACGAAAAATATAAAGGAAAACTTCAATTCATCTGAATATTTAGGCTATTCTGATGGAAAAATAACTTATAAATACAATAACTGGACGGGGGAAATAAATTTTGGGGCACTTACCGCCAATCCTCAGTACACTTTAACGAATGGTACTGAGACTAAAAGCGGCGAAATAATCGCGCCCCAGAGCTTATCACTCACTTCACCAAATAAAAGCTCAATGAGATCTTCAAAAAGGGTATTTAATAAATTTTTCAAATAAAGCAAAAGTGGCTGCATAATAAATTTTGAGTTAATAATTCTGCCAAATTATGAACTCAAAATGAAATCGGTCTCATACTTTCATTACAGTCGATAACTGGACTTTGACGTAACCAATACGAGAATCATAAATCACATTCATAGGGAAAGATAATTATCGAACTCAATATTAGGATAAAATTTTCCATCTTTTACCCCACCAATTTGAGCCCCATCTCTTTTAAATGTGATTATCGCTTCACTCGCGTTACCCCTCTCAAATTCAAAAAAACCTTTGCAAGATATTTCTGAAGCAAAAAGTCCTGTTATATAGCGCATTTGACTTCCTTCTGACACAGGAAAAACCGTTTGTTCTTTAGGTAACCACAGGCGTATTTTTTCTTCTAACTTTTGACCAAAGCGACTGCTAAATTTTCCGTGTACCGTAAAATCCCAATAGGCTTGGCCGCCTTTTTTCGATTTAAATGTGACATCGAGAAGCCCGTTCGCGTCGGCATTAAATTCCATATTATAGCAGTTATGACCCTCTGGCGCTGAGAAGTACTTAAAAACACGAGACTGAAAAAATAGCGGTTCAGAAAATAAAGTGGCAACTGGTTGGCTGTTCCCTTCCTTAGAGTCTGATATTTCTTGGTTATTTCCTTTTCCTCCTTGATCATCAACGCTTACGCCCTCCTTGACAGGGGTACCTATAGCCGATCCAGAGATACATGATCCTCCCCATGATTTTTTGGGGAGATAAAGAGGTGAGTAAGGGGGAAATAATAACAAAGGATACTCACCCATAAACATGTTTTCAATAAGATCACGCGCCATTATGCCACCTTGCTCATGATCAAGACCGAACACATGCCCAAGTTCATGAATGATACTGAGATGTAAACGCTGAGGACCTTCATAACCCTGCCATAGTGGATAGGATACATCGGTAATTTTTTTGAGTTCGCCTTTTTCAGGAGCAAAATAAATAAAACCTTTTCCCCTCAGAATCTCCGGGTCATAATGAGTTCTCACCGTTATCGCTAAATGTCTCTCAAGGACACCGGGTTTAGAATTTAAGGCTTCCGAGAGTTCCGGGGGGAGCGCGCCGAAGAGGAAAAAAAGATCGGTATTTTCTAGGGAATTTTTATCAATATGATCGCATTTGACTTGACGATAGTTGGCTATTTGTAAACGCAACCCATTCATACCTATGAAACCACTTTTAAATTGCTCATCCCAATAACTAAAAGCTTGGCGAATATAGGAATTGAGAACATATTTTGGCGTTGGGAAATTTTTTTCGTTACTGATAATGCAGTATTTGATTTCTTTGGTGGAATTAGCGATAAACCACGGATTGAGTGCATCACCTAGTAACTCGCCGCCACCGCCTCCCGTCCAACCACCAATGTTCCACGGGTCCAAAGGATCAATTTTTAAAACCGTTTTAAAAAGATCAGCACTACTTTTGGTGAAGTCACCCATAATCTGACTCATACTCACTTGAGTGAAAAAAGAAAGAGAACTCATAAATACCACCGTGGTGGCAAATATTTTACGCATTTTATACAACATGATATTCGCTCCCATAAATATATTTATTTTTTGCGACCAAAAAAAATTCGCAGTCAATTTGACTTATGCCTTAGGTTTATTTTTATTATGGCAATACTTTAGCATAAGTGCATTTTGTGTTTTGGTACTCCGCTTCGTTATTTGGGGTAATGATTGAACCGCTATAAACAAGATGACTAATTGCATCCGTCTCCGACACTAATCTCCAAGGGCTGGTTAATTTAACATCCATATTGATCTGAAAACTAACGAGAATGCTTTCTCCATCGGCAACCCAAAAGTCAGGAAATGCTGCCGCAGCATTTGCGACAATTTTAAATTTATTTTTGCCTTTCCAATTTGCGATACTTTGCATGGAAAAAGCATTAAATTCCTCAATCACCGCATTCCCCTGTTCATTATTTTCAGTTTCTCCATATTTCCCCGTTTCTGAACCCGTTACCACTTCTCCAAATTTAGCAATTAGCCCATCGCCTAAATCAATTTTGCGGCACCCAATTTGATGGATGGTAATTGTTTCCTGAGTTTTTTCCTGGTTTAGGTCAATACATTCTCCTTTCCAAGTGCCAGAAAAATCTTCACATTGCGCATCTTTTACGGCCCCAAAGCTTCTCGTTCTTTCCCCTTTTTGTTCCAAATTTTCTGTAAGTTTATTAAGCATAGAATTGACAACAACACCATTCATCATTTTAAAATTAAAATTTTTGCCTTGCCCGGCATAGGCGCCACAAGCATTAAAAAAAACACAACCTAAAATGACTCCTGTCGACATTAATAATCTCGTCATAAAAATCTTCTCCTTGATTTACGGTTTTAGTTGGTGCTAAAAATTCTATTTTCATTTGAGCTCTAAAAACATTATACGGAGGGAATAGAAATAAATAAAATAATAAGAAATCAACATGGCCTATGTAGTTTCTTTTTAGGAAACTTTACTATACAATACCCTGTAATCAAAAAATAAATATATATTTCCACCATCAAAAAAAACGGCACTAAATATCTTATTGGCGCAACAAAAATGACTATAAATGGAAAATAAATTCAGCATTTGGCCGAAATAGGAAAAAAAACACCTATGAACATCTATATGCTCAGAGACTACCGAGAAATTATTAAACTCGTGATAAATACCCGCAAACGTATAGATAAAAAAATAAATTTTCAGGCTTTAGCAGAATTTAGTCGCATCCCTAAATCTTACATTTCAAAGGTATTAGGCGGAAACGCGAGTCTGAATCAGGATCAAATGTTTGCCATTTGCGCGTACTTTAAATTTGACCACGATGAGTGTTATTACTTAGAGCTTCTCCTAGAATATGATCGCTCTGCCAGCCATCACAGACGCAAGTATTTAAAAGCAAAGATTGACGACATGCAGCTGCAAAAGCAAGAGATTTCAAAAAATCTAAACCTAAGTCAAAAGGTCATTCGTGACTCCCTATATTTTGACTATTATTTGGATCCCTTTAACCAAATAATTCACATGGCCATGCGTATCAGTCGTTTTGCAAAAGATCCTTTTCTGATTGGGCCTTTGCTTGCCATTGATGAATTTACCATACGTAAATGTTTAGCTACCCTTGAAAAACTAGGCATTATTGAGTTAACGACGAAAGGGTGTGTGGTAAAAGAAACTAATTTTCACCTATCTCGTGATTCCGATCTTTTTAAATCCTGGTTAGCAAATCTTCGTCTACTCTCTTTAAACCGTGCCGTGCGGCTCCAGCATCAGAAACACAATAAAAGCGTGAGCGTTATTTTTAGTGCTGATAAAAATGCCCTAGAAAAAATATATAATAAGTTTTTAGAATATCTGAAAAAATGCGAATCAATTATCGGTAACTGTGAAGACCAAAATGTCTATCAGCTTAATTTTGATCTATTAGAGTGGTTATAATATGACCTCTAAAGACATCAGACCTCACCTCTCTTTCGGCATTGGAATACCAATCTGAAGCAGCGAATTTTTATCACGCTCAATCAAAGAGCACATTCCCCACAATTTTAAATATAAACAGGAAATAAGAAATTCTGCTTATTCATTTAGTGGCAATTTATTCACTGTGGCATGAGAAATGCCGGTGATTATAGAGGCTTTTTACCGGACATAAATATCATATTTGTTATTATTATTATTTAGTTATATATAATTTCATTTTGATATTGATTATCATTACTGTTAATGGTACATCTAGTTATGGATTGTAAAAAAAATATTTAACCTATTAATTAAATTTTTAAAAGGATAACCTCATGAAGAACTTACTTGCAAAAACCCTTATATCATTCACGCTTGCCACAACGATTATGGCTGACAGCATCCCCGAATTTGAGCTGACCTTTAATGACGGGATAATAACCCCGCAAACTCTAAAAATTCCTGCTGAAGCAAAATTTAAACTTATTGTTAAAAACATAGGTACGGTAGCGGAAGAATTTGAGAGCGCTGTACTAAATAGGGAAAAGCTCATTGCTCCAGGAAAAAAAGCCGTTATTTTCCTAGGTCCATTAAAGAAAAACTCCTATTCCTTTATAGCCGAATTTCACGCCGATAAAAAAAGTGCTCACGGAACAATTGTTGCTGAATAGACATCACAGGTATTTTTTTTTGGAAGATATCAAATTAACGAGGCCGCATAAATATTGAGGTATAGAAAATGGTCAATGTATTTGCGATAGTTTTTAGAGAAGGTTTAGAAGCCGTGCTAATAGTTAGCCTTATTATGACTTTTTTGTCGAAAAGAGGCATATTAAATCAAGGTAGGAACTATCTATATACGGGTATTTTGGGGGGAATGGTCCTTAGTGGTACTTTAGCTTTCGGACTATATTATTTGGGAGACTGGTTGGATGGCTTAGGTTTGATCTATTTTGAAGCTTTATTATTTTTCATCTCAGCAATTCTTATGGTTCACATGGTCTTTTGGATGCGCTCCATTAGCCACAAGATAAAAAATCTAGTGGAAAACGATTTGCAGCAATCCTTGGGAAAATTAGGCTTATGGGGAATTGCCCTCATTGCCAGTTTGGCCATTGGTCGGGAAGGGGCCGAGGTCGCCATTTATCTCTATAGTATGTCACTAAGCCCCATTATGCCTGCCAGTATATTAACACTTTCGACGATAGCGGCCTTTTCCTGTTCAATCATTGTTGGTTACCTCATTTTTAAAGGGTCCTCCCAGCTCAATCTTGCCCAAATATTTAAGGTCACAACAATATTTTTACTCATTACTGCGGGGTCTTTTTTGCTCCAGGCTAGTTACCGTGTTATTGAGGCAGGTTTTCTTCCAGCAACGGGCACCCCCATTTGGGATAGCTCTCATTTCATTCCGTTAGATTCGCGGATGGGGTCCTTCCTCAATTTTTTTGCGGGATATACCCCGAGCCCTCCACTACTTTCTATTATTGTTTATTGCCTGTTCTGGGCCAGCATATGGGTATTATTTAGAAGAGGTACCCAAGCGCCTCTGCAAAATCGCCTTGTTTCAAAAACAATTTAACCCCGATCTAGGCATGGGTTTAGTGAGTGACACCAATTTATCTATCATGTGTATTTTTTTAACTTAAGGAAAAAATTTATGAAATCTGTTTCTACTTTTAATGCTGCTCTTATCTGTCTATGCATCAGTCCAACAGCCCAAGCTTTTAATTACCATGAATTAAGCGTCTATGGGCATCAGACTGAAGGCCAAGGAGTCATAGAGATTGAAAACATGACTTCGCTCAGCAACGGTTCAAAATCTGAGTACGGCACTGATATCCTCCGCAGTAGCTTCGAGATTAATTATGGTTTACTAGATTGGTTAGATGCTGCTATTTATTCGGATTTTGTGAAGGTAAATAATGATAACGGAGAAGACAAAACCAAATATGCTGGCAGCCGCTTTAGACTGCATGGACAAATTTTTGAAAAAGGAGAAAAAAATATTGATCTTGGTGCCTATGTGGAAATTGGCATACCGCATGATTCGGATGAAGTATATGAAATAGAGATCAAGCCCATTTTAGAAAAGGATTGGGGCCGCTTTACTTTTGTGGCTAATCCCATCCTAGAATATGAAGTCGAGGAAGAATCTAAAACTGATTCGGACGGCTTTGAGGAAACTGAAAGGGAATCAAAGTTTAAATCAGCGTATGCTTTTGCTTTCAAATATAGAAAAAATGAATCCATTCTTCCCAGTCTAAATTTTTTTGGTGATTTTGCTAAGCCAGAGGAACAAATTCAAATTGTCCAGCCGCAAATTGATTTTAAAGTAGATCAGTGGTCTATAGCCATGGGACTGGGCTTTGGCTTAACTGAGGCTTCTGAGAAAAGGTTATTCAACGCTAAACTAGAAGTGGAAATTTAACCTTATTCGTAGCTTCACTGCCGCATAACATTTTCGTAAAGTAAATTAACCTTTAAGGCATCAAGATCACTCAAATGGGTGATATTTGCCTCGAAGGTTTCACCATTTTTTTTCAAAATAGAAGATACCTTGCTGCTTTCCGTAAACGCGCGCGAGGGATAAAGTAAAATCGAATTAAAATCGAACTCCGTTTCTACAGGCAATGATATTTCGGCCTCAATTTTTTGAAATTGGTTTAGATATTCGGGCTTAATATTGTCCCACTGAATATCGACAAAAATATCCCTATCGGCACGGCTATGTTCGTGAACAAAGCCAAGAACATGCATGAGTTCATGCAAAATTTGGCCCGGGCCGCAGTGTTTATGCAGAAAAACTTCTTGTTTCCCCCCTCGTCTGCCAAGGTAGCTCTGACATAATTCTTTTGTCGATGACGTAAAATAAATATAGTCAACTTCATCGATACGTTCGACAAAATTGATCATCGTTTTTGCAGAAATTTCTGCCATTGCAGTGTCAATTATCTTTTGATTCACCGAAGAATCGATCACGTAAGGTACCGTTAGATTCTGCCAGTATTTTATGCCTCTTAACTGAGCCACCCCCATGGACTCATACTTGGGATCTTTTTGAATTTGCTCATCAGCGACTAAAATGTCTCCTTGCGTTACCCAGCGATCATCCATTTTTTGAGCGATGGTAAAGGGCAAAGATCTCCCATATACGGAGGCATCATTTGTTAACACGATGACCTGCGGCTCCGGCTTAGGGGAACCACCTGCTATGGGTTTTTTGTCGCCTATTGCCCTAGCAACCTTTAAACGTGATGCACCAGAAACAATAGTATCAGGAGACCCAGAAAACTGAACCTCGAATGCAGGGGGACTTCCAGGATCTCCGCCTTTTTGGCTCGATTCTTCAGGAATAATTTCTCGCTTAGGACCCATGAAAAAATAAATGCTGCCGATAAAAAAAATAAAAATGACCCACAAGGCTTTTTTCTTTTTAAGCATGGAATACCAATCGCCCTATATAGAAGGAGTATAGGAGATGCTCTAACGTGAAATAAGAACTCACCTACTCTGAGGCTTGCTGTACAACCTTGATAAGGTGGTTATCATACATGACCACCTGATTTTCTCTAATTTTACAGCGTTTACGCAGTTCAACGACACCATCGACTTGGACTAACCCTTCGGCGATAACTATTTTAGCTTGACCCCCAGTACCACTTAAACCAGTTACCTTTAGTAGGTCACAAAGGGGAATAAAATCAGTATTTTTTAGGACAAATTCTTTCATTTCAAAACCCATTATAGTAGGTAATTTTTACCCACAAATTTAAATTTGGGCGCTCTCGATACGCTCTTTTAACAGTTCGTATGATAAAACAATTTTCTTAAATTCGTTACCTTCTTCTCGACTTCTATCGGGATGATGTTTCTTTACAAGTTCGAGGTACCGTGACCGCAAACTTTGAGAATCAGGCATGCTAGCAAATCCCAGTAAGTCTAGAGCCTCTTTTTCATGCCAAGTTAAATGCACCCACTTGGCATCAAGACGGCGCTGCTTAAACTTTTGCCTGAGATCATCAGCGTATACCCGAAAAGGATCGGGCTTTGAATCTTTTTTTAAGGAAGTATTTTGCTGCAGCAGCCAAAAAGGACGCGAGGCCTGCCAAAGCTTTTGAAAACAAACCTCTAATTGATCGCCTAAACCAATAAATCGCCCCTGCACTTTCTCAACCCAAATACGCAAAGATTCAGATTCGCACACAGCAGAGTTGAGTTCAACTTCACCTCGAAAAAGATTAATTTTACCAAAATTTCCCTCTAAGGTAGCTAAACGGCACAGTTGGTGCCTTAGCTGTAAAATTTCTCCCCAAATCGAACTCTTCAAATCTAGGGGAATTTTTGCCGGTTCCCGACCTTCAGCAAAACTTAAACGTAAAAGTTCTTTATATTCAGTAACTTTATGTACGTTGAACGGTTTAAATATTGGGAGAGTAATAATTGGATCCCTGAAAATAAAATTGGGCTTTTGCGTAAATTCTCTAAACCACGATTCTGTAGCTTCGGGGCGCAGCAAACCCAAACGATAATCTAGAGTAATAGTTAAGGAATTCATAGCTCCCTGCAGGGCGCTAAATTTATCTTGCTGTTTGGGGTCAGGTTGAAAATGATTTTGCAGGCACTTGACAAGTTCAAGGCGATCCCGGCTAACCTTTCCTGCTTCGGCAAAAGCATCAAATAACGTTGCCTGGGGATTTAAGGCAGGCCAAAACCAGTCGCTTTGATTTTGTTCCTTTGTCTTACTATTTTTAGCTTGGATTGCAAAAGCCATAAAGTTTACTCAAAAATGTTGCTAACTCACTTTTTTAGAATCACGGGCGAGTTTTTTTTCTAAAATATCAGAGAGTTTATTAAGTTCATTCGCAACATCTTGCATATTGTCTCCTTTACGCAAATATGTTCGGGCGTGATACTGACCATTGATCAAAGATCTAATATGCTTGCGAAGCGCATATGCTGGACCGACGAGCCTGTGCGTATAAAGCACGGAAATAAAAATATTGGTGATGAGATATATAGCCGTTAGTCCTACAAACCAAATTAGGGTGCGCAAAAAATATACCCACCCAAGCTTTCTCACTTCTTCCTCAAGCTCTGTAAGGTCAAGAACAAAAAGGAAGTACTCTTTCATTTTGATGTAAAAAATTAGGACTAGGGTACCGGCAAAAAGCAAAGCCAACATATTAGATAAGAGACCAATCCGAATTTGTACCCCAGGCTCTAAAAATAAATTTATAAGTCTTCGTTTACGAACAATTTTGAGATTTTCGGCCTTTTTGCCAACCTCGCCAATATCACTGCCCTGAGATTTTTCTGGACCTAACGGATCTTTTATTTCGATTTGCACGCGCCGCCCTCCGCTTTATTCAAATTGTCTTTTATTATTAAAAATTTATCATACAATCATCACTTCTCTTTTGGTCGAAGTAGACCTTAATAAACTGCACATTTCGCTGCAATAATTAGTCTTTGGCGCGAAAGTGCCAAAGACGTGTCCTGAAGGGTGAAACCCTGAAGGATCTCCTTGCTAAGTATCCGATTTTAGGAGATCCCTCGCTGTGCTCGGGACACGTTCGCTGGCGTGAAACAGAGTTTCGCGCCAGCGACTAATTAGGCTAAAATTCCGAAGCCTAAGTAAAAAAAAGCCTAAATAGCAGCAAAACTTTTTCTCAATTCGATTTCTCTTGCATTCACACTTTGATTGAATTTTTATATACATTATAATTTACCACCTTTAGGGGTTTTTGGGAAAAAATTTCCTTTAAATAACTTAAATAGCCTATTCTCATCCTATTCTCTAAAAGAAGGAGTCCCTATGTCTCTCACCCACTTTAACATTCCTCTCCCCACCAATGAACCTGTTAAATCCTATGCCCCAGGCAGTCCAGAAAAAGCAGAATTAAAAAAGGAACTTGCCTTAAAATCAGATCAACATACAGAGGTTCCAGTGGTTATTGGCGGAGAACGCATTTTTACGGGTGAGACATCTTTTAGCGCCGTGTGTCCGCATAATCATCAGAAAAAACTTTCGACCGTTCATTTTGCTGATAAAATTCTCTTACAAAAAGCCATCGATACGGCTGTAAAAGCTCAAAAAACTTGGGCGGAGCTGCCTCTAAGCGAGCGTGCCGGTGTTTTTCTAAAAGCCGCCGATTTGCTGGCGACGAAATACCGTAGTGCCATGAATGTGGCCACCATGATCGGTCAAAGTAAAAATATCTATCAATCAGAAATCGATGCTGTTGCTGAACTATGTGATTTTTTTAGATTTAATGCTTATTTTGCGGCAAAAATCTTGGAAGAGCAGCCACTCTATTCGCCTCCAGGGCAGTGGAACCGGATGGAAAGTCGCGGCTTAGAGGGCTTTGTTTTCGCTATTGGGCCTTTTAATTTCACTTCTATTTCCCTAAACCTCGCGGCTGCCCCTGCTTTAATGGGATGCTCTGTACTTTGGAAGCCCGCCTCGACCGCCATGCTTTCCTCTTATTTGGGTTTGCAAATCTTAGAAGAAGCGGGACTTCCTCCCGGCATAATCAATCTTGTGCCCGCCTCACACAGCGCCATCACGGATGTCGTTCTCAAATCACCTGATTTGGCTGGCGTTCATTTTACAGGCTCTACGCAAACCTTTAATAGTTTCTGGCAAACCATTGGACAAAATATCGGTTCATACCGCGCCTATCCTCGTCTGGTTGGAGAAACGGGTGGTAAAGATTTTATCTTTGCTCATGCCAGTGCTTCTGTCGATACCCTTTGTACGGCGCTTGTTCGCGGGGCATTTGAATACCAAGGCCAAAAATGTTCAGCCGCTTCCCGTGCGTTCATCCCTAAAAGCCTTTGGCCACAGCTTAAGTCGCAGCTCATTGACATGACCCAAAGTCTCAAAATTGGTACCCCTGATGATTTTACCAATTTTATTACAGCTGTGATTGATAAGCGCGCCTTTGATAAAATAAAATCTTATATTGAGCACGCTAAAAACTCTCCAGATGCAGAAATTCTTGTCGGTGGTGAATGTGATGATAGCACGGGCTATTTTATCCACCCGACCATCATTATGGCAAAGCAGCCACGTTATAAGACCATGGTTGAAGAGATATTCGGCCCTGTTCTCACTCTTTATGTATACGATGATAATAAATTAGAAGACGCCCTCACTGAATGTGATGAAGCAACACCTTATGCCCTAACGGGTGCAATTTTTGCCCAAGATCGCCGCGTCATTCACCAGCTCACTGAACGCCTCAAATACACTGCAGGAAACTTTTATGTTAATGATAAGCCCACAGGCGCTGTTGTTGGGCAGCAACCATTCGGCGGCGCACGGGGGAGCGGAACCAACGATAAAGCTGGGAGTAGCTTTAATCTCATGCGTTGGATCAATCAACGAACCATAAAGGAAAACTTTTATTCGGTAACCGATTATCGCTATCCTTTTATGCAAGAACCCTAATGATTGTAATCTATCCCTATGTACACCTTTCTTAAAATAACGAGTAACCTGGTGGCTTTTTTGCCACCAGGTGTGGTTATTGCCCTAGCGCATAGCCTGGGTTTCTTTGCTTTTGATATCCTGCAAATTAAAAGAAAATTAGTCCTCAAAAATTTGGATATTGCTTTTGGTGATCGTTATACCCAGAAGGAAAAAATGCGCATTGCCAGGCGTTCAATCTATCACTTTTTATTAACTATCTTTGAAAACCTTCGTTCTATTCGCTACCCCCTCGATCAAGATGTACGCTTTTCAGGCGAACACTATGTCAAAGAGGCTTTGGCAGGCCAGCAAGGGGCTTTTTTACTCTGTAGCCATATGGCAAATTGGGAAGCCACTGGCGCGGCAATTTCTAACAAAATTTGTCCCGCCCACGTTTTTGTAAAAAAAGTTGGTTCTCCTTCACTCAACCAATTTGTCGAGGAAATTCGCCAAAAAAATGGATTTTTGATTATTAGCCGAAAAAAAGCTGGCGATGGAACTAGAAAATTGATCAGTATATTAAAAAATAATCAAATCATCGGATTTGTATTTGATCAGGCCAAACCAGCGGCTCCGCGTGTGCCGCTTTTTAGTCAAACCGCTAAAACTAACCCCGCACTAGCAAAACTCCGGCAAAAGTACCCGGTTCCGGTTATCCCCTGTTATACAGTGCGCGAAGGCTTAAACAAGCATCATATTATTTTCTTGCCCCCACTTCAACTCGAAGGAAAAGCCGAGGAAGACAATACTGAAGCATTCACCTTACGTTTTAATCAAGCCATGGAAACTATAGTGGAGAGCAATCCAGAGCAATATTTCTGGCTCCATAATCGCTGGAAATAATGCTACTACTGCCCAAAATAACTCTTTGATAAAGTTCTCTTTCACAGTTATGATACTAGGGCACTGAGTATGGCTTCCGTAAGCCAAAAATCTGTTTTGCTAGCTTTGAAAACTTATTTTGAATTTTGCAAAAGAGGTAGGTTTTTAAATTATTGCTTCAGGACAGAAAACAATTTTAAATTTTTTCTCGCTAAATCAGGAGGTTTTATGAGTGTACTTGTTGGTAAACAGGCCCCGACTTTTTCTGCCACCGCTGTTGTAAATGGTGACATAAAAAAAGACTTCAAATTAGAGGATTATCGTGGCAAATATGTCATGTTATTTTTTTATCCTTTAGACTTTACCTTTGTTTGCCCTACTGAATTGCATGCATTCCAGGACAAAGTCAGTCAGTTTAAGAAAATGAACTGCGAGGTCATCGCTGTTTCTGTTGATAGTGAATTTTCCCATCTCGCGTGGTGGAAAACCCCAAGATCAGAAGGTGGCATCGAAGGTGTTACCTATCCTTTGGTCTCTGATATCAATAAAACCATATCTCGCGATTATGATGTGCTTATTCCTCAAGCAGGCGTAGCACTCAGAGGTGCCTTTCTCATTGATAAACAAGGTGTAGTCCGTCAGCAAACCATCAACGATCTTCCTCTTGGCCGCAATATCGATGAGTTTCTCCGCTTGGTTGAAGCTTTGCAGTTTACCGAAGAACACGGCGAAGTGTGCCCCGCAAACTGGGAAAAGGGACAAAAAAGCATGAAGCCTACTCAAGAGGGACTTAAAAAGTATTTTGGAAAATAATTTTGTTTTTCTAAATATAAACTCGTTCTTGATCAAAATAAGAACGAGTTTTTTTATTTGCATGAAAATGAGTTTTGAAAAACCAACCAAACAATGAAAATAGCCGCTTGGTCTCTGCGGAGTTTCTTTTGAGTCACTATGATGTCTTTCTTCTTGATGCTATGGGGGTTATTTATTATGGCGAAGGAAAAATCCCCGGGTCGGAAAACTTTATTCAAAAAATAAAAGAGCGCAAAAAACAATTTTTTGTCCTAACCAATGGAGCCTCAAAGACACCCGAAAAGATGGCTCAGTTTTATTCTTCACTTGGCCTTCATATTCCAAGTGAACAGATTATCAGTTCAGGATCGCTCATAAATAACTGGGTAAAAGACCAAAATTTAACCGGAAAAAAGACCTATGCTATAGGGCCTGCTGATTCTCAAAACTTAGTAAAAAATGCAGGGCTTGTGCTCGTTGAGGCAAAAAATATCCATGAGGCTTCCGTATTTGTGATCCTAGATCAAAAAAGTGATAACCTTTTACGAGACATTGATCTCATGCTCACAGGAATTATTAACAAAATCGATCATCAGGACGAACTCCACTTGTGTTTGCCTAATCCAGATATTTACTACAATAAGAGTTCCACCGCATTTGGCATTACGTCTGGCTCTATTGCTCTCATTATAGAACGAGCTCTAAATCTGAGATATGGCGCTGCTCATCCAAAATTTGTGCGTCTCGGTAAGCCTTTTTCCCCGATATTTGACGCGGCCAAATCGCTCTATAGTTCCTCAGCGCGCACGATCATGATCGGCGATCAGTTAGAAACCGATATCCTTGGGGCCAGAGATAGTGGCCTCGAGTCTTGTCTAATCGGAACAGGTATAACAGATCTGAAAAATGCGATGGAGATTAATCAGATGATTCAGCCTACCTATTTTATGAAATCCCTGAAGTAATTTTTTTTGGGACTTCAAGGTTTGGTGGTCTTAATTTAATGATCATAATTTAAAAAAAAGAAAAACTCGCACGGAAGCTAAAAATTCTGCCCAGAAATTTTTGTTTATTTGCCAAAAAATTATAAGCTCCGGGGAATGCTCTCTTTAATGCCAATATGTGTAGAAGAGCCTCTATTCCCCCCGGAGTTATAGAAAAGTAAAAATTACTAAAGAACCCACCCTAATATGTTTTAAAAGTACCGAAGGGCATCAATTAGTTGAAGCTTTCAATGATTTATAATATTCCATGACCATTTCCATGTGCAGCGTGGTTTCAGGAAGATTACTCACTACGTTAACGTCGCGGTTGAACCAGAGCATAATTTTTTCTGGGTCGAACGATCTATCGCAGGATCCATCGTCACTTAGTGAATAACGACAAAAAACCTCATCCTCAATCAGGGAAAGTGCTTTTCCTTTCTGACCCAACTCTACAAGAGCTTTAGCGCCATCAAGGTAATTTTCAAAAACATGTCGCCCATTTAATTTACAATAATATTCCGGCCTTTTTTCAATAGCCTGAGCTGTTAGAAAATATTCATAGCTAGAATCAGGGTGATATCCGTTCAAGTAATCAGCATTTTTACGGTCTAAGGTAATTTCGCTAAATAAGCGCATCAAGCCGCCACCCTCATAACAAGAGGGAAAGTTGCTCTTGTAGGTACCAAAAGAGCGCATTTGAGCATTCAATGCGACGGAGAAAAGGTCATTGCTTATTGCCAGTGTTTGGTCTTCGTTTAGGTCGGGTAATTGTTTATAAAGACAATATAAACGCCAATACAGAAATTGGTCACGATATAGAATATTTAAAACGCTTTCCGGAAGGTCTACTATATTCCTATCAATAGCTTGTGTTCTCTCGGCACACGAAGAAAGCACCTGAATTCTAAGGGAAGCATTACGCTCTTCGGGCTTTCGGTTAGCTAATGACTCAGCCAAAAATCGTGAAAGACGATTGGCCTGTCCGACTGCGTAAAATAAATCAGAACCTGATAGTTGAGGAATTAAAGCATCATAGATTGCAATAGTCTGCAATATTTGCTCAGGATTATTTTGATCGCGCTGGGCAAAAAACCAATCAGCCTCAGCGAACTTCCTTAAATCAATGTCCTCTGGCATAGCAAGGGCAAAAGGGGCTTGCATGAAAACTGCTAATAAAAGGTACTTAATCATCATTAACCTCCAAAGCAAATGAATACGAGCAGAACCAGGCGGGGTGCCTGAATCAGAATGGGCAGACTATATTTTTTCATGTATAGAAAGTCAACACTTTTTGAAATTCGGTAAGGTACCTTTATGGATGACCAAGAAGATGCAGGTGCCATGGGGGATAGGTAATCAGTGGTCTGAAGGAGCCACTTGGGATAATCTAAAGTTAAAGGCAGCTCCAGATAAATCATTAATATTTTCAGAGACTAAACAGCCAAAAATCAGTTTGGGGGGAAACATTTAAAGGAGCGGAAATCATTTGGTTCAGTACACACCAACCAACTTAGAAACTATTTCCTTATGGCTTGCGATTCTGCTTAGACATAAAAAATTCCCCAGGATCATTGTTTACAAAGATCGGCATGGGGAATTTTATAAATGTCTTAGATTTAAATTTTTTTTAAATGCTCTTTCTTAACGCGGAGATGAATCTAGACTCATCCCATCATCTTTTGAATTTTCAGGTATGGGGATAAGCTCCACTATTTTATCAGGATTTTCATCCATCTTTGGACATGCTATTGGCAAATAAATATGTACCTGAAAATTAAAGATACTATTCTTAGTCGCCAAAACAGTTGAATCAATATTCTCTGCAAAGGTTTTATTAAACCCGCATCTTGTTCCACCAACATATTCAAATTTGATACTATTTATTCCCAAACTGTTATCTGCATTTTTATCATTGTAATATAAAATGACATCAAGTTCTGAATTGCGGTACTGAATTTTAAGGTCTAAACCTCTTGGTATTTTGACTCCATCAAGGGCGGTATATTTGTTAAATAACTCATCCCCTGTACTAATAATTTTTATAGCTTTTAAACTGCCTTTTGCAATAGTTTGGGTACCAGTTTCTGCATCGAAGACTTGTAAATATTGAATTAACACGTGAGATTGGGTCTTAATCTCATCAATTGTCAAAAACTTAGGTCCATCAAGCTCTGGCCCGAAAGCCTGAGCGGCAAGGTCTGCTTGAAGATCAGGATTCACATCAGAGAGAATTATTTCAGTTACCTCATCCGAGCGTGACCTAGAAAACACATATAACTCTGGTTGCGGACCATTTTTATCTATTTGATAACTTAATTTAAGATCGGTTTCTGACTTTTCATCGATAAAAATAGTTATTTCTTTTTCATGAAAATAAATTTTTTCAAAATCAACTTTCTTTGGTTTAGAGTAGGCACAGCGACCTTCATCCTCTCCAAAATTACATCGTTTTATGGATGAATTTACATCAGTTTGATTGTTACATGCTGCTGCGACTCCTAATAGTACCATTAGTCCTGAGATTTTTTTCATGGTGCTTTCCTTTAATGTCAAGTAGTGATTGAGACCGAGGAACAAGCAAGGACTAGGCCAAATTTTTAGGTCTGTAAATCAATGATTTTTAAGGAATGGCTAAGAATTTAGTGTTATTTTTTTTGGCAGACTGTAAAATAACTACGCAATTAATGAAAAATAATAAGTCACCAGCAGATTCCATCATTTGCGAGGCAATACCCTAAATCTTCCGTCAAATAACCTGGAAAGAAGGGGTTTTCACATTCACGGGCACAGTCATTAAAGTAATTTCCAGCAACCTCTGTTGGGGCACAGGGCTTGTTTATGTCGCTGCTACAAAAATGACAATATAATATAACCGCTTTGCCAATATCCAAATCAGAGGGATGACTGCACACCCTGATTAAATTAGGTTTACTTGGATCTCTAGCTGATAAACAGGTCCGAAAGTTTTCATAGTCACTACATGGGATTAATGTCGCAATCAACTCTTCTCTCACTTTGCTTTTTTGATCCATCGGATCAGGAATACTCATTCCGCCGATTTCAGAAACTAATTTAAATGTTTCAGGACTATAGGCCGATTCGTCTAAGCTGAATTGATGAGTTTTCTAGGATCTGCCCTGTTCAGCAAAATCGAAAGTTTTTTTTCCAGGTCCGAACGCCACAAAAAAAGAGCGTTTACGTCCTGACCGAGAGACAAGCATCCACATAAGAGCATTGGCCTCACCTGCCTGACTTTTGGTCATTAGGCCTCTTTTGGCCTCACTATAGTATATTCGCATCTGAGCGGTAAGCTCCTCTTGCAAACGAGTATCAGCAAAAAAGCCTTCTCTTCTTTGATCTACTTCTTCTTTGCCGGAAACTATGCCATTGACAATAAAATAAACCGTAAGACCATGAGCACAGTCGACGACCAAAATCCCCAAAAGCTCTTGAAGAATCCACTGTGGTTTTTGCCAATGAAAGTCCTTTGATGATCCTCGTTTATTATTTTTTATGGGTTCCAAACTATGTTTTTCGCTAAAAATATTTTTCACAAAAACTTTTAGCTGCTGCCAAACCCGATCAATGCCCAAAAATCCAAGAAAAGGCTTATCTTCAAGAAATGTAAGGATTGTTTTTTGGTTACCTAAAGGAAACTCAAGGGTTTTACCTTGCTCAGACCCGCCAAAATGAGTGACGAGATGGTTAAACAAATGCCTTACCAAGCGCACATCACCAACTGGGCCTGCAGAATATACTGAGCCTTCCTTGATGGGGCCATATTCAAGGCGCAATACTTGGGGCTCCCGGACTAAATTTATACAAAGCACCTGCCTACCATGATAAATGTGAGCTGGCGCTACATGGTTATTTTCGCAGCCCTGAGATTCGAGCAAAAAAGCCGCAAAAATATCCCGTGTTATCTGATACTGATAATCATAGGCCTGGGAGACCGCACGCAAAGTATTTTTGGGGAGCTCAGCCCAACTTTGTATGCGCCGGGTTTCAGACTTCATGTTAAAGGAATGTGTTCTAAAAATTTCGGTCTTATCGCGATTTAAAAAAGTGAGCAGTCCCGGCTGGGCAGGTACCGAGTAGAGTTTACGCGGAGGAATCCCCCAGCCAATCTTGAGCAAGGTTTCAAAATCGGCTTGATACCGCAAACCTTCATGAACTCTACGAATTCCCTTTGCTTTAAGCTCCGCAAAGAGCCGCTTAAAAACACCTAAGGTAAGATAAGCATCAGCTTCAGCTCGGTGAAGACTATCATCATGAAATTTTATATCAAAATAGTCAGCTACCCCGCCAAGGGATTTTTTAGGTGTTTCAGGAAAAAGCTTTTCTACAAGAAGATGAGTACATAAAAAGAAATTTGAAGCATCATGGTTCGCTGTTTCAAGAGCGAAATGCCGAATAAATTTTAGATCGCCGATGGTATTGTGGCTTACAAGAATATCTTTACCAATAAAAGTTAAAAACTCTGGCATCACCTCTTTTATAAGAGGAGCATCTTTTAAAATGGCATTAGTCAGTCCAGTCATTCTGGCAACAATTCGGGGGACCGGAATTTTTGGGTTTACGAGTGAATGAAATGTATCTTCAATTTTATCTTGAAAATACCTAATGGCAAAAATTTCTGTGATACGGTTTTTCTCAGGATTGCCGCCGGTGGTTTCGATATCAAAAATAATATACCGCGCCTCATCCAAATTTAAACCGAGGACACTTCTCATATTTGGCCTGGTCCTTCTGGCAAAGAAGCACAAAATTTAGGATTTGCATAGCGAAGGCGGCCATCGTGAAAAGTTGCGACGACCTGATAATCTAAACTTAAATTATGATAAGGTGACCAACCACATTTGCTTGTTGAAAGCATATTTTCCCCTACTCTGCCGCGCAATTTTTTCATGATGACAAAATCAGCAAAAAAACCGTTTCTTATTTCTCCTCGCTCAACGTACCCAAATAACCGTGCAGGCACGGCACTCCCCATTTTGCTGGCATGTTCAAGAGAAAGTCCTGTAGTTAGTGCACTTTGAAGGAGCAAGGGATAGAAGAATTCAATGGCAGGCATCCCCGATGGTGCCTGATTTAAGGGTTTTAATTTTTCTTCTTTCAGATGGGGCGCGTGATCTGTGGCAAAAATGTCAATACGTCCCGCAGCAAAATGCTCTCTCATTTTTTTGACGTCTGCCATGCTGCGTACGGGCGGGTTGACCTTGAGAAAAGGCCCTAACTCTTCATAGTTTTCGTCACTGAGAAGTAGGTGGTGAGGAGCAATTTCACAGCTAACGCGAAGTCCCTTTTGCTGGTATTGCGTGATAAGTTCGACTTCATCAGGTGTTGATATATGTGCAATATGAAGGCGCCTACCTGTCTTTAGACCCCAGGCTAGGATATACTGGCAGGCCTGGTTTGCCGCAAGAGTGGGTCGCATAAAAGAATGGTACTTAAATGTGCCAAATTCACTATCGTTAAGATGATCACGATACCTTTGCGTCATCTCATCTATGATTTTTTGATCTTCAGCATGAAAAGTAATAATAGGATCTACGTGTTCCCCTAAAGATCGGTGCAGCATTTCTAGGTCTGAATAAATGAGGTCGCCGGTCGATTTGCCATAAAAAACCTTCAATCCCGCTAGAAAATCGGGATATTTTTTAAGCAAGTGTGGCAGTTGCTGTACATTCTTATCGCCAACACCCAAATAGAGCTTAAACCCCAAACCCGAAGCCTTGGCCAAAGCTTTTTTTGCTTCAATTTGCTCTGAAAAGAGCATTGGAGGAACCGTATTGGGCATATCAGCAACGCTGGTTACGCCACCCTTGTATGCGGATTGAGCCAGGCTATGCCAATCTTCCTTGTGTTCCAGGCCAGGAGAGCGGCTATGAACATGGGCATCAATCCCTGCCGGAAGAACCAAATACCCAGACAAATCATATGCTATGTCCTTCTGTCCCATAGTGACAGCCTTATCCTCACGACTTAGAAGTGAGGCCAGACTCTCAAGGGAATTTGCCTCAGAAACTTGATTTATGGTACTAGGCTCAATTTTAACTTCGCTAAAACGAGAATTGACAATCCTGAAGCTTATAGACCTGTCTGATAGAGTTTTACCATTAAAGAAAGAAATCATGAAGTTTTAATAACCAAAACATAGGTTTACTGTGACTGCGAGTATGAGCAGCTATAACCTAAAGAAAAAAGCACTTTTCGTCCAGCCTAAGTTTTCTCGATCCTCAAATTTTAGGGGATACGTAAAAATGCCATCGTACGTTCCTTATACCCTATCGCATTTACGACAGAGCGAACTAAGGGATTATAGTCATCGAAATTAAAATTCCACCAAATGAGAAGCTGATCGCGACTAATCCAGTAGGAAGTGTCATTTGAGTCCATAACTTTAAAAGCATCCCTTTTACTATTATAGCCCACCAACACAATCCAGTGCATGAGCGGAAATTTTGGTCCGGCCATATCACTTGATCCAAGATGGACGAGAAGTGCTACGGGATTGTTGTTAGAAAGTTCCACAAGAACATTGAGAAGCTCTGCACCTTCGATATAATCTCCATGTTGCTCCTCATCCCAGTGATTTAAAATCTCTTTTGCGACATCTGCCGTTGTCCCAAGTTCTACACCGATGAGCGGGACTTTTTTTACTTTTCCTGCTGTAAAATTGCGAACTTGGATGTATGTGGCGTCGGTATAGTCATAAAATCTTAATATTTTTGAAAGGGCATTAGGCCCACAACTCCAGGCATCATCCTGAACGCCCAGTCCATTGGGTTCAGCAGGAATATTAATTAAATACTCCGCATCTAATTCTAGTCCTGTGCCAATTTGCGCCTGTAAAAGGGAGGTAAAACCAAGAAATACACAAAGTATTTGCAACCTAATACATCTCATCCTGTCTCTCCAAGACCTAGGGGTGGACTCAGCGTTCTTCTGGAGCAGGGACACAAAATCACCCGGCAAAACTAAGAATAACCCATTATTTGTTCAGAAAACAAAGCCACACAAAATTGATGCCATAACACTGAGTCAACTTAAAGTTTTGATACAAAAATACATAAAAAACACTGAATTGTTAAAAACAGCGTATAGGGGTTTTTAGCGGAAGTCAATAACAAGAATAGCGTGATTCTACCTGTGAAATTAAGACATAGAGGGTAATCGAGATCTATAAACCAGATCTTTTGCCCCTACAATGAGACAAGATAAAAAATATTGAAAAAGTTATAATTTAGCGTACATTACATGGTTTGCATCCATGGCTTTTTCATAATGCAGATTATATATTTATTTTTCCATAGGAGGCCCTATTATGGCCGCAAGAGTCCTCATTATCGGAGCCGGTGCCGTCGGCGCAGTAACCACCCATAAGTGCGCTGAGTTTCCTGAAATCTTTAGTGATATCTGTCTTGCTAGTCGCACCCTCAGCAAATGCGATGCCATTGCGAAACAACTTAAAAGACCCATTAAAACAGCACAGGTTGATGCGGATGATGCAAAAGCTGTGGTAAAACTTATTAAAGAATTTAAAGCCACCATGGTTTTAAATTTGGCTTTGCCGTACCAAGATCTTTCCATTATGGATGCTTGTCTAGAAGCCGGAGTAGACTACGTTGATACGGCATGCTACGAGCCTTTAGATGACAATCGTTACTCTTACAAATGGCAGTGGCCCTACCATGATAAATATGCCAGCAAAGGCATCATGGCCCTTCTTGGATGTGGCTTTGACCCCGGCATCACTAATGTTTTTGTTGCCTATGCAAAGAAACATTTTTTCACCTCAATTGAGACTCTTGATATACTTGATTGCAATGGTGGTGATCATGGCCTACCCTTTGCCACCAATTTTAATCCCGAAATCAATCTGCGCGAACTTGATGCCAAAGGCAAATATTTTAAAGATGGAAAATGGATAGAAATTGACGCTATGAGCCAGAAGCAGACCTTTATTTTTCCTGAGGTCGGTCAAAAAGATATGTACCTCATTTATCATGAAGAACTGGAAACCATTACAAAACATTTTCCTGAAATTAAACAAGCCCGTTTTTGGATGACCTTTTCAGAAAACTATCTCATGCATTTAAAAGTCTTAAAAAATACAGGTATGACCGGGATAAAACCCATTAAACATCAGGGTCAGGATATTGTTCCCATCCAGTTTTTGAAAAGTGTACTTCCCGACCCCGCTACTTTGGGACCGAGAACAAAGGGTAAAACCAATATTGGTTGCATTATTACGGGCATCACGCCCACGGGCAAAAGGGAAACGCGGTACATTTACCAAATATGTGACCACCAGGAAACATTTAAAGAAGTCGGCTCTCAGGCTGTTGCTTACACGGCTGGTGTTCCTCCTGTCATTGGTGCGGCATTGATGGCTCAGGGTGTTTGGAAAAAACCCGGCGTCTTTAATACAGAACAAATGGACCCTGATCCTTTTATGGAAATTATGGCTAAATTTGGTCTTCCTTGGAAAGTACTTGAATTTTATGAACTTCCCCACTGAGCAGATTAAATTTACCCCGGCCTTTGTCCTTGATGAAAGCCTCCTGATCAAGAACCTGGAAACCCTCGCGCGCATAAAAAAAGAAGCAGGGTGCAAGGTGCTTTTGGCTCTGAAAGGCTTTGCTATGCATAGCGTAGCCCCTCTGGTAAGCCAGTATTTGGATGGCGTTGCGGCGAGTTCACTGAATGAAAGTCTCCTGGGACATGAGTACTTCAAAAAAGAGGTACACGTTTACGCTCCTGCTTATGTTGAGCAAGAACTCGCAAGCTTGACAGAAATCGCCAATCACATTGTCTTTAATTCGGTAACGCAACTACGAAGATTCGCCCCCTATGTGCGTTTGCGCGCTAAAGAACTCCAAAAAACTGTGCATATAGGCCTGAGGATTAACCATGGCTACTCGGAAGTGGCTATCCCTTTATATAATCCCTGTGCTCCCGGATCTCGCTTTGGCGTTCGCTGGGAGGAACTCGATCATTTAACACCTGAAGACTGGGATCTTTTTGATGGCTTTCATTCTCACACCATGTGCGAGCAAGGAGCCGACGTATTGGAGAGAACACTAAAAGTTTTAGATGAGCGTGTAGGCCAGTGGCTACCACGTCTTAAATGGCTTAATTTAGGAGGAGGCCATCATATTACCCGGCCAGGGTATGATCTAAAGCTCCTAGAGAAAACGCTGAGGCAGTTTAAGTCTCGCTACCCCCATCTGTCTCTGATTTTAGAACCTGGTGAAGCCATTGCTCTCAACACGGGATATCTTGTAAGTAGTGTCCTCGATGTTATTGCGGGTGATCTGCCGATAGCAATTTTAGATACGTCCGCAACGGCGCACATGCCCGATGTTATTGAAATGCCCTACAGGCCTGAGATTATCTCAGGCGCAGCCCCTGGAGAACTTCCCTTTGCTTATAGACTAGGAGGACTCACC
>JAUILP010000058.1 GCA_030432875.1 Oligoflexia bacterium | reverse complement strand
AATTGGATACAGCAGGTAAAAATGAAGATGGTAATTTTTAAGCTAAATTAATTGGCAGCCCTTTGGGCTGCTCACAGCCGTCAAGCCTCCCGCTTTGCGGGAGCGTTATGACTACGACCAGCAAAACACAAGATGTTGTTGATGATTTTGGGGAAATCGATTTTGAAAAAGATATGAATATGTCTACAGACTCTCCTGACAATGAAGTCAAGCTTTCGGAAAAGATGATTCAGGCGCGGGTTGGCTTAGCTTTAGATCCCAGTTTTTCCATTTTTGTTTTGCGGGCCAAAGTGGGAGCGCAAGCGACAAAAAGAGAAATGACTCTTACAGAACAGGGGAAAGATCCCGTTAAAACAGAACCGCCAATAACGTACAAACCTTACGCGGGTGCAGGGGCAGGAATCCGATTTTCACCCAAAATGTACTTTATGGCAGAATACAGCTTTTTCTTCTTTAAGTTTCCAGAGACAGAACCGTTTCAACGTGAAGTTTCCGTAAGCTTTAACGTCTCTATTTAAGCAGCTCTTTTAAATCTTTTCCGGCCCTAAAGACGGGGACATCACGAGATGGGATTTTTATTTCAGCACCAGTTTGTGGATTTAAACCTGTGCGGGCTTTGCGGTGAGATACAGTAAAAGTTCCAAAACCGATGAGCTTGACATCATTTTTTTTCTCAAGCTCACAACCTACCACTTTGACAAATGCATCTAAGTGTTTTTCGCATTCTACCTTAGTGCTATGTGTTGTTTTTGCTAAAGCATCAATTAACTCGGCTTTGTTCATATATTAATCCCTCCAAAAAATAAATCAAACAGTGCAAAACCCTAAGCTTGAAAAATACCTTTCTAGCCTATAAAGTCAATATAATTTGCTGAAATTTGCCCTCCGAAGCTATATTTTTTAAGGGAGCGTTTAGCGAAACTAGATTAAATTAAAATTCTTCCGAGTTATTGCATGGTTTTTTATTGACATTTGGTTAATTTAAACTCCTTTTTTTTAGATTGACGCCTATGTTCAGATGTGTAAATAGTGCGAACGAGACTGACGAAAATATGCTTAAACATTTTTTGTCGCTTTGGCCAGGCTGGCAAAATTATAATGCCGCAAATATTCTTAGTACGCCTAGTTGGAAATTATTCGTCAAATCACGAGATATTTCTTCAGGTGGAGAGGAAATAATTGCCTGTCTTATTTTTAGCGTCGTTTCACCAACTGCAGAAGTTATTGATCTTTATGTACTCCCTTCTTCAAGGAAGCAGGGGATAGCAAAACATCTTTTTATGTATGCTACGGCCCAGCTAAATCATCTTGATAAGGTTAGTGAAATTATTCTTGAAGTTAGGCCGAGCAATAAACCTGCACGTTCACTCTATCAAAGCCTAGGATTTTTGCTTATTGCGGAAAGAAAAAAATATTACTCTGACGGCGAAAATGCTATGATTTTACGAAAGGATCTGTCTCATTAAATTAAATCATCGCAATTTTGATGCTATCGTTTGGCTGCAAACGGGGTTTCTTGGGGATATTATTTTGACCACAGCCGCTATGCATCTTTTTAAACAGTATTTTCCTGCAAAAAAGCAGTTTCTTGTTACAACCCAGATTGGACAGAAGGCACTCAAAAATCAAAATTTTATCGACGAGGTTTTTGTTTTTGAAAAAAATAAAATTACATTCGCTAAATTTGTTCAATTTTCGAGAAATGTATCGCAGAAAGTAAAGGAGAATGTTAATGAACCTATCATTTTACAGCCCCATCTAAGCTATAGGTCATCACTCCTGGCCCTGCTTCTTAAAATGCCAAGAGTTACGTATTTTGAGACGAATCTTGGTTTTGGCGCTCATAAAGTTTCCCGTCTTGGTGTTTTGCATGAGGCTCAGAGAATAGGTTTACTTCTTGAACCGCTTGGGGTGAAGCGAAAAGATATTATCAGCGCAAAACCAATTTTAAAGTCCAGGCCCCTACGCGAAGATTTTCCCTACCACCATACCATTGTTGATCGAACAAAAAAAATTATTGCGGTTGCACCCGGAAGTGTGTGGCCAACAAAGCGGTGGGATATAAAAAAATTTGGCGAGTTGATGCAAAATATTTTGGCACATACGGAGCATCATCTCGTTCTGCTTGGTAGCAAAAATGAAGAGCCATTAGCCGACGCATTACCAGATTCGGTGGTCACTTCTGAGCGATTTATTAATTTAATGGGAAAAACAACTCTTGAGGATCTACCGGCACTTTATCCTCATTTTGCCGTGCTTGTTTCCAATGATAGTTCACCAATTCACTATGCTTCTAGTTTCGACATTCCAACTATCGCTATTTTTCAGGCTACGACATCGCAGATGGGTTTTGCTCCCATGGCAACTAAGCAGGTGGTCCTCGAGAATACCTCTCTAGCGTGTCGCCCCTGCGGTTTGCATGGTCATCAGCATTGTCCCTTAGGGCATTTTGAGTGTATGCAAAGTATAAAGCCGCAAGATGTTTTTAAAGTCCTTATGACTTTGATTTATAAGCACTATGATTAGAAATTGATCCTCTATAAAGTTGTAATAATTTAGGGGTCAATTTAATAAATAATGGTATGCTTCGAATTATTATGTCGAAGAATCAATCACAATTATCATGAAGACCAGAACGTTCCGCGCGTTACCCCATTCCCATAAAAGCGCTTACCCAATAGGATTTACACCCGTTTAATTATAGTATAAATTTGTACATTGATGTTAATGGTAAGCGGTATGAACCACCGGGCCTCTTAACGTTTCTAAATTGTGCGTTTTGCAAATAATTATAAAGATTATTTTCTGTCTTTAGTTTTAAGGGGAGTAAATTTTGATAATAGATATTATGCCGGTCGCATTTATACCTCATGGCGGTGGTCCCTGGCCAATATTAAAACTTCCTTTTATGCAAAACGAAAGGGAACGGCAATCTTTGTACCATTACATGGAAGGTATTTCGCAAATTCCAATAAGTACACCAAGTGTAATAATTGTTATTTCTGCCCATTGGGAGGAACCTGAGTTTACAATAAACCAAGGGATAAACCCACCGATGTTGTTTGACTACTACGGCTTCCCTCCTGAAGCCTATAAATATAGTTGGCCAGCACCCGGTAGTCCCGCGTTAGCTTCCCAAATACAAAATCTACTCAGTGAAAACAATATAGAATCTGCTAGTAACGATGTGCGAGGATTTGATCATGGCGTATTTATACCTTTAATGCTCGCTTTTCCCAGGGCAAATATACCTGTAGTACAAATTTCGCTTAAGCATAATTTAGACCCAGTTGCCCATTTTAGACTGGGTCGAACTCTTGCACCGCTTAGGAAAAATGGCGCTTTTATAATCGGTAGCGGCAACTCCTATCACAATTTAAATTATTTTTTTCGACCTAATGCCGAGGCTATAAGCCATGCACAGATTTTCGATAATTGGTTGTGCGAATCTATCCTTTTGCCTTCAGCTCAGCGAGGGAAAAGACTCATGGATTGGTTAGAGGGACCATCAGCAAGAGAGATTCATCCGCGCGAGGAACATTTTATTCCTTTAATAGTTTGCGCAGGTGCTGCAGGAGAAGACCTTGGTCATGTTACTTGGCAAGGTTCGACCAATGGACTAGCTCACTCAGCATTCCACTTTGGGTGAAGACTATCACAAAGACTGAGATTCTAAAGCATAGGGATTTTAGATTTTGCGGAAAATATTAAGGAATTAAAAAAAATTATCATATTCAACTGACAGACGCCTCGGTGCTTAAACAAAGCACTATTAAATCCCAATTCATAGAAAATAAGTGTGTTTACATCTCATGTTTTTGG
Source organism: Oligoflexia bacterium (assembly GCA_030432875.1). Lineage (GTDB taxonomy): Bacteria > Bdellovibrionota_B > Oligoflexia > Oligoflexales > JAGOVF01 > JAUILP01. Next base: position 20,630 of record JAUILP010000058.1, on the reverse strand, counting down.
ACAGGAACTAAAAATAGGAAACTAAAACACACATTCATTAACTCTACTATTGAGTTATCAAAATGGCTTGAAGTTAGCTAAATAAGCGGCGAATCCCCCTAGTAAGAGCATTACTAGCCAGAGGGGTTTAGACCATTCTTTCTTTTTAAAAAGAATCGTGATGACTACCGCCATAAAAACCCAAATAAGGAGTTTTCCGATAGCCCAGCCCGGGAACATACTGGGGCCACCTAGCTTGGCAAGTGCGCCAAATCCGCCGAGGAGTGCGAGGAGTAATCCAATTCCGTGGGTAATAGCCATCGGTTTTTTCCAGGAGTGAATTTTGTTACCTCCATTAATGACGTGCATGATAGCTCCTCCTATTGAGAGGAAGATCATGAGAACGCCTAAAAGGTGGATAAATTTATAGGTTTCAAGTGCCATTTTAGATTCTCCAAAATATATATTGTTTCTTAGCTAAAAAGATACCTTAGCTTTCCTAGGGCAAGCGGGTCAACAAATTTTTCTCTGGCAAAATTTATATATTCACAGGCTGGCCTGTTGTTTCCAAAACATTAAACCAAAGATCCCCTGTGGGATCTATAAGCTGATTTTTACCGCATACAATCTCAAGGGGTACATGGGTCATGCGTCCATGCCAATAGCCAATCATCAGACCTGTTTTTCCTGCAAAGGCAGCGTGTACGGCATTATGAGCAAATCGTGCACAAAAGAGTTGATCGGTCGAATTGGCGGGTGCGGAGCGGATGATATACCCAGGATCAATATATTTAATAGAAACGGCAGGCGTAAGATGAGAAAAATGCTTTTTGAGCAAATTTTTTAAATAATAACCTATGTCATGCAATACTTCATTTCCTGAAGCATCACGCTGTTTAGCACTCGTGTAAAAATATTCCTGGCCTGCACCTTCCGCCACTACAATAATAGCTGAACTTTTTTTATCTAAAACTCTTCCCACAAGATCAAGCAGTCCCCCTTCACCTTCGAGTCTGAAGGATATTTCTGGAACAAGACAGAAATCAACATGGCCGGACGACAAACAAGCGTTAGCCGCTATATAACCAGCATGACGTCCCATGAGTTTGACGAGGCCAATACCGCGCATAAGAGCAGAAGCTTCGACATGGGCGGCGCGAATGACATCAGCAGCTTGCGCCACAGCGGTGCTAAATCCAAAAGAGCGTTTTACATAAGGAATATCGTTATCGATGGTTTTTGGAATACCGACGATGCCAATCGCCAAGCCGCGTTTTTTTATCTCTGAATAGATTTGAAATGCGCCACGCATCGTGCCGTCACCACCAATGACAAATAAAACATCTATGCCTAAGGTTATGAGGCGTTCCACGATCTCTTCTTTAGGGGGAGTGCCGCGGGAACAACCTAAATAAGAACCACCATCAGCATCAATATGGTTGACTACCTTTGGTGTTAGTTTTACGGTCTTTTCGATAGGTTCCGGCTTTAAGCCATTAAAACCATACTTTATACCGACGATGTTTTGACATCCATAAAGCTGCCACAAATGATTAACGAGGTTGCGGATAACGGTATTGATTCCAGGACACAAACCACCGCAGGTGACAATGGCCACCTTCGCTTTTTTGGGATCAAAAAAAAGTTTTTCCCTTGGTCCTGCTAGTTCAAAACCTAATGACCTTTGTTCCTCTGTCTGAACTTGGTTACTGCCAAAATGAGGGTTATAAAGGATCTTGCTATCGTTACCGATATATTTACGCCCAGAAATAATCGCCAACGGACTAGGGATGCTGGGCTGACCGAGGCAGTCAATGCTCAATTCTTCTGGCTTCATAAAAACCCTTCCTGACTATATTCTGAAAGACGTTGCAGCGTACGCTTTTAAAGATTGTTCGCTGATCATAAAAAATTAGAAGGTGCGCTTGCTGCGGTCTGGTTTAAGCAACAGACAGGTTCTTTAAAATAGGCTTGACGTATAATCGTCATAGGCCAAAATTTAAAAGAGGTTCTTTAATTGCTTTGGCACAAAAAAAATGCACATGCACACCCAACAAGAATTATAGCACACCGGAATCATAAGTATGACTTTCGTGAGCTTTTTTTGCAGTAAGCTTTTTCTATAGCAATAGTATTTTGACGAAAAGGAACTTACCACAAAGGGGTCTTTTCAGGGTACAGACAATGGGTCAGATCAGCGAATATTTTAGACTTTCAAGGCTTCCATTATAATTCGCTGCTGTTCAGCGTGATGTGCCTTAAAGGAACCTTCCGCGGTTGTACCTGAATAAGTACGTCCAAAATAATTGACTTTATAACTATTGGGTAAAGACTCCAAATAGGGGCGCATAAAACTCCATGCGCCCATGTTTTGCGGCTCTTCCTGCACCCAGCGAATTTCTTTCAGTCCACTATATTTGCTGAGGGCAAGTTTAAGATGAGCATCGGGAAAAGGGTATATTTGTTCCATGCGAATCACAGGGATTTTTGGCTCGCTGGTATCTTTTGCTTGGATTTCCATAATTTCGTAATAAATCTTTCCGGAACAGATGAGTACAGAAGAAACTTTAGACTCATTAAACTCCCTTGTATCCCCAATCACATCTTGAAAACTACCCTGATAAAAATCTTGCCCAATGCTTACTGCTTCCGGCCTTCTCAGCAAACTTTTTGGTGACATAACCACTAAAGGCTTGCGAAAGCTGCGATGCATTTGTCGTCTTAGGGCATGAAAGTAATTTGCCGGAGTGGTGAGATTAACCACTTGCATATTGTAGTTCCCGCATAGCTGCAAAAATCTCTCAAGGCGCGCACTAGAGTGCTCAGGCCCCTGTCCTTCGTAACCGTGAGGCAATAACAATACGAGACCACAAACTTGTTTCCATTTTGCTTCAGATGCCGCTATAAATTGGTCGATAATGATTTGGGCTCCATTGCAAAAATCTCCAAACTGAGCTTCCCATAAAACAAGTGTCATATAATCAGCGACCGAAAAACCATATTCAAAGCCTAAACATGATAGCTCCGAAAGAGGGCTATTAATGATTTCTACTCGGGCTTTTTCTCCTAGAGGAGAAAAAATATTATAAGCCTTTCCCGATTCATTATCTTTTAATACGGCGTGACGGCTGCTAAAGGTTCCTCTTTGGACATCTTGCCCGGTTAAGCGGACATTAAAGTTTTCGTCAGCGAGACTCGCAAAGGCGAGAAGTTCTGCAAAGGCCCAGTCAACATGCCCGGAAGGGGTGAGCATATTTTTGCGCGATTCAATAAGTCGCGTGAGTTTTGGGTGAATTTTAAAATCATCTGGTATTGACATTATTTGCGTTGCAATGGCGTTTAATTTAGTCTGGGGTACGCCGGTCTTAACAGAAGCAAAAATATCTTCGTAGCTAGGTTTGACGTAAAAAAGACTGTGCTTTAATTTTTCAGGTAAAACAAAATATTCCATTTTGTATGCGCCGCTGTGGACGAGCTCATATTTTTTTTGCAGGTATTCACGGTGATCTTTAATCTGAGCCTCAATTTCTGCTTCTGTAAAAACACCTTCGTCCCTAAGTCTAGCGGCATAAACTTCTAAGGCGGTTGGATGAGTCTTAATTTTTTCATAGAGTTTAGGTTGTGTGAAACTGGGCTCATCAGTTTCATTGTGACCATGCCTTCTATAACCGACGATATCAATAACAACATCTTTGCCAAATTTTTGCCGGTAAGCTATCGCCATAATCATCGCCCACACACATTTTTCTACATCATCAGCATTGACATGAAAAATAGGGCAGGACAAAATTTTTGCAATTCCTGAAGCGTAGGTAGTTGAGCGACTTTCTTTGGGGTCTGTCGTAAAACCAACTTGATTGTTGGTAATAATATGAATGGTGCCTCCGGTAGAATATTCGGGCAAAACGGCAAGATTTAATGTTTCTGCGACGATCCCTTGGCCCATAAATGCAGCATCGCCGTGCAGGAGTATAGGGAGCGCTTTTTTGTGCTGCACATCCTTAAGTAAATCCTGACGCGCATGCACAAAACCTTCGACAACAGGATTTACTGATTCCAAGTGGCTGGGATTAGGGGCAAGATAACACAGGATAGAACCTTGATCAAAAGTATCAATTTCTGCCGCAAAACCTTTGTGGTATTTAACGTCGCCCTCTATCGCTTCAGTTGTGACTTCTGTATCTTCGAATTCCACGAATAATTTTTCGATCGGTTTGCCCAGGACATTAATAAGAACATTTATTCTTCCACGGTGCGCCATGCCGAGGCAGGCTTCACTAACACCCAAGCGTTTTCCTTCGTTTAGCATAACATCGAGGGTAGGAATCAGCGCTTCTAAACCCTCGACTGAAAATCTTTTTTGACCAAGGTAGCGAGCATGTAAAAATTTTTCTAAGCCTTCGGCTTCTACAAGCTTTTTGAAAATACGTTTACGAAGAGGCAAGGGAAAAGGTGGCTTATTGCGGCAGCTTTCCATGGTATCCTGAAGCCACAAAACGCGGGAAACATCATCAATATCGCGAAATTCTACACCGAGAGTTCTGGTATAGGTATCCTGCAGTAGAGTTACGATTTCCTGCAATGGCATTGGTTTTCCGCCAGGCAAATTCGCCGGGTGAAAAATTTTTGGCAATGAGCTTTGTTCTAAGCCATGAAACTCTAACATCAATTCTTCTGCTAGCGAGGTTTGTTTCTCTAAGGGATTTATGTCCGCGGACAAATGCCCTAACCGCCGATAAGTATTGATCAGTGCTTCAACTTGAGCGCTTTCATGTGATAATTCATGCGATGGTTTTGATTTTAGGTCGTGTAAGGCTAGCTCATATCCAGAAAAAAAATCGGCCCAAGATTTTTCGACGCCGCTAGGATCCTTTTTATAAATACTATAGAGATCTTCTATATACTGAGCCTGAGCAGGGTTGGCGAATGAGGTTTTTGCAAATGCTTTAGACGACATCGATCCGGTCATAATATTTTTTTCCTAAAAATGAATGCGTAATTTCTTTGTTGAGAGTGTTCTTTAAAAATGAATTGCCGTTTTACTGACATCCATAGCAGCTTCTTTTAAGGCTTCCGAAAGTGTGGGGTGCGCATGCACGCTTCGCGCCATATCTTCGGCACTTCCTTCAAACTCGAAAACCATCACAGCTTCGGCTATAAGTTCAGATGCCTGGGCTCCGATAATATGAAACCCTAGCATCTTGTCTGTTTTGGCATCGGCAATGATTTTTACAAAACCATCAATATGCGCAGCAGTTTTTGCTCGCCCATTAGCAGCAAATGGGAATTTTCCTATTTTTATGGCTATGTTTTGATTTTTACAGTCATCTTCACTTAGTCCGAGTGTTGCTATCTCGGGAAAGGTATAGACAACGCTAGGTATAGCACGGTAATTAACGTGTCCGGCGCCCTTGGCGATATATTCAGCGACAGCAACACCTTCTTCTTCTGCTTTGTGTGCGAGCATAGGGCCTTTAATCAAGTCACCTATAGCATAAATACCCGGTATATTGGTGCGATAATGTTGATCGGTTATGACTCGTCCCCGTTCATCGCATTTTATGTCTAAAGCATCTAAACCAAGACCACGACTAAAAGGACGGCGGCCAACACAGACCAAGACTTTGGATGCTTTTATTTCTTCTGTTTTATCCTCTCGAACAAACTTTATCGTAATATCATCGTTGTTCTTGGGAAGGACTTCAGAAACTTTTGCCCCAGTCAAAATACTAAAGCCCTGCTTTTCAAAAAGCCGTCGCGCCATATTCTGAATATCTTTATCCATACCGGGCAGTATACTTGGCGTTGCTTCTATGATGGTAACTTTAGCGCCAAAGCGTAACCAAATGCTGCCGATTTCTAAGCCGATGACCCCGCCGCCAATAACAACAAGATGCTTAGGTACCTCTGTTAGCTCTAAGGCTTCGGTAGAGGAAATTATATTATGGCCATCAAAAGGTGCAATGGGCAGTGGTATAGGCTCAGATCCAGTCGCTAAAATGATATTTTTAGCACTAATTTCCTTTTCGCCACCATCAATTAGCTGAACTTTGATTTTTTGGGGTGATACTAAAGAACCCAGTCCCTTAAGATATGTCACCTTATTTTTTTTAAAAAGTCCCTCAATTCCTTTGGTCAAACCTGTTACCACCTGTACGCGGCGTTTTTGCGTTTCATCCAAGTTTAGGGATACTTCGCTTACCTTAATACCATGAACGCCAAGCTCTTCTTTGGTCTGTACATAAAGATGGGAGCTTTCCAGCATGGCTTTACTGGGAATACACCCCACATTGAGACAGGTTCCCCCAAGGGCACCACGGTTTTCTACGCAGGCTACCTTTTGGCCAAGCTGCGCTGCTTTTATTGCTGCGACATATCCGCCGGGTCCGCCACCAATCACTACCAAATCAAATTCCGTATTATCAACCATAATTTAAACTCCCAGGAGTAGTCGTGTTGGATCTTCGATGTTTTCTTTTACTTTAACCAAAAACTGGACAGCCTCTTTGCCATCAACAATGCGGTGATCATAGGATAATGCAATATACATCATGGGACGAACGACGACTTGACCATTGACGGCAACGGGGCGCTCCTGGATTTTATGCATACCTAATATACCGCTTTGCGGGGGATTGAGTATGGGCGTTGACATGAGCGACCCAAAAATACCGCCATTGGAAACGGTAAAAGTACCACCTGATAAATCATCCAAGGATATTTTTCCATCGCGCGCTTTCTGGGCATACATCAAAATCGCTTTTTCAATTTCTGGTAGACTTAAGGTGTGCGCATCGCGAATCACGGGGACAATAAGCCCTTTTTCGGTTGATACCGCCACACCAACATCAACAAAATCGTGATACACGATATCAGTACCCTCAATCCACCCATTTATTTTGGGGAAATCCTTTAAGCCTTCACAGGCGGCTTTTATAAAAAAGCCCATAAAGCCAAGCCCCACCCCGTGGCGTTCTTTAAATTTTTCTTTGTATTCCTGCCTGAGCTTTAAGACAGTCGTCATGTCTATTTCGTTAAAAGTCGTTAAAATAGCAGCATTTTCTTGTGCCGCAAGGAGGCGTTCCGCAACACGACGGCGCAGCATGCTCATGGGCTCTTTCCATTCGCGGCGAAGTCCCTTGTCTGTAGGCGTAGATAAAATATCTTTTGAGGGAGCTGCTGGTACTGGCGGGGTAGCCTCACTAGGTCCGTCCGCGCCAGGAAGTCCTTCAATATGATTTAAGACGTCCCCTTTTGTAAGACGGCCACCGCGGCCACTGCCTGTTTGAGGGAGAGTCTCAGCAATATTATATTCCTGCGCTATGCGCGTGACCGCCGGACCATGGCGTGAAAAATCAGTCGCATCTTTTTCGCCAGTCTTTGCTGCTGATACCGGAGGCTGGTCAGGAGCTTTTGGGCTGGGGGCTGATGTGGTTTTTGCAGCAGGTTGTGCTTGAGAGGCATCCAATTCTCCAATCACCTCACCTACAACTACCTGTGTTCCCTTTATTTTTTTTATAGAGAGCACTCCCTGGGATTCTGCTACGATTTCCACAGTTGCTTTATCAGTTTCGAGTTCAACAAGCACATCATCGAGTTTGACAAAATCACCATCCTTAAAACGCCAATCGGCTATAAGGGCTTCTTTTACGGACTCCCCGACTGCGGGAACTTTTATCGGAAGGGACATTTATGATAACTCCTCATTAAAAACATCAAGATTCAATCGGTCTATTCTAAACGACATTAGCAAATGATCCCTCAAATATTTAATCTTTTTTGAGGGGATTTAAAACAAATTATCAAGTAAATTATACATTTTCCTTTGCCCGACGCAAAAATTGGGGGTTCAAGTAAAACAAAACTAATAGGCGTAAGCCCTAAAAAATATTAAACTTACGATTATATTAACTTTTTTACGAGGGGTTGCCCAAATATGCAAAAATATTTTTTTATGATGATTTTTTTTGCGGCAGCTTATGGCTGCGTGAGCTTGCCCAAGGAAAAAAAAATAGATTTAGATGCGGCGTCGTTTGCCAAAGTTAAAAACATTGCGGTTTGGGCGACCAGGGTTCGGACGCACTATTTCGAAGGGGGCAAGGCTCAGGAATTAAATTGGTGGCACTGTCAGCGAGAGGAAAAAAGTAAAATAGTGGGGACTGTTGTTCTTTTTTTACCGCGTCAGGCTCATTACCCAGCGTCAAATTTTTGTCATAGTGTGCTCGCTAAAACTTTGGCAAGTCATGGGTATAGCAGTGCCGTGATGATCGATGAAGACGATCTTAGCGGGGCAGATATTTCACTGAAGCAGGATCTCAAAAAAGCAAATGCTTGGTGGCGAGCGCTTAAACGCAGACAGGTGATTAGGGATGGCCAAAAAACAGGGGTTTTGTCTTTAGGGATGGCTTCTATTGCCGGAATTTTTTCGAGCAAAAATGCTCAGGTTCCCATTGACTTACTTATTTTTGGTGGTGGAGCTTATGACCTTATGGCGATGCAAAATGCGAGGCCAAAAACACCGCAACCTTACCTCGAAAATATCAGCAAAGACTTTACCTCTGGTTTGGAAGATTTTTCCATTGCTTATGATTTTGAGTGGCTGGCAAAAGATATTTGGCTCTTTCACTGTGAAAATGACACCACAAGTCGCTATGACCAAGCGGAGGAGTTTTCAAATGCCCTTAGGACGGCAGAGTTCAAAGTAAAATGGCGACCTTTGACAAGCTGTGGAACATGGCTAAAAAGTGAAGAGATTTCTCATATTATGAATTATTTTTTTGATCTATAATCAGCAATAGCAAGACTTCCCCAGTTCGGTATGATTAAAGCAATTTTAGCGTAGCTTTTCTTAGGCGCAGTTTTTAGATGAAAATTCCCACCGCAATGGGGGAGGAAAAAAGGTTGGCCTTGGTCTACGCATACCTCCTCCTTGTTTTTACCTTTTAAAAAAATCGTGCCATTTAACGCAATTCCCGTTCCAAACCCTGAGCCAAAATCTAGAGAAAAAGCGGCGGACTCTCCTGAGAATGAAGAAGTGATTTCGATAATATGAAGCTGGTAATAATCATTTTTAGGGAAAATTTGCCAGGTTAACTTTGTATCTTCATGGGAGATAATTTCTTTAATCGTCGCCGTTCGGCGCAAAGAATTAGAAAAATTTTGACCGATTTGGTGATCAAAATCAATTAGACGCAAGGATTCTTCTACATGGAGATCCCTAGCTTTACCTGTGGCAGATACATTTCCCAAATCATCGTATTTTCGTCCCCAGTCAAATAATCGAAAAGTCTTGCCGGATTTATTGGGGAGAACACGCTGGGGTTCTAATAATGTGATACCAGAGCCAATAGCATGAACTGTCTTAGGGGCAATTTCAAAATAATCCCCAGGTTCAACAGGGACAAAGTTAAGAAATTCTCTTATATCATCGTGAGAATTTATATGGCTTTTCAGTTTAGCTGGGGTGAGAAGTTCAGAAAATCCTAAGTAAATTCCAGCTCCCTCTTTGCGATCTATAATATACCAACTCTCAGGTTTGCCGCATTCATCGGCCAGTAAATGAGAGTCTGTGTCCTCAGGATGAATTTGTAGGGATAGAGGGAGACCTGTACTCATGGTTTTAACGAGGAGTTGGAAATTTTTATCGTACTTCTCTGTATCGGTACATGCCTCTGATGCAATGAGCTCTCTAAAATGTTCATCTATAAGGTCTTTTAAAGTCCCATTGCCAGGGATATTCAGGACCTTTGATGGAAAATGATCGTCTGTACTGATGTCCCAGCTTTCACCTACCAGAGAACTCCTTTGATTGGGTGGGATAAGATCTCCTTTTAGCTTAGTAACTAGGGTATTTCCTGCCCACGGGGTCCGAGAAAGTGGCGTAAAATTATCAGGACTCAGTAACAGAGGCTTTGCTAAATCATGGGACATAAAAAAGATACTCCAAATTAAAAGCCTATTTAGAGCTTTGATTTAACCAGGAGGCCAGCTGAGGCTGCGTCCGCCCAGAATATGAGCGTGCAAATAATCAACACTCTGTCCGCCAAAATCCCCGGTATTAAATACCAGTCGATAGCCTTTCTCCTTTATAGCGAGGATTTCAATAGTTTTTTGAATTGCATTCATATAGTGGGCAACTTCTTCATGACTCCAAGCAGAAAGCTCAGAAAAATTACGCGCCTTTTTCTTGGGGATCACGAGAACATGAACAGGAGCCTGAGGGTTAATATCATAAAACGCCAGGGCCCACTCATCTTCATAAACCTTCTTTGCGGGAATCTCTCCCAGAATTATTTTTTCAAAAAGTGTCAAGCTAGCCATCTAATTTCCCTTTTAATAAAGGTTTATTTTAATATTTCAAAAATAGTCAGTCTCATCCACCAAACAAAAGAGGGGAAAATAAGCTTGTTCGAGGTAAATTTTATAAATTTGATCACAAAAAAAGAGTAAAAACTTATCCTAGTTTTTCTTTTAGAACCCCACTTATTATCTTTGAGTCTCCCTTGCCTCCTAATTTTTCACCAACCAGTTTCATGAGAGCGCCAAAATTCCTTTCTTCGACATGCGCGAGAACATCCTCTACAGCTACTAGCGTTTCTTCTCTGCTAGCTTTTTTGGGCAAAAACTCTTGAACCACGGCAATTTCTCGCCGAACATCAGCCTGTTTTTGGGCATCGGGCAAATCATTGAGAGATTTTTCTAACTTTTTAGCGTAGCCTTCAACGGCTTTTAAATATATATCTTCCCCGCCATCTTTTTCGCTGCGCACGGCGACTTCGGCGTACTTAATGTCACTTAAAACCATGCGTAATACACTGAGACGAAACTTATCTTGCGCCTTCATGGCTATTTTAATTTGATCGCTGATAATGTCTTTTAATGTGCTCATAGATATTCCTTAACTATATAATTTTAATAAGATAATGCAAATGCTAGAAAAGTCAAAACTAAATATTCTGCTTTGGCTACCGATAAATCGTCAAGGGTGCGGTAGCAGCATCGGCTATCTGACCCAAAAAACGTGCGATGAATAATATTCAATACCCGTGGTTCACAGTTTCTCGACGTGTCACTTGGGTAGGGTATTCTATCAGCGGGGCTCTTATATGGCAAATGGTCAAAAAATTTTGGTTATCGATGATTCTGGCGTTCAACGTCAGCAACTTCGGACCATTCTTGAAGGAACGGGGTTTACCGTCTTAGAAGCCGAAGATGGAGTACAAGGCATTGAAATGATAAGGTTAAATCAAGATGTGGTCATGATATTTTGCGATGTTAACATGCCTAACAAAGATGGTTTGCAACTCGTAGAAGAACTGCGTTCTGAAATTATAGACCAAAAAAAGCTCAAGTATATCCCTGTCGTCATGCTAACAACAGAAGCAGATCGTTTCAGCATTAGCCGTGGAAAGGCTGCTGGAGTGGCAGGGTGGCTTATTAAACCTGCGAAGGACGAACATATTGCGAAATTGGTTCATGTTTTTGCTAAATAATTCATATTGTGAGTAATTCTATGGTGTAGGTAGAAATCTAAAAAATCGGTATGGCAATCACGAACGTAGCAAAAAAAATTTGGGGAAGGGGCGTGACGCGTTATGAATATTAATGATCCCACGAAATCGGATCTTTTTGATAAACATCGAAGTTTGGCAGGCGTATTTTTTGATCCTTATGTTGTTTTTAGTCCGAATGGCGTCATCTTAGAATATAATCCCCAATTTTTTGCCTTTTTACAGGATGGAAACTTATCTGTTATTGGGGAAAATATTTTTGATCTTTTACATTTTGAATTGACGGGAAAAAATCTTTCCATTTCAGAAATGATTGGCACGAATCAGGTGCGAATGGACGATATTCACTGCCGGGTTAACCCTAAATTTCTTAAACACAATAAGACTATTGTTACAACAGTCGTTACGAGTTCACTGCCCATTTTTGATGAAAAACAGAATAATGAGCCTGTTTGTTACTTTATGCTAATTCGGGATGTTACGGCGGATGCCCATTTGCAGTCGAATTATTTTTCCACATCGAGTAAGAGTATAACTGATCCCCTAACAGGGCAGCGTAATCGAGGATATTTGGACCAATATTTTAGTAATCATTATGATCTCATGCTTAGACAGATTTCTGAAAAGGATTCTTCCCATCATGTAAGTATTATTCTTACTGACTTAGATCACTTTAAAAAAATAAATGATACTTATGGTCATCAAGCTGGTGATTTGGTTTTAAAAAATGCCGCGGCTGTTTTTGACTCCTTGATTAGGAAGACAGATGTCGTTTGCCGTTATGGAGGAGAAGAATTTGTTTTTGTCTTAATAGGAGCTTCAATTGATCAAGCAGCACTCATTGCGGAAAAGTTGCGTAAAAATATAGAAGAAACTGTTTTTAAGTATGGCGAAACTATAATCCCCGTGCGTTCAAGCTTTGGTGTAACGGAGCTGGTCCCCAGTGATCTTGATCCGAGCATTGCCATTAAGAGAGCAGATGAAGCGCTTTACCGAGCCAAAAGATCCGGTCGCAACTGTGTCGTGGCTTTAAGGTATGAAGAAACCCTTCAGTCTACAGAAACCAAAACAGAAAATAATGTAAACGAAGATAAAAAAGCCTCATAAACGGATTCTTACTAATATGCCCGCTCCCCGATCCCAGAACACCAGAAGCCCGGTATGTGCGTCAAAACCAAGCCTATCAAGTGACATATCGAGGAAGTTCGGCGATGCCCCAAAAAAATCCCTCTTATTTACTCTGTACCATATAGGCGGTCTCCAGCATCGCCAAGACCCGGTAAAATATAGCCCTTTTCGTTAAGTTTTTCATCAATACTCGCGGTAAAAATTTTAATGTCAGGATACGTGGAAAGTACAGTGCTCAAACCTTCAGGCGCCGCAAGTGCCGCACCAACATAAATAGAGTGCGCATTCTTTGCCTTCAAAAGCTCTATGATCGCTTTTAACGTGTGTCCGGTAGCTAGCATGGGATCAAATATAAAGATGGATTTATGGGCGATATTGGGAGGAAGCTTTTCATAATAAACACGGGCTTTCAACGTAGCAGAGTCGCGTTCAGCACCAATAAAACCACATGGTACACCCGGAAGGATGGAAATAGCACCATCAAGGAGCCCATTTCCAGCGCGCAAAATCGAAATAAACGCAAGTTTATTAAAATCGAGAGAGGCACCCGTCGTTTGAGTCAATGGTGTTTCTATGGGATGTGAGTAGCTGCTGAGTTCGCGGGTCATCGCTATCGTGAGAAATATGCCAATGTCATGCAAAGCTTGCCTAAAAGCGTGTTTTTGCGTGTTTTTATCGCGCAACTCTGTGAGCTTATGTTGGGTTAATGGGTCTCTTAGTGTTGTAACGCCCTTAAATTCAGTCATTTATGCCTCTTGTGAAAAAGGGGTGAACAAGTTGTGTTTTTAAAAAAGCCATATTAGTAAAAATAACTTTCAATGGCAATTTTTTTACGAGCGATTAAGGGTAGAAGATCCCATGCTATTTTTTCTTAAAAAAAACGTTAAAAATCTTCTTTAAAAACCCAATAGAACTTTGATCTTTTTCTAGGATAGTTTTCTGCGCCTCATGGGCTTGCTTAGGCATTTGGGCTGATTTACCCAATGCTTCATCGCGGCGACCAAGTGACTGAGATCTATTTTGATTTCCGCGTCCCCGTTGTTGGCGATTTTGGTCGTCACGATTTGGTCGTCTTTGATTATGAGAACCTGCTTGATTTTCTCCTCGTCCACGTCCCGCAGAAGTGCGACTAGAATCATGTGAACTTCGGGTATCCTGTTGTTTTTGGCCTGCTGGGCGACGACGTGTATCATTTCTATCGGGACGTTCATTACGACCACCGCCACCACGCCGAGAATCTTGTCTCGAGCTCTCTCTTCCGCGATGATGTGAAGTTTCTTGAGTTTTCATGGGATTAGGAGCAAGGTCCTCAATAGCCAAGTATTTTTCATCAAACCATTGTGCTTTAGGCGCTGCTTTACCAAGCTTTTCTGCAATTGCAATAAAATTTTCACCATAATAATCACAGATTAAAGTATATGCCTGTCCTTTGCTACCAGCGCGTGCCGTGCGTCCAATGCGGTGAATATAGTTTGCGGGTTCATCAGGAACATCAAAATTAAAAATATGTGACACTTCTGCGATATGGAGGCCTCGGCTGGCAATGTCAGTTGCTATAAGATACTGAACATTTCCTTCTTTAATTTTTTGGATAAGCCGTATGCGCTGATTTTGAGGCAAATTTCCAGTAATGACTTCCGTTTTAAAGCCGTTGCCTTGCAGTTTAAAATTAAGCCATTCAGCAGTAATTTTGGTGTTGGTAAAAATTATAGCCCGAGACGGTGCCAAATCACGCAGCAGTCCGATCATAACTTTGAGCTTTGTTGTGCTATCACAGATAATGGCATTTTGGTCGATGTTTTCCGGGGTAATTTCTTCTTGATTTAATTCTACGTAGTGAGGATTTTCCAAATATTCAAACGCTAGCTCTTTTACTCCAGGACTAGCTGTGGCAGAAAAAATGAGGCGCTGGGCACTTTCTTGTAATCGGTCAAGGCAAAATATCGTATCGTCAATAAATCCCATTTCAAACATGCGATCGACTTCATCACAGACGAAAACTTGACATAAATCAAAGCCAATGACGTTTCGCTTTACCAAATCAAGTAAACGCCCCGTTGTCGCGACAATTAAATCTGGGTTATCGCGGTGGAGACTATCGATCTGCGTGCTTAAATCTGATCCGCCGTAAACGCTAAAAGTTTTGAGCCCTGTATTGTCAAAAAGCTGTGCAGCTTCCTCAGATATTTGTATGGCGAGTTCCCGAGTTGGCGCGATCACAACTGCTCTGGGCAGGGTAAATTTCCCTTTCCTAGGTTTTTGGGGCGGGCGTTGTTGTGCTAACCTACGTGACCTTTTATTTCCAGGTTCCTCACTACTGAGATCTTCCTCTGTTGCGTCGCTTTCTTCACTTTGGTCCTCTAGTTCTTCTTGTACTCCCTCTTTAACTATTGGTTGAGGCGTCAAAAGCTTTTTAGCGATGGTGATGAGAAAAGCACCTGTTTTTCCGGTACCTGTTTGCGCAAACCCGGCTAAATCTCTACCGATCAACGTATAAGGAAGGGCCGCCGCTTGAATGGGGGTAGGACTTTTCCAGCCTATTTTATCTATCGCTAATTGGAGTTTCTCAGGAAGTTTATAATCGCTAAAATAGGTGACAGAAGATTCGGGCGTAGTCATCTGGTCTGACAGAATTTTCTTTGATTCTGCAATTAAATCTTGTGGTTGGTCGTTATTTTCCATACGTTTTTGCGGTACCTTTTGATTGGGTTGGTGTTTCTAAAAATTTGTTTGCGTAAAAGTATTTATAATTTTTCCCTAATTTGTATTCATTCTGCCATAGGTTATACTTTATTCGATTTTAGACCTAGAACTTTTTATATTTTTTAAAACATATATATCTAACTGATATTATGATGAATATTTTGATTTATTCCGATATTTACCTCCGCGAGTTGTAAATTGGGTCTAATTCTGTAGCAGGCGGGTCAATAGAGAATCCTGTAATTTCCACACAAAATTAATATCTGCCAAAAATATTGTCTCAAGCCAGAATGTTTCGGTCCGATAAGTCTCTCAAAATAGACTCTTAAAAATTCCCGTGAAGTTGAAAAACGAGGGAATATAAAACCCATGAATGAGTAATACCAATGGATGCTAAAGATATAATAAAAAATATTGATGATTACAAGTTTGAGATTGAGCTCCTTCTCGTCACTGTGAGTCAAACATTGGTTTCAAGTCTGGATAGAAATCAACCGGCCGCATTTATAAAAATGTGGCAGGAAGAGCAGCATCACATGCTCAGAGACTTAATTATGCTAGAGAGGCGTAGAAAAAAAATCTCTCAAGCAATTTCTAATAAAATATAATAAATATCAATGTGTTAAGATAAAAAAGATTGTTTAGGGAGTCAGGAATTTATTACAAATGAAATGCGAGTTTGTTTTACCCCTAAAAGGAAAAGATTTGTTTTTTTTCGTCAACAAGCCATATGATTTAGCCTAAATTAACCCGCTTTACTAATTTTCAACTGATTGTCTTGATCAGGCGCATATTTGTTTTTGGTGCACGTCGTGAAAAAGAAATTTAATCATATATCCTTCATAATCAATAAAGATATGCAATCTACTTGACTAAAGGGTGGAAAGCCTTAAACATGATTTTTATAAAGTCACCTTTTCCAGGAGGAATGATATGCCAATTGGTATAATTATCGTATTTTTTTTAATTGTCGTATTTGTGAGCGCTTCGGTAAAAATACTCAATGAGTATGAGCGAGGTGTTGTCTTTAGGCTTGGGCGTACCTTGGATGAGCCCAAAGGCCCGGGACTTATCTTGCTTTTTCCTTTTATTGATCGCTTGGTAAAAATTTCAACGCGTACAATTACCATGGATATCGAGCCTCAGGATGTTATTACAAAAGATAATGTCAGCGTAAAAGTCAATGCGGTTTTATATTTTCGGGTCGTAAATCCTACCAATGCCGTGATCAATATTGAAAATTATCTGTATGCCACGAGTCAACTCGCGCAAACACATTTGCGGTCTATTTTGGGTCAGCACTCGTTAGATCAGCTTCTCAGTGAACGGGATACGATAAATGATAAAATTCAGACGATACTTGATCTCCAAACAGATCCGTGGGGCGTAAAAGTTGTTTCTGTAGAAATTAAACATATTGATTTGCCTGTTGATATGCAAAGAGCCATGGCCCGTGAAGCAGAGTCAGAGCGTGAACGCCGAGCCAAGATCATTGCTGCTGAAGGTGAAATGCAAGCGGCGGGAAAATTGCGAGAAGCGGCAGATACTTTATCGGGAAATAAAACAAGTCTTCAGCTTAGGTATTTGCAAACTTTGGCAGATATTGCGAGTGAAGGTTCTAAATATATTGTATTCCCGCTGCCGATGGAATTTTTTGATGCTCTATCTGAAAAAATTAGAAAAAAAGATTAAAGATACATTTGGGGCCGAGTGTTACAGCTTTAAATTGGAGAAAACAAAGCACGCTGCAATGCTCGCTCTTATCTTGTAAAGCAGAACTTTTTGCTACGTTGCAAAATTAAAAGGTAACAAGCTGAAAATAAATGATTTGTTGTGACTTAGAAAATTTCTTGGCCAGGAAATCTATCCTGGCTTTTTATTGTAAAGCCTTTAGAGTACACTAGAAATTGATCCGTTACATTTTAACTGTGATATAGGTATGAATTTATTTGTATGGTAAAAATATGTTGGCAGAGTGTTTAATAAAAAAAATCAGTCAATTGTTGCTCGGTTTCTTAGCGGTTTTTTACCAAACGCTGGCTGCCGGGCAAACATGGGTTAGGACAGACTGGCCACTTCAGAGGGGTTTTATTGCGCCGCCCATGGTAACGCAAAGCAATTTTCGTGAAAATTTTGCCATCACAGGTCAAAAAGATAGAGAACTCAATAACTATTGCAAAAAATTAGAAAAAAAAATGGCAGAGTATTCCTGGGCTGTCTTACCGTGCCAGGATGTTAACTGGCAGTTTGATATTGTGAGCCACAATCGCCATCCTTTATTATATGCTGTTTTTGGTCGTGGTGAGAATACGACTTTGATTTTAAGTGCGGTTCACCCCGATGAGCTTACCCCAATTCCGATAGGGTTTCAGTTTGCTCAGTATTTAACAAGCCATCCAGATATATTTAAACATAATGATATGCGTATTGTGATTGCGCCACTCGTCAATCCTGATGGCTTTTTGCGTGAAAAACCCCAGCGCACCAATGGTCGTGGCGTTGATTTAAACCGAAATTTTTTAACGAATGATTGGTATAAATCGGCTACGGCTCAGTGGAAAAAAAATAAAAAAAAAGCGACAAGATATTTTCCCGGATACTTACCTAATTCAGAAATTGAAACTCTCTTCCAAATAAAAATGATCGAAGACTATCATCCTGACAAGATTCTTTCCTTGCATGCGCCGTTAGGGTTTTTAGATTATGATGGTCCTGGGGATTTGGCCTTAAAGTACTCATCTAAAAAGGAAGAAGATGCCCAGGAGCTTATGGGGCTTATCGCTTCAAATGTCAAAAACCATAAAGTGGTCAATTTTAATTATTATCCGGGGTCTTTAGGGAATTTCGCTGGTAAAGAAAGAGGCATTCCGACAATTACAATTGAGATGCAAACCAGTAATCCCAAGGAACATTTGCTGCTGTGGTCACAGATATTTCCTGGGATCAAGACAACCATAAATTATCATTTTTCGCAAAAATCGTTACAAGCTCGGTCATGGCCCAATTATTCTTTTTTATTTGACTGAGGTTATTTTTCAGCGGTAGCAGGTTAATATTCATTTTATATTTGGTCACTCGCAACGCTTCGGTTAGAGTTTTATTTGCAAAATTTTTCTTTTTCGTCTTTTGGGGTTGAACAATGCATCCAGAGAAATTTTAATATTATATAAAGATATTTTTGGCTTTTATAGGCGCACCATGGCTCAGCTTATTTACACATACTTAGAACCTCCTCGTCAAAAAGATATCGATCTGGCATGTCATGTTCTGGATCATGATGGCATAGTTGCACTGGCGACGGAGTCAAATTGGTTATTTGCTTTTGACCCAGGTAGCCATAAAGCGGTGCAACGAATTCGTCTGCTAAAACCGTATCATTCTAAGTATCAGCCTTTTAGTCTACTCGTATCGGATATTGCGATGGCATCTACTATTGCCAATATTGACAACAGTACGTACCGATTTTTAAAGAAGAACTTGCCAGGAGCCTATACTATTATTCTCCCTGGCAGTCGTGGACTTGCTAAAAATTTTGATACCAAACGCAAAGCTGTTGGCATACGGGTTCCAAAGCGTTCCCTAGCAATACCAATAGTCCAAAGTCGAAACAGGCCACTCGCCATCACTTCGGTACCTAAACTACCAGCAAATAAAGCTTTTAATGCTGGAGAACAATCGCCTCATTTTGGCTATGAAATTGAAGAAGCCTTTGGCCATGGTATTGATTTAATATTAGATTTAGGTGAAGAATGCAGTGGGAGTGAAACGACGATAATTGATTTTTTTGAAGAAAAACCAAAACTCATTCGTCTTGGGCAAGGGAGCATCGAAGGTTTAGAGCTGGAACTAGACGAAGATTTTCATAATAATTTAGAGGCATGACATGCCATAGGCAAGTTTAGCGATAGATAGATAATAAAAATTGAATGAAATTTACTCAATGCGCATTTTACATCATCACCTAGGATTAATTAAATACGCCCCCTGTCTTGCCCTGCAGGATAAGTATCACCATATGATCAAAAATAGCCTTTCAGGGGAAGACGGTGTTATTTTGACTCTAGAACATCACCCGGTCATTTCTTTAGGGAAAAATGCCTCGATAGAGAACCTGTTTGTCAATAAAGAGTTTCTAGTAGAGCGTGGTATTGACCTAGTAGAAACAGATCGGGGCGGAGAAATTACCGCTCATATGCCCGGTCAACTTGTCATGTACCCGATATTGCCCCTACAAAAAATGCGGGTTTCTCCAAGACAGTATGTCGAGATACTCCTAAGCACTGTTATCGATGTTTTAAAACCTTACGGTATTTTAGCTCAAAAAGATCCTGATTTTCCTGGGGTATGGGTAGATTCGAGTAAAATATGTGCCATCGGTATTCGCATAAAAGAGAGAATAAGTCTGCATGGCATTGCTCTAAATATCTTTAATGACTTTTCTTTATTTGATATGATGCTTCCTTGTGGCATTAAGGGACGCTCGGTGACTTCTATGCAGTCCTTTGTGAGCTCCCCCCCGTCTCTACTTTTAATGGGTGATCAACTTGTGCAGGTTCTGGGACAAAAGCTTAAAGCTCAGGTCATAAAGATCAAAAGCTTACCTGATATCCCCGGATACTTTGCTTAAATGATATTGAAACGGGAGTTTGCGCACTTGGATTGCAATTGCTATGATTTTGTTGCGACTTTAGTCAAATGATAGGTGTTAATTTTATGGATGGGGAAGTAAATAAATTATCATGACCGTTCTCAATACTTTTACGCTGGGTAAAAACTGGGGTGCACATATCGCGCTTAAAGCGTGTTGTGAAGAGACCGTGCGGGTATTTTCGCCTCTTAATGATATGATGGTATGCCACACCTGCAATCAAAAAATAAAATCATTTCGTGAAGAAATAAACTTTAAAAGGTACGTTGAGTTTTGCGCCACTAAAAAGAGACCCATCGAAAAAAGTAAATTCGAATCTTTATTTCTCGTCTTATTCAATTAAAATTGATCAGCTTTTTAATGATCTCGTAAGCCTTTTCATAGCCTTCATCCGTCGAAATTGAACACAGCCTTCTATCGAGATTTTTTTCCAGAGACCTCTTATAAACAGGATCGTAGCGGTTTTCTAAAATATATTTTATCGCTTCTAGGGTTTTTTTATTCTGAACAAGTTTTTTTAAATGAAGTGTAGCGGAAGGCGTAAGATAGCCATCCAGTAAGCTGAGACCATGGTTAAAAGCTTCATGCCAAGTTTTATCTTGCGCTGCGGTATCTCCATAAATATGGGCGAGTCTTTTAGAGCGGGTATCTATAGAGGCTGT
>JAUILP010000142.1 GCA_030432875.1 Oligoflexia bacterium | reverse complement strand
TTCCGTCAACGTGTTGCTCTTGCCCAAGCCTTGGTCCATGACCCTGAAGTTCTTGTTCTTGATGAGCCAACAGAAGGCTTAGACCCCAATCAAATTATCCACATTCGGGAACTGATTCAGTCATTAAAAAGTCAGCATACCATCATTTTGAGTTCGCATATTTTGTCTGAAGTTGAAAATATGTGTGAATCTATAGTTATTATTAACAAGGGCAAAATAGTCACGGAAGGGACCTACAGTGAGCTTGTATCAAGATTTTCAGGCAATAGTATTTATCACTTAAAAGTTGCCAATCGTCACGAAGAGCTTTTGTCGAAACTCGAAAAAATAAGCGCTATCACCCAAGCCAAGTGGAAAAATGAGTTTAGCAGCATTGAATTTATGTTAAGTGAAAAAGATGGTGAAAGAGTTCTCGATGATATTGCCCGAACCGTTATCGACGGGGGCCATGGGCTCCGTGAATTAGCTCAGCAGACTAAAAGCCTCGAGGATATTTTTATCCAGATTACCCACTAGAAATTTTTTTCATTTTTTGTTTTGGAGGAGATTTAAACCTATGCGAGCTATCATGACCATTGCCCGTCGAGATTTTCGCTCTACTTTTTTATCGCCCAAGGCTGGGGCGATCTTTTTTGTTTTTTTGCTTTTTATGGGTTTATTTTTTTACAGCTTTATTGGTGAATTTTTACAAATTCAGATGAATTCAGCCCAAACTGGAGGACAGGGAGCTACTTTAGAGCAGCTTCTGAAAGCAATTTTTTATAATCTTCATTTTGTGATGATTCTGATAATTCCTGCGGTAACTATGGCTACTTTTTCGGAGGAAAAAAAAACACATACTTTGCGTTTGATGCAGTCAGCGCCAATTAGTGCAAGCCATATTGTACTCGGCAAATTTATAGCCGTGGTTGGGGTCATGAGTATCGTGTTATTTGCTTCTATGGTTTTTCCAGCATTTCTCGTTAAATTTGGCAACCCGGATATGGGGGTAATCTTAACGTCCTATCTTGGAGTATTTCTTCTTATCATGGCGCAGCTCGCATTTGGGCTTTGGGTTTCGTCTCTCACAAGCCATCAGTTTATGGCTTTTATTTTTACGATGCTTGGTCTTTTTGCGCTTTTGATATTGAATTGGTTAGCGAAAAGCATCAGCCAGGGAGCGAGTATTCTCGAATCAGTCCTCAAATATCTTGCCTCAACAGAACATCTCGATTCTTTTCTCAAAGGTATGATTTCTGTCGCAGACGTTACCTATTTTGTTTGTTTTACTGCTTTGTTTTTGTTTTTAACTAATGTTGTCCTCGACTCTCAGAGATGGAGGTAAGAATTATATGAAACCGGGACTTTTATTTTTGCCCTTTGTAGCGCTAATTGTTGCCGCTCTAGGTATTGCTTTTGGCTCTGCCTTTATGGAGCCCTCACTTAAATATGGCGGTTTGATCGTTGCTCTTCTAATATTCGCTACTTGGGTGGCCTTCGACTGGGGAAATTTCAAGCGCTTTTTTACCCGCAAAGGGGCTAAGTACGGCGCTAGCTCAGGCCTAGTGGTGGTTATGGGTATTATAGTGATTGTATTAGCTGCTCTCATTACCAATCGACCTCGATTCAATAAGAGCTTTGATACAACAAAAACCAAAAGCAACACCCTTGCAGAACAGAGCTTTAAAGTCATTGAGAAAACCACAACCCTAAATGAACCAATAAAAATTATTGGTTTTTTTAAGCAAGATGAAGTACGAGATGAATTTAGTTCTCTCATTAATTTGTATTTGGCAAAAAATGCTAAATTTGCTCTAGAGTATATTGATACCGACTCTAATCCCACAAGAGCAATAGCAGAAAAAATCGTGTCAGAAAATACAGCGATATTTCGTTACGGGACCCAAGAGTCTAGAGTTACAACATTTTCAGAAGAAAAAATCACCAATGCCATCATCAAAGTTCTTAAGACAGAAAATAAAAAAATTTATTTTACGACGGGACACGGTGAACGTTCAACAAGCAGTGAAGAGGGAGCAGATATCAGTTTTGTTGTCGAACAACTCAAGAACAACAAATATGAAGTAAGTGATCTAGCCTTACTTGAACAGATAAAAATCCCTTCAGACGCCAATCTTATTGTCGTTGCAGGACCCAAATATGATTTTAAAGGTGAGGAAATCGCACTTTTAGAAGATTATATTGCCCGTGGTGGCGCTCTTCTAGTCATGGTTGATGCCTTAGTTCCGGTTACCCAGTTTAATAACTTTCTCAATGCTTATGGGATAAATATAAATGCGGATCTTGCCATATTAAGGCCAGATGATCCACGTTCCCAACTGATCGGTTCAAATAATGCCATAATATCTGAATTTGATGAATTTAATCCTATCACCCGTGATCTTGCGCATGGAGCCGCCGTTAGCTTGCTGCTCCCTAATACCCGAACTCTTTCCGATGTCCCTGACAATAAGGAAGGCTTTAAGGTCTCCCTAATTGGTAAGACGTCAAGCGACGTGGTGAGGATAAAAGATGTAAAATCTCAGGCAGATTTGGCCAATATTGATGCCGGACGCATTGAAGCGGGGGCGTTTCCCGTATTAGCCGTTGCGGTAGGAAAAGCTAAAATTTCACCCCCTATAGCAGAAAATCAAACAGAGCCAGCAGGAAAGGATGATACAGGAAAAACATCCTCCGATGTTTCCCCAGGGCTAGAAGATAAAACTAAAGATCGAGAAAGCCGTATCGTGGTCATGGGAACAAGTGAACTCGCGAGCAATGGTCAAATGGTGCGTCAAGAGCACCTAGATTTATTTCTTAACATGAATAATTACCTTCTCCAAGATGAAGATTTTATTTCCATCCGGCCTAAAGAAAGCGGTAAAAGTGAACTTAATATAACAAGCAGTATGGGGTCTCTCTCACTCATGTTTATATCTATTATTTATCCTTTTTGTTTTCTGGGCTTTGGCGTTTGGTATTGGTTGCGCAGGAGGGCAGCATGAAACAGGTAAAATTACTTTCAGTATTAATTGTCCTACTTATTGGCTTAACCGCTTTGGTTTATTTTGATGAATGGAAAACAGAAAAAGAAGAATCTTTAAAAGAACAGGAAAATAGACTTACCGTCTTTACTCCAGATGTCGTAGACGAAATCGACTACTATTCTCACTTAAAAGATGATACCAACCAGGCTGCGAGTGAAAAACCGTTGCATGTTAAACTGAAGAAAAACGCGGACGGAAATTGGAATATCATAGAACCGGTCCAAGCAAGAGCTAGTTTAACGATTGCCGATGATCTATTTACGATACTCCTTAATTACAAATATGAAAAAAAGGTGGGCAATGGTAATTTTTCCGAATTTGGACTTGTGGAGCCATCACGTAAAATCACACTTACCTTTAGCCCCGAATCGAAACTTGAGCCTCTGAGCATCATGGTTGGAGCCAAAGCTCCCGTCGGGTATAGCGTTTACTCAGCAACAAGTAAAAGCGATGAAGTCTATGTCGGAGGTCAGTATCTATTAGTATCCTTAGGAAAAACCATAAATGAATTCAGAGATAAAGCAGTTGCGACTCTCAATATCGATGATATTACCCAGCTTTCTTATTCGCGCGCGGGAGCAACACAGATAGATTTTGCTAAAAAAGACGACGTGTTTCAAATTGTCGCACCTATGGCAGTAGAGGAAACGGATCAAGCAGTGGTGACCAAGTTGCTTTCTGACTTAGGGGATGCAAAAGCTGAAGATTTTATTGATGATCCTACCCCAGAATTTGCAAATATTTTTTCCGGGGGTCAGCCTAACCTGGTCACAATATCATGGACCGATAGCACAGGAGCAAATAGCTACATTACGTTTACCGAAAACAATGACCATTTTTATGCTAGCTCTAATCCACAAAAATTAATTTTCAAAATTGCTAAGGCAGAAAAAGACAAATTTCTTAAAACTTTGCTAGATTTTAGAGATAAACGCATATTTAAATTTTCTGCCGCCAGCTTATCTAAAGCTGAAGTAGATGGAAAAATATTCGTACAAGTGGGCCAAAATTGGTACGCGGAAGAAAATACCGAGCGAACCAAGGAAAATACACTTATTGCCAAAAAAGATGCCAAAGAACTCGCCTATATTAAAAGCTTTCTTCAGGATCTTTCAGTGGCAAACACCCTTGAATTTTTTGATTTAAATGGTGAAATTGTCGCTGATATCAACCGCAAAGTCCCCTTGCACAAGGTTATCCTTTATCCGGAAAATACTCAGCAAAAAGCCGTTACAGTAGAATTTTTTGCTTCATTACAGGGTCATATCAATATTCGCAGGTCTGAAGGCAAATATCTTTACCTTGTGAAAAGCATGT
>JAUILP010000141.1 GCA_030432875.1 Oligoflexia bacterium | reverse complement strand
CAGGCTTCTTAAACCGCACAAGTTTCTCACGATTTTTCCGGTATGGAAATTTATAGCAGCTCTCGCTGTGATTTATTATATAGGACTTACCAACATGACCCCTCCGGTGCAGAGGGCTGCCTTGATGTTTTTGTGTGCGACTTACTGGCAAAATCTCGGAATAAACTACTCTAAAGGCACACAAATAAAAATTGCCTTAATCTGCCACATCATTGTTTTCCCCATTAATTTTTTTAGTTTTTCTAGTTTATTAACCTGGCTTTGTTATTTTTTTCTTATGGCGACTCAAACCATAAAAATCCGTTCAAAAATGAAAAAATATTTACTCCTCCAGTCTCTCAATTTGAGCCTAATCGCAGCTCTTTTCTGTGACGTGAGTTTTATTGGCTATATCTTTAATTTTTTTGTAGGTCCGGTTTTTACCGGTATTATTTTTCTCTCATTTATTTTAAGCCCCTTACCCCCTTACTTTTGGAGCGCTGACTTTTTTTTGCCCTGGATTGATTATTTATTGAGCAGATTTTCTGTTTTTCTTATTTCCGTTTCACAATTCGCAGGCGATCACTTTTGGCTTTATGTAAAAATTCCAGACCATTGGCATATTTTGCGTTTCATGATTTTGCTGGTGAACTTATCTTTTTTCTTTTTCCTATTTAAACAATTGAACACTCGCGCAAACAATTGCTATGATATAGGCATTGATTAAAATTAAGGAACCAATAAATGACAAAACCATGGGTAGGAGCTTCTGTTTTAGTTGTTGATGACTCTGAAAAGATTAGAAAAAAACTCTCGGAGAGCCTCACAGAGCTTGGCTTAAACGTCATAAAAACTGCCGAAGATGGTGTTCAGGCTCTAGATTTTCTCAAGACAACTAGCGTAGATATCGTGACCATTGATGTCATTATGCCCGTGATGCATGGCGTTGAACTCTATCGCGAAATTAAAAAAAGATTTCCTGCGCAAAAAGCCTTTTTCGTTACGTTGCTTGCGCGTGAAAAGAAATTTATTGATGCCTACAAAGATGAAATTCCTGAAGAGCTATTTCAGGGCAAGCCCTTTACTAAACAGGAGCTAGAACAAAAACTGAATTTCCTCTATGATCTACAACTGCTCACAGGTGGCTCAGACATAATGGAATCAGAGGCGGATATTCATTCGGCAGCAGAGCAGCTCTGACTTAAGAAAACACACCTGAAAGAATCCTTTAGGCAGCACTTTTTCCAAGCTTCCCTGCCCCCGACTTTTGAGGCATTTCGGCTTGCTTGTCTTCTTTTTCAAGCTCCGCCCTATGCTTAGCAACACTTGATATATAATAACTAACGCCAGCGACCCCTAAGGTAAAAATCGATACTAAAAAAAACGACGAATGCCAAATAACACCGAGAAACATAAGGAAGAAACTCAATGCCAGACAAATCATGGCATTGATCTGAAGTTTGTCTTGCCTAATAACAGCAAGCTCCCCCTTGAGCACACCACTCGTATAGCCTTCAAACACGAGATTACGTTCTTTGGGAGCCTGAATATGGCGCAAAAAATTGTCCGGGCTATAAATATAGGTTGCTTCCCATATGGGGAGGTGAATAAGCTGAATTCCGGCGATTTCAAATAGCGTCTCATAATCGATAAGACTATCGACATTGAGTTTTGCTAGCTCAAAATGATAGCGATCGACGTGGATGCGTGCTCGCCTCATGGCCTCTTCTTCACCAATTTCTATGTCAAGAATAGGCAAGCCATTAGCAAATTTGTATTCAAAAAATTCTTTGACATCATAAGCTGAACGCTCGACACCTTTTGACTCAGTGATCCGCCCCCTAGAAAAGGTCGAGTCAAGGGGAAACCCGTCCCAGTCCACCCTGATTTGTTCTTTCGGGACGTGGAGTCTATCCAGTCCCCAGTACTCAAAAATATTTTTTCGAGAGCTGACGCACCATCGATAGGAACGATAAAAATTGCCATGTTCCTCAATAAAATTTCTAACGTTATTTCCTTCAAAGATTTTGCCCGACTTTCGTACCAATCCTTTCCAAGCCGTATGGGCTTCTAGGGATATAACCCAGTGAGGAATGCTGACACCCTGAATATCTGTAATAAAATACTCTTTAGATATCGCTCCAGGTTGATGATGCATGCGCCTAAGCCACTCTTGAACCAGATTTTTGACACTGCCCGCATCCATGGTCGTGGGAATAATATAGTGGTCGTTATAGACCTCTTTTTCACCAGAATCCAAATGAAAACGAAATGTTGCAGAGCAAAATGAGCAGACCAACAGGTAATTTTTGAAGTCATACTGGGACGGCGTATTGCACGTCGGACAATTCAGTTCATGCATGGTTTTAAGACCTCCTTCTACCATTCTATCAGATTCATTGCTTGACAATATAGAAACGGGCATTATTTTTTCACAGACGGCCCAACTGGAAACAAGAACCTCTGCGGGCCAAAATTATTAATTTACTGTTATTTAAGTATTTTTTTATCAATTTAGGGTATTCCCCTAGCACTTTAAGGAGATAATTTCATGGGTAAAGTCATTGGCATTGACCTCGGAACAACCAACTCTGTGGTTTCTGTGATGGAAAATGGACAACCAATCGTCATTCTTAACGCCGAAGGACAACGCACAACTCCTAGTGTGGTCGCCTTCTCGAAGGACGGGGATATCTTGGTAGGGGCCGCTGCCCGTAGGCAAGCTGTCACTAACCCACTACGCACGCTATACTCTGCCAAGCGTTTTATTGGAACAACCTTTAATGAAATTGAAGGGGAAACAAAACGCGTTCCTTATAAGGTACTCAAAGGAAAAAGCGGAGCGAGCGCCTTCGATATTGATGGAAAACAGTACTCGCCCCAAGAAATTTCAGCCAAAGTCTTGGGCAAACTCAAGCAAGCGGCTGAGGACTATCTTGGCCAGCCCGTTACCGAAGCTGTTATTACAGTACCGGCCTACTTTAATGATGCCCAGCGTCAAGCAACCAAAGATGCCGGAAAAATTGCAGGTTTGGAAGTTAAGCGCCTTGTTGCGGAACCAACCGCTGCGGCCCTTGCCTATGGCCTTGATAAGAAGAAAAATGAAAAAATCGCGGTATTTGACTTTGGCGGCGGAACCTTTGATATTTCCATCCTCGAAAGTGCCGATAACGTTCTTGAAGTTCTCGCGACCAGCGGTGATACGCATCTCGGCGGTGACAACATAGATGAAATCCTCATTAAACATTTAGTCGACACCTTCAAAACCGACACTGGTATCGATGTATCCAATGACCCGATGGCCATGCAGCGCCTTAAAGAAGCCTCAGAAAAAGCAAAAATTGAGCTAAGCTCTGCGATGTCCACCGAGATCAATCTCCCGTTCCTTACCGCGGATCAAAGTGGCCCTAAACATTTAAACTTAAACCTCTCACGAGCAAAGTTTGAGTCCCTTGTTTCTGCCCTTATTGAGAAAACGTTAGAGCCTTGCCGTAAAGTTGTAAAAGATGCTGGCCTCAATTTTGATGAGATTAATGAAGTTCTTTTGGTCGGCGGATCAACACGGATTCCTATGGTTCAGAAGTTAGTTAAAGATTTCTTTAAAAAAGAGCCGAATAAATCTGTCAATCCTGACGAGGTCGTTGCTGTAGGGGCTGCGGTACAAGCAGGTATCCTCACTGGTGATGTTAAAGATGTTTTACTTCTCGATGTCACACCTCTTTCCCTGGGCCTTGAAACCCTCGGCGGTGTGATGACTAAGTTGATCGAGCGCAATACAACAATTCCTACGCGTAAATCCCAGGTTTTCTCTACGGCGGCAGATAGCCAAACATCTGTAGAAATTAACGTAAGGCAAGGGGAGCGAGAAATGGCGCGTGACAATAGGGAACTCGCGACCTTTAAACTCGAAGATATACCCCCAGCCCCTCGCGGTGTGCCACAAATTGAGGTGACTTTTGATATTGATGCCAACGGTATCCTAAGTGTAACGGCTAAGGATTTGGGAACGGGAAAACAACAAAATATTCGCGTCGAAGCGCCCACTAAGCTCAGTGAAGACGAAATTGACCGGATGGTTAAGGATGCTGAAGCCCATAAAGAAGACGACCGTAAAAAACGCGAATCTATCGAAGCACGAAACAATCTTGACTCCATGATTTTCCAAGCTGAGAAGATGCTCAAAGAAAACGGAGACAAATTAGATGCCGCGCTCAAAGACGAAGTCACCCAGGCCATAACTGAGGCACGCAGCCATCTTGATAAAGATGATGTCGAAGTATTAAAAAATGCCAAGACAACCTTTGAGGCAAAACTCCATAAAATGGCAGAAGCAATCTATAAAAATGCCAATGCTGCCGGTCAACCCGGTGGCGACGCAGGTAGTGCCGGTCCCAATGGCGGCAGTGCGCAAAAGACAGATGATGGTG
>JAUILP010000057.1 GCA_030432875.1 Oligoflexia bacterium | reverse complement strand
AAGCTGGGCGGATTGTTTCTTTACCTGAATTCAGCCGACCGGCATGGCAGCTTTTGTTAGATCGACAGAATAAAACTCACGAGGAGCTTGCCTCTTCGGTCGATCTTGTTTTAACTGGCACGAGTACTCCTGACTGGGATTTACCTGCGAATGCTTGTGCAATTGCAGGTGAGTTAGGCATAAGTACGCGTGCTTTTGATGTCAACTCGGCATGTAGCGCTTTTGTTCTTAACCTTATGGTCGCGAGATCATGGATGCTAACAGGCCAAGCAAAAAAAGCGGTGATATTTAACCCTGAACGCATAACAACTAGAACTAACTATAGCGATCGATCGAGTTGCATTTTGTTTGGCGATGCGGCTACCGCCGCACTTGTTGAGTTATCCCCCGTTCCCAAAGGATTAGTCCTTGTTGATACGGTTATGTATTCCAGTCCGGAAAGCTATATTCAAGTGCAGACACCCGCCGCCGCACTATTTAACCAAAATGGTAAAGCAGTACAAAAATTTGCTATTGTGAGAACGGTAGAAGTCACGCGTGAGCTTTTAGAACGCAATGGTTTAAGCTCAAAAGATATTTCTTATTTTATTTCACATCAAGCTAATTTACGTATGTTAACTTCGGCCTGCGATAAAATTGGGCTTACGGAGGAGCAACATTTATATAATGTCCATGAATTTGGTAATCAAGCTTGTACGGGAGCACCTGCGACATTGTCTCAAAATTGGGATAAAGTTCAAAAGGGCAAGTATGTAGTCGTAAGTGTTGTGGGAGCAGGATTAACCTGGGCAGGGGCATTATTTAAGGTATATGAATAATCTGAAGTTCTAAAGAAAAATAGCATAGTTTTGATATGGTTACAGAGCAGACTTTTGGGATAGCTTGCTTATTCCCTTTAACACTTTGTGCGACGGTGAATTTACTATTCGATACTTTTTACTTTTGCCACCAAATAAAACGCGATAAATGTCATAAAGCATGAAATATAACCGAGTAAGCTATAATTGAGT
The DNA here is from genome assembly GCA_030432875.1 of Oligoflexia bacterium. GTDB lineage: Bacteria > Bdellovibrionota_B > Oligoflexia > Oligoflexales > JAGOVF01 > JAUILP01. The sequence continues at coordinate 24,034 of JAUILP010000057.1, read as the reverse complement.
AAACGGCCTGCAGAATTATAGTAGACCACACTACCTGCGAACGAAGCCGCCAGTGATGACATTAATTGTTGAATACTATTTACCAGGCTCATAAACCGCCCGCGCTCGCGATTGGTGATCGTGGTGGAAACTAACGCGGTTGTCGGAACGACGCGCCCACTCATAGAAAAGAAAAATAGGGTTGTAATGAAATAAACTAAAACGTGGGATACCTCTCCTAAATGGGTGACACCTAAAAAGGGAATACAGGAAAATAACGCAAACCCACGAAACACCTTGGCTTTGCCAAATTGATCGGCAAGACGCCCTACGGTAGGTCCTGTCACCATAGAAACCAGTCCGCCAATTAAATACATCAAGCTTAGGTTGTTTGCAGAAAATCCAGAGTTTGCCACTAAGGCAGGACTAATATAAGGGATGATAATAAAATTGCCAAAAGTAAGGGTCGCCATCAGGAGAAGAGCGCCACGGGTTGACTGGGTGGTAAATATTTTGCGATAAAAATGCGCTTTGGTTCTGGATTCAGTTGGGGAGTGTTCTAAATGACCTCTTAAAGGAGGAAGTACGAATGATACGGTAATAATCCCTAAGACGCTTATGCCTGCGATGCACATGAAAGGGAACTGCCAGTTAAATTTTGCTCCTAACCAAACACCAATCGGAACGCCTAAGATCGAAGCGGCAGAAAATCCGGTCATAAGAATACCCATGGCGGCTCCGCGCCTTTTATCCTCAAAAAGGTCGCTAATAACGGCAAATATGATGGAAGTTAGAACGCCACCAAACATACCGGTAAGTGCGCGCATAATAAGCAGCGGGTAATAATGATCAGTAATAGAGCAACCAAATGTCCCGAGGGTAAAACCGATATAAAGAAAAATGATAAGTTTTTTTCGCCCAAAGCGGTCAGCGTATAACGAGGCGATAAAGCCGCATATTCCCGCAGCTAAATTATATGCAGCCACTAAAAAACCAAACTGTGAGGCGCTGGCGTCTAAGGCTTTCATAAGCTGAGGCCCAAGCGGCATGATGATCATAAAGTCCACGATATGACAAAACTGTATGCTGGCAAGAAGGACGAGCAGTAGCATTTCACGGCGTGTAAAAAGGGTCTTTTTCATTATTCTATTGTACCTGTAAATATAATTAAAAATATTAGTTATTCAATATTCTTTATAGATTAGACTTCTCATTGTAATTATAGGCTGGTACAAAACAGCCAGGTCATATTTGCTATATTGTAAGGTCTCTTAGAGGCTTGAATCCTAATCATCTTGGGGCAATCTCCTGCATTTACCCCTACCCAAATGAGGGCGGCGCTCTTTTTTCATTTTGTGCTACTGACCTTGTATCGCGTCTAAATTAAAAGCAAGGCAGGAAAAAAATAGCATTACGTGTTTTTGCCGTTTGCGCCAGCTTTTTTAGGGGGTGGTGAAAAAAATGGATAGGTTTTCACTTTTTAAAATATGTTTTGACCTTATGACTTAGCGTGGTAGGATATCAGGAATTATTAACTAAACCGGAGTATTTTATGAAGCCATGGATCAGGTTTTCAAGTGTTTCTTTTATGATGGTCACCCTATTTTTTGTCTGCTCTTGTGGTGCTTACAATCAGCCATCGCAACCTAAACTCAATATTGATATTGATCCTCTGTCTATCGAATATGGTCAGGCAGAATCAGTTTTTAATTTTTTTGAGAGTATAGCTAACACCACTGATTCCAATGTTGATGTTTCCGCCGTTATAGGGCTCATTAGTTTAATGGACCAAGATATTGGTCTTATTGTAGATAAAGCCGTCGCGGGAAAATTTCCTCAAGGTATGGATTTTGTCTGCGATCAAGCCAAATGCCTAGGCAATGCGCAAGGAACGGCTACCGATATTTTTTTGGAAGACGTTGATATTGGCGGATTTACTAATCCAGAATTGCTCCTCGCGGCAGATTTAGAAATTAAGTTCCGGGTGCTTTCACCCAAAACTTTAGAAGTTTGTTCTATTAAAGGCGTAAAGATAAAGGCGGCGGGAGTTGCCGCCAATTTTGATGGCGCTTTACTCGTAATAGGTAATGATCTCGTTGAAGAAATCACCGTGGATGTGGGTTTGTTAGGATCTTATCCGAACAAAAAATGTAATTTTTAGTCCGAAGTATTGTTAACGGCTTCTTAAAAAACAAAAGCCGCTGAAGATAAGCAACGGCTTGTTTTAAGGTTAATTTTTTTATTCGTTATTTTTAATTTTCGTTACGCATTGCTCTCCAAAGCCCCGAAAAAATTACTTCTATTCCTCCTCAGTTAATTTCTTATAACAAAACCTGACATGCCTCCTATTTTTTAAGGGTGAAACTAAAATCACTTCGTCAAAAATTTCGGGTCGGCAAGCAACCTATATTAGAGCAATCGACCTCAGCGAGAAAAAACTTGAGGATATTTTTTAAGTGTCTGAATTTATGTATATAAAATGGGTTTTCTTAAGCGCCTATTTTTAACTGTCGGGGATAAAGTAAAAAGGGGGTGATTTTTTCGATGTAGGATTCTATACCACTATGCCAAAAAGAGTCTTTTAAGCTAAAGTCACTAGCCTGTATCTTCTCTGCCACTTCAGGGCAGCCGTATATGAGTTTAATCGGAAGGGTTTCAAAATTGTATTCATAAGGCGGTTTTTTCCAAGCGAATAAGTCTCCGCCCATTTCCATGGCGGTCCTAATTATAGCGACCCCAAGAGTAAAACTTAAAATTTGTTCTGGCTTTAGGATATGTATTTGTACACCTCGGCATACGTCATGCGCGCCTTTATGGTAAGTCGGCATAAATTCCACAGGTCGCAGAAACACGCCGCGCAAATCTGGGAGGAGTCGTTTGATTTTGTCTACAAAAGCGTAGGAATCTTTAATATAAGGGGCTCCTATTAATTGAAAGGGCAATGCCGTGCCGCGCCCTTCTGAAATATTGGTCCCCTCAAGAGCAACAGTACCTGGATAAATATAAACTGGATCAATTGTGGGCAAATTAGGCGAAGTCATCACCCACGGTGAATTAAGATCAGAAAATATTTTTTCTGGATTCCACCCGGTCATGGGTATGATTTCTAGGTCTGCGCCAATAAAACTATTAAAAAAAAGAGCGGCCTCGCCTAGGGTGAGACCATGACGCATAGGAATTTGAAACTCACCAACAAAAGAGGTCATCTCTTTTTCAAGTACCATACCTTCTAACGTTACTCCGCCAAGAGGATTCGGTCGATCGAGAATGAGAACTTTTTTATGATGCTTTTTTGCAGCACGCAAACAAGCTGCAACTGTGTATTTGAAGGTATATACGCGGCACCCCACATTTTGCAAATCAATAGCAATGGTATCGCAGTGAGAAAGCATTTCGGCTGTTGGCTCGCGTACGTCAGAGTACAAGCTAAAAATTGGCAAATTATTGTAGTGCGAAAAATTTCCGTGTTCAGATTCGATCATATTGTCTTGTTGGACCCCAAATAATCCATGTTGGGGGCTCAAAAAACAGGTCAACTGCTTGGTGAGGAGTGTGGAGAAAATCTCTGCTGCATGAGTATAGTCTGCTGAGACGGAAGCTTGATTACATAAAAGAGCGATTCGCCCAAAATCTTTTAAAGTCTTGGGTTCTCGTCTGATTTTTTCGAGACCGATAACAAGAGATGACGGCATAGTCCCTTTGATTATTAAACAGGTTTTTTATGGCGCTTTTGAATGGCTGTTACGACGCCATTTAGACATTCTTCAAGGCTCTGAGCATTCACGGGTGGAAGCGTAGACGACTTATCGATACTGTCTTCACCAAAGCCAGAATACCGTCCGTTACTATATTCACTGACTTCAATGCGGTAAGTTGCTCCGTCGTAAAGATAAGTAAAGCTATGATTGCGAAAAAGGTGCCCCTCTGGGGTTACGCTTAGTTTTTTCCAATCCATAAAGTTATATACTCCCTGAAAAACATCGTATTTTTATCTTTAATCCAATTATAGCTTTACATTAACAATTTTTAGCGGCAAAAGTCTCTTTATTTAACTTATTATAAGTTAGGCCGCTGAACCATCTTTGCTGAAATCTTCTACATCTATGTGATCGCTTTCTTTGTTCGCATCATTCTCCATTTCTGCCTCAGCTGCGGAATCTACTGATGACACTGATTGAAAGGACTGCGGTGTTTTTTCAGAATCCTTAGAAGGCTCATGTAGGTTATTTTTAGAAATGGTAGTTTTATCAACCGGCGGTGGATTTTCTTTTTGCTTGCGAATTTCTTGATCAATAAATGTCTTTAAAACATGATCAGCTTCAGCAGTTATCTGCACGATTCTAATAGCGATCCCAGGACCATTTTCCGAAGCTGTAGCATCTTCAGGATAAACAATTCGTGCCATTTTACCATTAAAAAACAGGAATTTATGCTGTTCAAGTTCTAGCCAGACATCTAAGATGCTTGCTGGGGTGAACGGGAAACGTCCTGGTTTATCAAAACGGAGAAAAAAACCAGTGTAGGACACATTTCTCGTTACCATTTCATAGCGTATTTCGTTGCCAATCGATCCTATAACAACCCTAAGGGGATGCTCAGTGATAAGGCGAACAACTCTGCGATGCTCTCGTCGAGAAAGAAAACCGTTTGACATTGGAAAACCCCATTATTTCTTCTTAGTTTAACACGACACCACTATATCGGAAATAATGAGATTTATCTTAGCATATTGACGTTAATGCGACATATTTAATAACTAGGCCTTTTTAGCGGGCTTTTTCTCACTATTTTTCTTTATCTCATCTTCTATTACGCGTTTAAATTCTCCGTATGGGAGCGCGCCACTCAATTTGCGCCCATTGATAAAAAATGCTGGTGTGCCACTGACACCTAAACTTGTTCCAGAGGTAAAGTTTTTATCAATGCTAGCCTCGACTGCGGCAGGAGCTTTAACACAAGCTTCCCAATCAGCTACTTTAACGCCAGCCTTTTCTGCAGTCGCTTTGAGTTTTTTGTCAGAAAGATCTTGCTGGGTGGCAAATAAGCCATTATACATTTCCCAAAACTTGCCCTGTTTTCCCGCGCAATGAGCCGCGATCGCTGCAGGGCGCGCCCGGTCATGAAAGCTTAAAGGGAAATCTCGAACAACCCAGCGGATTTTGCCTTTGTATTCTGTAATGATTTTTTTGGTGTCATCCAGGACTTTTGAGCAAAATGGGCACTGAAATTCAGAATATTCAATGACGGTAATTAGGCAATCATCACCGGAGCATCCTACTGGCTTGGTGTAGTTTCCCTCTGCACTATAACGAACATGGTCTGTACTTGACACGCCTACATTGTAAACGGGCTCCGCTGGCGCTGGATAAAGGACTTTAAGTTCACCTTTGTTTAGGGCTGCCGTAACGATATCTTCGATGAGTTTTCTTTGCGAGCGATCTTCAAGATATTGGCGAATTTGCTGCTCTTGCTGATCTTTTGGGAGCTTGCTTAGCTGCGGATGATCTTTAAACTGCTCTAAAGCTTGTTTGACTTCTTTGTCTGATACTTTTACATTTTTCTTAAAATATTCGGTTCGGACTTCTTCTACGGGTTTTTTCTCTGCAGTTGATTTTTCTAGCCAGTAATTGTCTAAATAGGCAGAACGAGCAGCCTCTTCGATCAGATCATATTTTCTCTTTTCAAGATCATAAAATTCTGACTGTTGATTTTTCATGACATCTTCTACAGACGTGACTTTTTCATTGGGTGAGGCTTTATTTTTTATACTAAAGGCCGGTTCCGCATAGGAGACTGTCGAGACCATTGCTGCTGCCACGCTCAAAAGTGCTCCGCCACAAAGACTTAAACCTAGACGTTTCATGCCAACTCCTTAAAAAATTCTAAAAAATTTCAAACTAACCAATGCTATCAAATTTTTATTAAGATCTCCTAAATATAGGAGCACGCTTAATTTTAATGTAAAGTACTAAAATAGTCCCTAATGATAATTTATTAGAAGAAAAAGAAAAAGTAACAAATGGAGCAGCATTAAATAATTATCTTTTCTCAGGAGGAATTTTACGTGACAGAAACGAATGAAAAGACACTCGTTTGGATGGATCTAGAAATGACGGGTTTAGATCCCGAGTTGGATACCATTATTGAAATTGCAACGATTATTACGGACAATGCTCTAAATATTATTGCGGAAGGGCCTAATCTCGTCATCCATGAGCCAGCTTCTCGTTATCAACAAATGGATGCTTGGAATCAGGCTCAGCATAAAAAATCGGGACTTTGGGAAAAAGTCATAAGTTCTTCAATAAGCCTGAGTGAGGCGGAGCAGCAAACACTTGAATTTTTAAAAAAATATGTTTCCCCAAAGAGTTCTCCACTAGCTGGAAACAGTGTCTGGCAGGACCGCCGTTTTCTCCTCAAATACATGCCGACCCTTGAAGCCCATCTCCATTACCGTTTAGTAGATGTTAGCGCCATTAAGGAATTAGCCTCTCGCTGGTACCCTGAAAAGTCGTTCAAAAAAAATAAAAATCTCCACCGAGCTTTGGATGATATAAAAGAGAGCATCGAAGAATTGAAATTTTACAAAGAAAATTTTTTTATACCCAGTAAATAGCGGGTATACGTTCAGAAATATGTATAGTCAAAAAACCAAACAAAATTTGATCAAAATTAAAACCATGGTAAAATAGTTTTATGCCCTTTTTATTGCAGGGCAATAGGCTAAATGCCTAGGAAAGGAGGTGGTGCTGAATAATGGATAGTTATTATCAACATTGTTTGAGCACGGAGGTGGGTATCTCATAAAAAGTGAGGTACTGTGCAAATGTTATTCATCTCAAGTTGCCCGTAGAATGAATTTTCTACGGGTTTTTTAGTTTTTAAGCCAAATTTAGGAGTGGTATATGCGAAGGATTATATTTTTGGACCAACGAAATGGAGACCATAAGAGATAGCTTTACAGGTACCGGTTATCTCGCGCTTCAAACTTGGGCAAGTTATCCGCTTCTTAGGCAGTGCCCAGCCGACTTGAACTTCTACATGACCGCCAGCTTTCATCACCTCTCAGAAATCGCGAAAATTATTCAGAGCGCAAAGCACACCGAGCTAGCCGCAAGAGCTGCAGTAATGAGAACAAGATTGCGACGTGAATTTTGGCACCCAACCGATCGATTCTTTTATGGGCGTGGAGACTTAATTTCACAAAGTAGGTCCGCAAAAACCTCTGGATGGTGCTCTGGTTATTTGTGATTATATTACGGGGGCAAACCTCCTGGGGATACTATCAATCACATCTTTTATTTGTTAGAATTTTATTGTCGTCTATTTTTTCTATCCGAATACTTTGTGTCCGTTTTTGGCGGGTAAGAACACACTATGACAGGCTAATTTTAAGACATTAAAAGGTTTTGAGGGTGGTGGAAGTAGAGTCGGTTCTCCTGGAACTCATTTTAACATCAACTCTGGCTGTGCAAGTATATTACTAATTGATGATGAAATAAATCTTCAAACGCCTTGGCTTGAAAAGGAGAAGAGTGTTCCCCTGTGAGTACGTTAAATGCGATAAGATATGGTTGAAATTGGTCTTGAGCTGTAAAATGGTATACCCTCGCCTCTTCTGCTTAAGTAGTTTATTCTTTAGCTGCATAGAAAAATAGTCGAGGGAATTACTTGCAATCATTTTTAAATAACGCAATAGTACTAATAAAAGGGGTAAAAGAAATATGATTAAATCTTTGATATGTTTGGTAGCAGCCTTAAGTTTGCCAAGCTGCAAGACGTCAGGCAAATTGACAAATTTAACAAAAGAAAGTGGGACTTACTCTTTACAAGATGAGAGAACAGGAAATTGGAGCTTCCCAGCCCAAACCTTTATTAATTCCTTTGGCTCCAATAGCCCCATTAAAGTATGGAAGTACGAATATGATGGCATCTCAGGAATCCAACGTGTTTATGCATATCAGAGCATAGCTGCTTTAGAAAAAAAAACCATAGAATTTACGGTTTCGCGTAACAAAAGTACCAGGCAGTTCTCTTTTGTCCCTTATAATACGAAAAACTGGGGGAAAGAAGTTTTTTCCGATTTCATTGACCTAGAAGCAGAACTAAAAAATATTTACTCAAACATTGATAACATCGATACAAATGGCGTGACATCAAATGATATGGTTAATCAAATTCAGCAAATAATTAGAGGAAGTGAGTTAAATACACCCCAATATATAGGGGTTCTTTTATATAAAATGGCCGACCTTGATTTTGCAACTTTTGCAAATCAACATCCAGATTACCTTACTAATAGTAACCTTTGGTTTCAGGATACGCGAAGTTGTGAGGAAATTTTTAATGGACTAGATGATTCACAAATTAAAAGCCTTGCATGGACCGGTTGCTTGACTGGGTTAACCGCTGCAACTGTGACAGCGACTTTTGTAATTGTTGGTGGTGGAATAGCAACATTAGCTGCAGTCACAGCATTACCTGTTGAGGCTCCTTTACTCACTTTGGGAGCAATTGCTATTGGCAGTACAGCAACTGTCGGTTTAGGAGTAACTTCCGGGATAAATGTTTATGACTTTCTTAATGATAGCCTTGACTCCTCGGTCTTGGGGGCAGCGACTAGACAATGTACCAACCTCTACATACCGGTAGTAGACTATGGTCGAATTAAATCCAATCCTGGTGGAACTATTATTGACTTAAGGGTAGCACGTCAAGCCTTTATTAATGGCTGTAATAACTCAAGGTTAGCGCTGCAGCTGAGAAATAGTTCTACTCCGTAATGTACAAATTTGTGATTTGGTGACTCGAATTACCTTGGGTTACCAATGAAATCAAGTGAACTAGCTGTGGTCAGAGGCAGCCTTAAAGACTTTGTCGAAGGTTTTGCGTCCGTCTTCGCCGTAGCGGGCGTCGGCATTGGTGCAGCGTTTATTTGTCGGGATTGATCCTCGATAGTAAGAGAAAACCCATCGAGCCAGTGGTAGGTCGAGTCGGCGGCGCCAGCAAGCAGGCGAATCAGCAGTTACTGCTTTAAAAATTTGCAGGCGTAGCTACTGCTGGAAAGTCATTAGCAAACGTGAGGATTAGGATTTTACAGATGTAGTGCTTGAAGAGAGAGAAGAATGGGGTGGCTAGTGGGACTTGAACCCACGCGTGCTAGAGTCACAACCTAGTGCGTTAACCACTTCGCCATAGCCACCATAACTAAAGACAGAGATTAAAAATTGCAAATAGCTAGGCTGCTGTCAACAAAGATCGCTGAATTTTATTACTTTATCCCTTTTGGTCTCCGCGAACATTCAAATAGGAGATTAAAAGTACGCCAAAGTTTGGGGTCCACGCCGCCAAAAGCGGGTCGAGACTTCCTCGCGAGGCAAAAGTTCGGGTTATCACAATCATCACCCAATAGGCGCCGCCGGAGGCAAATGCCCAAAGAACCCCCTTTACAGTGTCACCTGTTCTTTCAGATAAATATAAAAATTTCAATCCCGCCATAACTACAACTAAGGCCGCAAAAATATAAGCTATTTTGAAGTGATATTCGACGGCATACTCCAAAGTAGAAAATCCCGCATCACGCCTTTTAAGAACGGAATCATTTAATTCGTTCAAAGAAAGCTCGTTGGGGCGTCTTCTCTCCTTCTTAAAGCGGCTTGGGTCGATGGGAATCATGATATTGTGATCGATGCCAACGACATTTTTGGTCACATCTAATTTCTTATTGAAGGTAACCGATCGCGTTCCGCTTAATTTCCAAGCTTTAGTTTCATTATCATAATCAGCAAATTCGGCTAATATAATGCTGTCAGGTGTAAACATCTCATTGAGACTCATGAGTTTCAAATTTCGTAAACGCGCGTTTAATGGGTCAAAATCTTGGAAATTTATTAAATAGTCAGCAGTCTTTATCCAGCCTGTGGTTTCTCCCGGAGCATTAGCCTGTTCTCCCTCAATGACTACTTCTTTTAGGTACCGCATTTTGGCCGAAAATGGCGGCATTACCGTTTCACTGAGTGCCATACCAATAATGCTTATTGATAAGCCGCCAACCAGGAGGGGAAGAGCGACCATGGTAGGACCCATTCCTATTGCACGCATCGCTGTGAGCTCATTCCCACGTGCGAGCATTGCCATTGATGCTACAGCGGCAAGTAAGGAGGCAATGGGTAGTGCCTGTATAAATTGACTCGGAAGCATATAATAATAAAGTTTGAATATTTGGGTAGTAGTTGGATTGTATGTGGGGAAGTACCTTGTGGTTTTGTGAATAAAATCAAAAAGGATAAACAAAAAAAGACAAAGAACTAAGGTGCCAAAAGCATATTTTAAATATTCCTTCAAAATGTAAAAATAAAGGGTCATGAGCTACTTTATTCGCATATGCATTGCATATTTATTGCTTGAGTTTTGCCTGAGTGTCGCGTACATGGCGCCTGTGCATCTTGCTAGTATAATCGACTTATACAAAAAATATGATCCCCAAATGAAATTTACAAAAATTAAATTTTAGCCTTTGCTATAAAATTTTTCTGCCTCGAGAACGGGGATTTGGTTGTGGCCGTACTTTACGGTCCCGGACACCTGAACAATGGATCCTTCCTTTAGGTACGGGGGAGGTAAGACGATATTTACTGTAGGTACAGTAATAAAGCCTGAATTATCCTGAATGACCAAATAAGTTTTTCCGATGCTTATTTCTTTAATAGTTCCCTCAATCGAAATCTTAGACCCTAATAGGGAGCCAAAATCAAATAAAACTTGTTTAATTGGCATAATGGTCCGATTTTCTTGCCCGCGTAGTGTCGTTAGCGCAGCTAAAATATCCTGTGTCAATGATTTGACAGGATCACAGCCACTAACCAAATATGCCGATAAAAACATTGCCGCAAATAGCCTCATAAAATCCTTTCTGCGTGCCCACGCGCCAATAGCTTGTTTTATTTTAACATTGAAAGAGAATTTTCAGAAGTATCTTTAGGGTTGCTAGGGATAAAAGACATTTCAAGTAGGAAAAAATTGCCACAAATAAATTTATCATAGTGGTTGGATTGGGGCGTTTAAATTCATCATGCCTGCATTTTTTTAGGCATATTAACGAGCTAAATCACAAAATATAACGCCCACCAAAAATAATAACGATCGTTGGCGGGCGTTTATCATGATCTAAAAAAAGAACCCCAAGGCACTATAAGGTGTAATCAGTATAACCTTTTTCACCCGGAGTGTAGAAAGTGCCAAAATCGGGAGATACGAGTTCAGCGCCAGATTTTAGTTTTTCAGTCAAATTGGGGTTTGAGATAAATGGGCGCCCAAAGGCAACAAGTTCCCCTTTTTTTGCTTCGAGATCCCGGGCTGCGCTCTCACTATCGTATCCACCCGACAATATATAGGTGCCTTTAAATAAATCGCGGATAGACGCTTTAACTTCAGGTTTTACTGCGGGCGCACCCATAGAGCTGTGATCAACAACATGAATATACGCTAAGCCAAGATTGGAGAGTTCTTTGGATAATGCGGCGTATAGGTCGTCCATCTGTGCATCGGGTTGCATGCCATTAAATACACCGTAAGGGGATATGCGCATACCAACTTGATTAGCGCCGATAGCAGTAACAGTGGCTTTGGCTACTTCGACAGCAAAACGGATCCTATTTTCAATGCTTCCTCCCCAACGGTCTGTGCGTTGGTTTGAGGCCGAGTTAAGAAACTGATCAATAAGATAGCCATTGGCTCCGTGGAGTTCGACGCCATCACACCCAGCTTCTATAGCCAATTTAGAAGCCTCAGCATATTCTTTGATGGTCATGAGAATATCAGCTTCGCTCATTTCTTTTGGTGTGGGGTGTGGCTTCATTTTCTCTTGATCTGTCCACATTTCTCCAGGAGCGGCAATGGCAGATGGGCCTAATAGTTTTGCTCCTGCGGGTAAATTAAGGGGATGGCCAACGCGTCCGCAGTGCATAAGCTGCATAAAAATGCGACTTCCCTGGGCGTGAACTGCATCAGTAATGCCCTTCCAGCCCTCTGCTTGTTCCATGTTGTACATGCCAGGGATGCGGGCGTAACCGAGGCCATTGGGGGAAGGAGACACTCCTTCTGTGATAATAAGTCCCGCATTAGATCGTTGCTGATAATAGGTTTTCATGAGCTCATTAGGCTTGTTATTTATAGCGCGGCTTCTAGTCATTGGCGCCATTACAACCCTATTCTTAAGTTCGTGAGTCCCCAGCTTATAGGGAGTGAAAAGAGCAGATTTCATGATCGAGGCATCCTTTTGGTTAAAATTAAAAAAATTTATTAAATTGGGGATTAGTGATTTATTTTGTCAAAAATAAAAACGTCCCTACAACTTAAGATCAAAAAATCAGAAAGCAAGAGCCGCGTCATTTTAAATTTTCTTAGCTGGATTAACCCAGAGGGCCATCATTTTGGGACAATGAATGTTTGATGAGGAAAACTGGTGAAATTAGTCTAAAGAGAGTAGTATTAGCTGGGTGTTAGGTACTCATGGGTAACTTCTCTATAAGCACTGGTCTTTGGCGTTACCACCTGTACTCAGCGGCTCATTTGCCTAATGTAAACTGCGCTGCGGTGCTCGGTGTTGCCTTGCATCCCAGCACTTATTAAAATGCCTCTCTCATGCTCAAAGGAGTTTTTTAGAGGGGGTGTTCAAAAGTGGAAAAATAGAATAATGTCCTGATAGTTGGCAGAAAGTATGGATGTTATTTGTATTTTTTTTATTGCTCCAAAAAACATATTTTTTCTTACTCGATTACGTTTAAGGGGTACATTCCAGGTATGATAAAATAACCATTAAGCAAGCAAAATGAAGGAGGATGCTATGGTGGCTCTAGAAAAATTAGAAAAGTTACGAAAATTGTGTGGAAAACCTGCTGCTGAGGGCTTAAAAACTGATGAGATTTCTACTTTTGCTTTGAGTTCGCCGGAGTTAATGGCTGCTATTGATGATGCGCTCGCCAAATATGCAAACCTTACTGAAGACTTAAAAAACAAGATTAAAACTTCTGATGAATCTGCAGTTATTCAGTGGTTACAATCTGGATTCGTCAATTTTTATGCCGCCGATGTAATTCAACCTTTCATAGCACTATCCGCAGCAGGCCCTTGGATCGTCTCGCTGTATGGGCGGGTTTTTTACGATACAGGCGGGTATGGCATGCTAGGATCTGGTCATAATCCTGCAGCAATTGTTCCTAGTCTGAATCAGTCTGAAGTGATGGCTAATATTATGACGCCAAACTTAATTCAGAAGGAGTTCTGTGATGCTTTATTTAATGAGATTGGTCACACCCGAACAGGAGGGAAGCGAAGGCCCTTTGCAAAATTTATATGCATGAATAGTGGATCAGAGGCAATGACTGTTGCTCTGCGTTTTTCTGATATCGTGATGAAACAAAAGATGGAGAAGCTTGGCACAAAGGAGCGACGCACCAAAATCGTGGCTATGTCTCGCGGTTTTCATGGAAGAACTGAGCGGCCAGCCCATATATCTGATTCATCTCGGGAAGCGTATCAAAAATATCTCGCGACCTTTATGGAAAAGGACGAACTAGTAACGGTTCCAATCAATGATAAAGAAGCGCTTTGCGCAACCTGGGAAAAGATAACGGCAGATGGTTATATGATCGAAGCCTTAGTGCTTGAACCGGTTATGGGTGAAGGGGAGCCTGGAAGAGCTGTAACACCGGAATTTTATCAAACCGCAAGACGTCTTACCGAGGAGCATGGGTGCTGCCTAATTGTTGACTCTATACAGGCAGGCTTGAGAGGTCTGGGTTGCTTGAGTATTATGGATTACCCAGGGTTTCAGGAATTAGATCCTCCCGACATGGAAAGCTACTCTAAAGCTCTTAATGCCGGACAATTTCCGCTGTCTGTGCTCGCATTGACGGATAAAGCGGCGAGTTTCTACAAGACAGGTGTTTATGGCAATACCATGACGACAAACCCTAGAGCGTTGCGTGTAGGGCTTAGTGTATTAAATGGAATTACACCGGCTTTTAGACAAAATATCCGCGAACGCGGTGCAGAAATGCTCCTCAAACTAAAAACCCTCAATCAGGAGCTCAACGGTGTCATGACAAGAATCGAAGGGACGGGACTTCTTGTGGCAGCTCATTTTGATCCGGCTAATATTAAGGTCTTAGGGGTCAATGGAATAGAAACTGCAATGCGAAAAAAAGGTATCAATATCATTCATGGTGGTAAAAATGCCTTGCGGTTTACTCCGCACTTTTTTATGATTTCCCAGGAGATTGATCTTATCTTGAGAGTTCTTAAAGAGTCTATAAATGATATCTTGAAACAAAAAAAATAATGGATTTTTAATGTTATATTTTTTAATGCTGAGTGTTATCGCGATAGGTGGCTGCAAATCATTACTTAAAGATATAAATATCGGTGATACTGAAAAAAACGATAGACCGAAAATTGTTTCTCCTGCGCCGCAAGGAGGGGGGGAGAATCAAACAAAAGATTTATTTGAGTTCTCGTGCAATCGTATTGTGGGTTGTGATATATGGTCATCTCCCGTTGATATTTCCTGGAATACAGCGTTAGCGCCACTCAACACCGTTGGTTTTGAACAAAAATTTGTCATAAAATTTGCAGAGATTAAGGATTCGTCAAACGGTGTTGGGGCTTGGTACGAAGTCTTTCATCCCGAAACTTTTGCGTCTGTCGGTTGGTATTGGTCTTTTTACCTTATAAAACCTTCAACGCTCGCAATTATTCCGACCCCTAATGAACTTGAATACAAGCTCATTAATCTCGGTGAAAATGATATTCAAGCACTGCGCTGGGTGAACAAGAAATTTTCGTTACCTGAAGATTTTATTCCCGCGGACCTGATGGCAATAGGTGAAGATTTTACCTTCCGCGCAGGGCACTCCCTTAGGGCTCCTGTTTTTGATCGGTTTAAAAAAATGGCGGAAGCGGCTAGTCGTGCGCATATAACCTTAAAGATAGCTTCTAGCTATATTTCTTTTAGTTCTCAGAAAAAAATATTTGAGGATTCGGTTGCAAAGTTGGGGGCTAATGAGGCAGAAAAAGTTTCTATCCATGCGGGGCATAGTGAACACCAATTAGGAACAACCCTTGACCTATCTACACCAGAATTGGGGAGCGAGCCTTGGAATAAAGATTTTGGTTCATCTCTAGCTTTCAAATGGCTCGATGAGCATGCCGCAGAATTTGGTTTTACCCAAAGTTACCCATTGGATAAAGAAGAAAAGTCGGGACATGTCCCCGAGCCTTGGCACTTCCGCTATGTTGGTATTGCCATAGCCAAGCTTGTCAAAAACAAAAGCATCACATTAGAAGAGTTTTTTCAGTCAGAAATTGGCGAAGATGGCTACCTAAACATCATGAAGTCTTGGCAATCAGAGCCTGTGGAGAATAGCCCCGAACAACCTGCTCCCGTCCCGGTTTCTCAAGACTCTGGGGCTACAGGTGAACGTTTTACCTGTAAGGCAGTTCTTGGCTGCAATATTAGGGCAGCAGCAGGCGGGACTTTGGATACACTTGGCGAAAAGCTAGGGCTTCTCGAAAAGGGAGAAAGCCTTAAGATGCTTGGTTACGTCATATTAGATTCTGGAAAATATCGGCACTGGGTCAAGGTTGAATTCGAAGCCAAGGAAGCTTTTATTTGGTATGGAGACTATTAAGTTATCAAACAAATAGGGAGAGAATCGGTGCGTTTAAAATCAAAAATGCTCATTTCGATGACCAGTTTTTTAGTGGGGATTTTGGTTCTTTCTTTTGGCGAGTATGGTTACCAGCAAATCTCTCGCCATATTTCGTCTGGCTCTACAAAATCAAAAAAAGATAAAATTGAATCTCCTTTGTTTTATAGTCAGATAGGAGAATCGAATGAGGGATTTGGTTTTTTATCCTTCAACAGTCCCAGTAGCAAACAGTATACCCTAGAATTTGGACGTGTTAAGTCTGAGGCTTCTGCAAAAAAACTTATCAGTGAACTGAGTCGCCAAGGTTTTGGAGCTTTTTATATCCCCATCAATCAGGGTGGTTCGGTCAGCTATCTGGTCAGTTATGGTATCTTTGAAAGTGAAGAAAAAGCCCAACGGGTCGCCTCCCGTTTGCAAAGTGATTCAGGATTTTCGGCAAAAGTAAAAGTGCTAAATTAGTTTTTGTGTGGAACAGCGTCTAAAATGCGTCCCATAACTAGCGCAGCTTGGTTAAATCCATTCCCTCCCCCCCAAAAAAAATTAAGACAAGTTTTGTTTTTCTAAGTAAATTTTTTAAAGAAAATAGCAACGCAAGTCCACTCGATTTGCCAGAGTAATACTCGTAAAGGTTTTTGGAAAATACGCTCATGTGCAGAAAGCAGAAAAATCCAACCAGGCTTAAATTCTAGCAAAGTATAGAAAGGTTAGATATTTATTATATTATTTCGCAGTCTCAGGTTCTTGCAGTATGTTACAATATCAAGTTGTGATTTAAATTTTTTGATGATTTTTTATTAATAATATTTGTTCCACCCTCCTCTCTTAAAAAGTGAGATTACCCATGCATTCTATCAAAGATCAGTATCAAAAACGACTCATGCATATTGATGAGGCGCTATCCATGATCCAGTCAGATCAAGTGATTGTAGCGGCAATGGCCGCAAGTGAGCCGAGAGCATTGATGGAAAATCTTGCGAGAAGAGCGCAGGAATTAAACAACGTTTCGTTTCATTGTGCCAATCCAGAGAGTGAGCATTCGTGTTTTATCGACCCGAATTTATTTGAACGAATATGTTTTAACGTAATGTTTGTGACATCACCTGTACGCGGTCATTTGGCGCAAGGTAATGTACACTATGTTCCACAGCATCTCTCGCAATGGACAAGGAATTTAATTTCTCGCGGAACCATAGATGTTTTTTGGGGAAGTTGCAGTGAACCTGATGGTAGGGGGTTTGTGAGTCTTGGTGTGGGAGCCTGTTACGAACCGGAGATGGTATTTCATGCAAAAAAAGTAATACTGGAAGTCAACCCCCAAATGCCGCAAACCTTTGGCGCAACTCATGTGCCAATTACCATGGTGGATGCTTTTGTTGAAAATAACCATCCCTTGCAAAGTCTTCAGGATCCGGAAATTACTGATGTTGATCTTAAAATAGGCCAATTGGTTGCAGATCTCATAGAGGATGAATCTACGATTCAACTTGGAATTGGGGCGATCCCTAACGCTATTGCCGGAGCCCTTCGCGGCAAGAAAAACCTTGGTGTTCACACTGAGCTCATTAATGACGCAGTGCGGGAGCTTTATGAGTGCGGTGTCGTTACGGGTCGTTGTAAAACATTATGGCCAGGTAAAATCGTAGGTGCCTTTGTTTATGGTAGCAAAAAACTCTATGATTTTGTCGATCGCAATCCCATGGTGGAACTGCATCCAGCCTCCGTCGTAAATGACCACTACCGCATTGGTAGAAATCACAAAATGGTTAGCGTTAATACGGCTATTGAAATGGACCTCAGTGGCCAAGTGGTCAGTGAGTCCGTCGGGCATAGACAAATCAGTGGAGTTGGCGGAGCTGTTGATACCCATGTGGGGGCCCAAAAATCACTTGGCGGTCGCGGCATTATTGCCATGCATTCAACCGTTAAAAACAATGCGGGCTCTAAAATCGTGCATGAATTAAGACCGGGTGCCAAAATAAGCATCAGCCGTAACGATATTGATACCGTTGTTACTGAATATGGTGTAGCATACTTGCGAGGGCGATCTGAAGCTGAGCGCGCTAAAGCCATGATTGGCATTAGTCATCCTGATTTTAGGCAAGAGCTTAAGCAAAAGGCCCATGAGATCGGCTTGCTATAGGATGGGTTAGAGAATGGTCATCCTTTAAAAAGGGGCAACTGACTCTGAGGCTTTGGTTAGGTCAAGCTATGAAGCCGTGCGAATTATTCTTAGATAAATCATGCAAAACATCCATGGCATTGCTCGTTTTCCTCAGTACCCGCCAAGAGTAAAAAACAAAATATGAAAGGAGCTTTCTATGAGCCGATTTATTGCTAAACAGACCAAAATGGTTGTCGGTGTTGCTTTTGATGAAAATAATGACTTGTTTCTTGCCAAAGCGATGACACTGGCAAAGCATCTCCAAATTCATGTGCACTTGACGCATGTTTGTCAAACTTGGGCTGATAGCCCTCTGATGGTGTCCTTCCCAGCCGGATATTATTCTTATTCTGTCGCCAGTTCGATTGACAAAGAAGAGCTTGAACTCGCTGAAGAGAAATTAAGAGACATCAGTGCCAAATGGCGCAGTGAAGGCCTTTCCGTTTCCTCAAATGTTGTCTTTGGCAGTATTCATCAAGGCCTTATCTCTGAAGCGCAAAGCGAGCGCGCCACTTTAATTGTCAGCGGTACTAATTTCAGCAATGAAAGCTTAGTTTGGCGCGGATTATCGTCAGCAATCAATTTGATTCGCGATAGTAAAATACCTGTGTTAATTATTCCTCATGACGCCCCCATTATGATGAATAAAAAATCTTTGTCCTTGCTTGTATGTGACGATTTAAGTAGAGGCAGTGACACAATTTTGGAAATTGCCGAAGATTTCGCTACGACTATCGGTGATGCCCAATTCATTCACGCCCATATTGCCGACTTTGAGGTAAAAGAGCTCAAAAGAATTGGAGCAAAAATACTTCAAGCAATGACCCTGGGTAATATTCCTTACGATAAAAAATTTAATCAGGATCAACTGGTGATAGGCGCTAAAGAAGAAATCCTGAGCAAAATGACCCAGCGGATTCTTCCTTATAAGAGCTTAAGTGAATCTCGAGGAACAACTTATCAACAAATTGTGCGTACGGGGGATGTCGGTTCCGAATTAACTAAACTAGTCGCAGAAAAGGAGATAGATTTCATCTTTTTTGGGCATCATGAGTTTCTTCACAATGACCCATTACATTTGGGCAAAGTTCCTTTTAATGTGATGCTCAGCCTAAAAAAACCGTTATTAGTCGCAGCTGATCAAAAAAAATTAAGATGAAATCTACTTAGGTTTTGGTCATCTTTTATTTGGGCGGCAGCTGTTTGCCGCCCTACTAGCCCGCTCGTCAGCACAATGGGTTACTGCACCGCGCTGCTCTTGCTATCTAGTACTACTATACTAATTGGCAATAACTGTGTCGCTCATCGCGGCAAAATGCTGATTTACCTAATAAATGTAAACTCCGCTTTTCCCCCATCCTAGCACCTTGTTCTCTGCAATTTAACGGAGTAGTACTTAGTACTAGTTGCTGCCATTCATATTTTAAGTTGCTTTTTTTCCGATTGGTTTGGTAGCTATAGAAATATCTAGAGTGATCTCATTATTAATAAGTTTGTCCCCTAAAGCTTCCCAGTTCACAGTGAAGCCTTTCGCATTATATTTCAAATCCCACTTCGTGCGATCAATTTCTAGTTTTCCTTCAGCCTGCCAGGTTCCATCTTTCGCTTTAGTGATGGTGGCAGGGAATTCTACGGTATGGGTTTTGTCCCGTATCGTGAGTTGGCCCTTTAGGTTCATCACATCTTTTTTTGCCGGATCGGCTTTTGCTTCGCTAAGTTCAAACTTTGCTGTAGACCATTTTTCCACATCAAAAAAATCCTTAGACTTCAGATGGTTTACTAGCTTGTCATTGTATTCTTTGCTCGTTAAATCTTCATTCTTGATGGTGTTGAGATCGGCAACCAAAGTGCCTGATTTAATCGTTGGCAGGGTTGCTTTAGCGTCTTTGGTATCTTCGATGTCAAGTGAACCAGACTGAAAGTTAACCGTGCCATGGTGACTCCCGACAACTTTGGTTCCTTTCCATTTTATTTGGCTATGGTTGAGATCGATTTCGTGTGTTGTTGCCGCAAAGCTCGAAACGTTAAAGCTGAATAAAAATAATAAAGTCAAATAGTTACTGAATAATTTCATGGTATAAACTCCTGGAAAAAAATTAAGTCTGCTAATATAAACCACTTCATAGATGTTAGCGTGTCCACCTCCCTTCACTCATTTTTTCCTGCCCGGCTATCGGGGCAAAACTCCATTGTAGCGCTATAATATTAACGGAGTATAAGAAAGATTTTAACCACAAATATTTTGCCACAAATATTAGGCTTGGCCGCTCGGCCAAATAGATGTTGCATTTTCCGAGGATTTGCATTAAAAAGACAGAAGAGCATGATTTATAGGCTGACTAAGTAAATAAGAGGGTTTTACGCTGAAAAAGTTGCACCGAGGCGTGCCCGTAGATAATCGTGCTTAAGCGTTTTGGAGGTAAGAGGGAACTTCTTAAAAAAGCGAAAAATTTCGCTAAAATTGCCTGAATTTGGAGAAACAGCAAATCGTTATTCGGGTTAATTTGGCTCTTTGGGAAAAAAAAGACGTCCAATGTTGTGAGGAGGATCTCATGGATGCTACAGCCGCTGAGGACTTGGGAAGGCTCATCCAACAATGGTTAGGGGGTAACTCGATTCGTAGCCAACGGATGCTTGCGCAAAAAACAAATGTTGGGCTTGCAACCATAAATCGTCTCGTTTCTCTCGAAGATGCCAAAGAAAAACCTGTCAGTTTAGATATTGGCCTTAAAATCCTCCCCGTCATCTGTAAAAACGATGAAATGATGCGGTACCTAGAAAATCACTTCCATAAGCAAGCTGAAGTGTTAAAACGTATTTATAGCGAAAAAGAAACTGAAGATACCGTCTACTTTAGTGCTGATTTTGCGCGACATTTGCGTGACCCTATAGCCTTTCGCATTATTACTCTGGCATCAAATCATTCGGGTATCGCACGCACTGAGCTCATAAAAAAACTGGGATTGGTTGGCGAAGAAGCTCTCGAAAACCTCGTCAATGAAGGTGTGCTGTATGAGGATGCGGTGGGAAGAATCCGCAACTTTGTCAAAGAGTGGAGCGCGAATGATTATGAAACAGCCATAGCAGAATACCGCATGTGTGGCGACAATTTTTTGCGAACCAAAAATGGCGTTTTGAGCATTTTGTCAGAAGCGGTAAATGAAGAAGGCTTAGGAGATATTAAGGATGTCCTGAAGGATGCCATTCAAAAAATTTGTGAAATCAAGCAAGACCCGCGCAAACAGGGGGATATTCCCATCGCGGTTACGTTACTTCAAACATTTATGGATTAGGTAAGGGCAACATCATGAAGATGGTACAAATAGCAGTTTTTTTTCTGTGTGTTTTGGCTGGTCCCTTGGTGTCTCAGGTTTTTGCAGGACAAAATACAGTTTTCATCACCAAAACAGACCCGGGGTATAAAGATACCCAAATTGATCTACAAAATACTAAAAATCGGATTTCATACATTGAGAGCCTCCGCGCTATTATCACAAAAATCCCCACTAAATCTGATATTCGTGTGCTTAAGCTGCCACCTGCACTGCATAAATTATATTTCGCGCATCTTGTTGACTTGCATTATTTGGCCACAGAAACAGTTGAGGTGATGAGCTCTGATATCTTAGATGTGTCTGAAATCAGCAATGGGCTATATTCAGTGGCTATCGATAGAAATATTGGTTCATCAATTGTCAGCAAATTGAAACAGACTGATGACCTCGGCGTCATCGTTGAGGTGGGTACACATCTTTTTCTTTTGGAGTCCAAAACAACTGAAGGTCAAAATGTAGTACTAAGCCTGCGATCGAGTGATGGAAAACTTTTACTTCTTGTTTTGCCTCTCGACGAATATTAAAAATTAGTTCCTGAATAGAAAGTGCCATAAGCTAAGTTCTGACGAGAAGCGTGGTAATGATCCCCCACAATTCGCGGGCAAACGTCTTCATATAAACCATTCAACTTCGGATACATCATTTTTTGAAACAGGCTGTTTTTTTGCGTGTCGTGTGCAGGGTTATTTTTCAAATATTTTTTAGCCATTGCCCATGATTGACGCTATATTAGAAAAGTCATTTTTCTATTTTATTTTGTGCCTATTACCATGAGTACCGCTTGTTATGTCTGAAAAGCCCCTCGCTGGAAAAACCATCTTAGACCTAAGTCAAAATTTGCCTGGGCCCTATTGTTCCCATCTCCTTTTAGATATGGGCGCGCGAGTTATTAAGGTTGAACCCCCCAAGGGTGATCCCAGTCGCCAAATAGAAGATTTTTTCCAAGTGCTCAATACCGGCAAAGAGTTGGTGGCTCTAAATTTAAAGTCTCCTGAGGGGCTTCGTATTCTTAAATCGTTAATAGTCAAAGCAGATGTGCTACTCGAAACTTTTCGTCCCGGTGTGATGGAAAAGCTAGGGTTGGGCTTTAAAGAACTCGAAACCATAAACCCCCACCTATTAGTCGTTTCCATAAATGGCTTAGGCTCTGTGGGGCCACTGCGCAATCTGCCTGTACATGATATCAATTTGCAGGCTATGAGTGGGGTGCTACAGCTTAAGGGAGCTGGAGACAACGTATTAGCGAATCCTTTACCTATTGCTGATTTTTCAGCCGCCTATGTTGCTTTGGCTCAAATTTTAGCGGCCTTTTATCAGCAGAGTCAAAGGGGTCAAAAAAAAGCGCAAAAAATTGAAGTCAATATGCTGGAAGGGTTGGCTCATATGACCAATATTTGGGACCAGAGCACTCCGATTTCTGATGATGCTGCGCAAAAAATATCGCTTTTTTTAAAAAATAAGGCAAAAACTCATATTCCGATGTTTTTTTTGAGTCAGATTTTTTCGGAAAAAAATCTCAAAAAACTTGCCAAGTATTTTTTATCCGCTGGGGTATTATCGCTTCTGCCGCATTATGGAATTTTTCGCGTTAAAAATGGTCGGATTGCCTTAGGTATTGTTGACGAAGACAATTTTTGGCGAGAGTTTAGCCAAAAACTGGGAGCTCCTTTAAGTTTTTTTAGTTCTTTCAAGCTTGGTGGGAGGGTTTTGCTTGGGCCCTTAATAAAATTGGTTATTAAAGGGATGCTGCGGAGACGAGATATTCAGCAAATTTTGAATCAATTTCAAAATAAATCGCAATTACCCATTACGAAAGTAAACACAGTAGCAGAAGCTGCTGCCGAGGCGCAGCTCAAGTTTTTAAATAGAGTTCGGTTTACCAGTGGAAAAGCGTCAGTTTTAAGTCCCTTTGCTCAGCAAGATCAAACTGAGGTAACACAAAACAACTCGCCGCTCAAAGTCCCCTCCCTAGGTCAAGACAATGAGCGCATTTTAAGTGAGTTTGGGTATAGCAAAGTCCAAATTGATGAATTTAGGCAAAATATGGTTG
Organism: Oligoflexia bacterium; assembly: GCA_030432875.1. Taxonomy (GTDB): domain Bacteria; phylum Bdellovibrionota_B; class Oligoflexia; order Oligoflexales; family JAGOVF01; genus JAUILP01. Next base: position 799 of record JAUILP010000057.1, on the reverse strand, counting down.
TCCTTGGGGCGTGATCCCGGTAAAAAGGGGATTCATATTTGAGTAATTATTTAGGAAATCTATGTCGGCATCTCTTTTACAAGTTTTTAACGGTGAAAAGTCTTTTGGCGCCAGGATTTTGTTTTCTCATGTCACATTTGCCGTTAATGAGGGAGAACATATTGGCGTTATTGGGCCCAATGGGGCGGGAAAAACCACTTTATTTAAGATGCTTTCTGGGAGTCAAGATTTGGACGCGGGGCAAATCGTTCGCTCCCAGAATCTCCATTTGGGCTATTTAGAGCAGGAAGTGCGATGGAGCGATGAGGAAACGATTGAATCTTATCTGGAGCCCTGTTCTCTCCCTATTTGGGAGCTTAAAAAAATTGGTCGTGACTTGGGACTTAAGGAGTCTGACTATAGCAAACCAATCAATAGCTTTAGTGGTGGTTACCGCATGCGGGCCAAGCTCCTCTATCTAATGGGTTTTGAACCCAACCTCATGTTTTTAGACGAGCCCACTAATTATTTGGACTTAGAGACGGTTATCGTCCTCGAAAATTTTTTACAAGGCTATCGCGGTGCCTTTTTGCTGATTTCGCATGACCGCGAGTTTTTGCGGAGGACCACCGACCATATTGTTGAAATTGAAGGGGGGGAAGCGACCAAATATAACGGCAACATCGATGACTATTTTGAGCAAAAAGCTCTCTTGCGCGAGCAGCTGGAAAGACAGGTTTGGTCGCAGGATGCGCGGCGAAAAGAGATTGAGCAATTTGTCGCCCGATTCGGGGCAAAAGCAACTAAGGCCCGCCAAGCT
>JAUILP010000056.1 GCA_030432875.1 Oligoflexia bacterium | reverse complement strand
ACGAAGACTTGGATAACTCTTTGAGTTACCCACATACCCACAGTCTTTCACTACTACTTTTATTTTAAGAGGATTGGACTTAACTTATTTTAGGTGATTTTCTGTCCAAACGATGGGGTCCACCTTACCCCTCATTAGTAAATATAGTAGAATAGGTAGGATATAGAGGCATAAATCAAATAGCTTTGCCATATTTATAATGACCATCCCTTTGCTTATTAAAATTCTTCATTATTTATTGTCAATTGCGTTTAACTAAGGTAAAAAAATAGAACACTGGTCCGGTAGCTCAGCTGGATAGAGCACGGGATTTCTAATCCCGCGGTCGGGGGTTCGAGTCCCTCCCGGATCGCCAGTGTCATATGGGCCCAACCCGAATTCATTTCCTCAAAAGTTGAATTATCTTAATGGCTTATATTTTGTCTGGTCATCAGCAGATGATTGGTCGGCTGGCTCATGCTAGAGAAAATTAAACGTACGAAGCGTCTCCAGAAGCAATAATCAGTTTTCCTTCGCCTTCTAAGCGCCGCGCGATTTGAATGATCTCATATTGTATGCCTTCAACTTCAGAGAGTTTAACCGCTGGTCCCGATTCCATATCTTCACGCAGCATTTCTCCAGCACGTTTTGACATGTTTTTGAAGATGAGTTCTTTCACTGATTCAGTGGCAGCCTTGAGGGCGACTTTCCATTTGTCATTGTTGACATTTTTTATGAGTTCTTGGATACCGCGGTCGTCAATTTTGACGAGGTCATCAAAGACAAACATCAGATTGCGGATTTGCTCGGCGAGATCGGGGTCACGCTCTTCTAAGCTATCTAGGATATGCTCTTCTGTAGCCTTATCAAGAAGGTTGAGCATTTCGGCAATTTGCTCGACACCACCGAGATTATTATTGGACACTGATCCCATGGCATGAATTTCTTGACGCAGGACGTCATCAATTTCATCAATAATTTCTGGGGCTACGGCGTCCAAGTTCGCGACCCGCAAGACGATCTCTGTATGGAGAGACTCAGGCAAGTTTTTAATGGTGTCACCGAATTTTTTAGAATCAAGGTGGGCCAATATGAGGGCAATGGTTTGAGGATGCTCATTGCGGATAAAGTTAGCCAAAGTTCTTGGGTCAATTAGCTCTAAAGATTCTAAATTCGCGGCCTGAAGAGAAAGGCTTTCAATAATTTCGTCGGCATTGCCCCCTTTAAAAGCCGCTCCCAAAACATTTTTAGTAAACTCTGAACCCCCATAAAAGAATTTTTTGTTTTGTTGGAGGATTTCATAAAATTCCATCATTACACTATCAACAGTATCTTGCTCCATGCGTCCCAGGCGACTCATCGCCGTACCAATACGCTTAACCTCAAAATCGCTCATATGCTTGAAAATTTCAGCAGCGATTTCTTCACCAAAGGCTAGGAGCAAAATAGCCGCTTTTTGAGCACCACTATACTTATTGGTTGACATGGGGAAAAATTCCTCAAATGGCATAAAAATGAGTTTCTAAATATAGTATAACATAGGCCTTATAGCCTTTTTGAAGGGGTGTCGCTCAAAACAGCAGAGAAAATTTGGTGTATTGGTAATTTTGAACTAATAAATGCCTGAATATGCTTATTAAAGCCGTTAAAGGAATGGTACTATGATAGATTACGCGCAAGGATTTTTCCTCAGTGTCGTTTTGCATCTAAATATTTCTATAAAGAGTTATAGGGGTTTTAAAGAAACTATGAAACGACGACTAAAAAAATTGATTATCATGGGAATGTATATAATTTATGACGTATAAAATAGTTGACCAAGCGCTTGATCAATATCTCTTGCAGTATGAGTGTCCCGCAATAGGTACCGAGCTTGATGATGTTGCGGCAATGGATTATGCCTTTTTTTTGGCCTTTAAGGGTTTAGGAAAAACTTGGCCCAATCCTATGGTTGGTGCTGTTTTTACGGATGCTGATGGCTGCCTTATTGGGAGTGGTGCTCATCTTAGGTGTGGTGAGGCTCATGCGGAAATTAATGCTCTTAAAAATGTGTCAGAAAATGGTTTGAACCATAAGCTTTCAGGGGGAACGCTTTATGTGACTCTTGAGCCATGCTGCCATCACGGCAAGACCCCGCCCTGCTTAGAGGCCATTTTGCAGCTCCCCATTAAAAAAATCGTATTTGCCTACCTTGACCAAAGTGAAAAAGTAAAAGGACAAAGTATTCGGGCGCTGACCGCCAAAGGTTATGTTTGTGAGCAGCGGCTTCCTTCTACTCCCTATCATAGTTGGTTGACCCGGGTGTTTCTGCATCAAAACACCACCGAGCGTCCTTGGGTTGCCCTAAAGGCCGCTATGAGTCTTGATGGCAGCGTTGCCCGCAAAGGAGATCAAAGAAAATTTATCACCGGAGACCGGGCAAGGGAATATGGGCATTTTTTGCGGGCTTACTACGGGGCGATTGCTGTGGGATGCAACACATTTTTTCTTGATAAACCGCGTCTTAATGCGCGTCATCCTCTGTTTGGTGAGAGGGAAATCACCAAAATCATCTGGGATCCCATGGGTGAAGGTCTTATCCGCAGTGCTGAGGTAAAACCTATTTTGGACACTTGGGGGACGGGCTTTCCACCGGCTATTTGGGTGTGTGATGCCACATATCTCAAGGAAAACTCAGCACATGCCCAGATCCTCAGAGACCTAGGTTTTTCTGTTCTGGGGCAGGAGGAACTTATTCAATTTACAGCAAAACCGGGGGGATCCAAAAATTCATTTGCAAAAACCTCATTGAATGTGCACGCACTTGATCAGCTTCTCCAAAACCTAGCCTTAAAGTTCGGTGTTTCTGGACTTTTGCTCGAAGGTGGTCCAGGACTCTGGACACCATTTTTAGATGCTGCAAGGGTCAATGTAGGGCATTTTTTTGTTGCCCCCCAGTTAATGCTTGGTGGCGAAAGGCTTAATATCATTAAGGCAGAACTATCTGGTGAAAAGAAAAATATTTCTATGCAGTCCCACACGTTGACGCTTCTGCGTGACGACATTTTGCTGGAAGGATTATTTTAACGATTCTTGCGGAGTAGTATGTGCTAGCAATTCTGAGGTAAGGTTCATGTTTAGCTATATGAAACAGCATTAGCCCCTAAATAAATTTCTCTCTTGATATTTTTATATGTTATACTTACAGATACAGTAATTATGGTATTTGGATTTACTAAATTGTCAACACTTCAATATAAAAGAGAAATTACAGAAAAAATCTTGTCTTTGAGTCAGCATTTTCCGGCAATTGTTCTAACAGGAGCTCGGCAAACTGGTAAGACGACACTAATACGGCAGGTATTTCCTGACTACGGGTATATCAGTTTAGATTCGCCTGCTGATGCTCAATTAGCAGAAGAAAATCCACAAGCTTTTTTAAAAAGGTATCCCCCTCCACTGCTAATAGATGAAGTGCAATACGCTCCCAAATTATTTCGTCATTTAAAGTTGGTCATCGATCAAAACAGACAAATAAATGGTCAATTTATTTTAACGGGATCTCAAAAATTTACATTGATGAAAGAGGTATCTGATAGTTTAGCTGGGCGCTGTGCCTTATTAGAAATTGAAGGTCTATCAATATTTGAGTTAGGTAAAGTTGTTGATCAATATATTCGTGAATTTGGTAATGAAGGTGTTATCGCTAGAGGATTATATCCTCAATTATGGGCAGACCAGAAAATATTAGCTGCTGATTTTTACCGTAGTTACCTTGGCACATATATCGAAAGAGATGTGCGTCAGTTACTTAACATTGGATCTAGTCGTGATTTTGATCGATTTATGCGCGCATGCGCCTTTAGAACAGGGCAATTACTTAACAAATCTGAAATTTCCAAAGAGGTTGGGGTAACATCGAAGACCATTAATGAGTGGTTGAGTGTCCTGGAAGCTTCAAATCAAATTGTTTTGTTAGAACCCTATTTCAAAAATATAGGAAAACGGCTGACCAAGTCGCCTAAATTGTATTTCAATGACTGTGGACTAGTCTGTTATTTGCTAGGTTTAAATGAAAAGACATTGGGCGAGTCATATCTTAAGGGCGCAATTTGGGAAACCTTTATATTTGCCGAATTAAGAAAATATTTATCGCTTCACAAACCTGAGGCATCACTCTGGTTTTACCGTGATCAACAAAGAGAAGTAGATTTTGTCATTGATTATGGCTCTAAAATTCATCTGCTAGAATCAAAGTGGAAAGAACTACCGAATAGCAGAGATTTCGCAAACACTTCGGAGGTTGCCAAAGGTTTATCTCAAGTACACAAAGATTTATTTGTTTTGTGTCGAACATCAACAACATACCCTGTTGAATTAGAAAAAATTGCCGTAGCAGGATTTAATATGCATGAATTTCTCGAACAACTTTTAAAAGGGTAGTGTCCTTAAACGGAGGCACTGCTAACACCTGCCTTCCTTCTTTTCGCTTGGTCCTCAATTATAGACCACATTGATGCGATCTTTTCTTTAACCTCCTGGACAGATATATCACTTATTTCTAAAGATTTTTTTCCTGATATACGGTCAGCAGGGCATAACGTTTGATGTCTTTCATTTTCAGGACTCCAGGCTTCGGGCTCAGTCGGGCCGTGGAGCTGCAGGGTGGTGATATCCATCGCTACGGCGGCATGACTTGGGCCATTTGATCCCGATAGCATAAAATCACAGGCACCTATAAAAGCAGTCATCTGCAAAAAAGTAGTTGGCGGGAGCATTAATCCTTTGGACTTCTGGCAGGTTTCGCGAATTTGTTCGACATATTCTTTTTCACCAGGCCCCCAAAGCCATACAACAACACCTCCATAATTTAAGGAAATAAAATCAGATATCTGCGCATAACAACTGGCTGGCCACAACCTGGCTTTGCGTCTGTGCGTGGCGCTGATAGCCCAGCGAACCGGGGCATTAAGCCAATCAGTGTGATCGGCGGCGAATTCAGAGACCAGTTTTTTATCTTCCGCTGTTATCTCGAGTTTGAGTTTAGGGAGGGCTGGATCATGGATAAGATCTGCAGCACTGAGCATCGCAATTTTTTGCGTGGCAATGTAGGGTGAGTTTTTGGGAAAATGTCGCGGGACGGTAATATTGTAGGCATGCTGGCGTACTCCAGAAAAACCAATTTTTTTCCCAGCCCCAGAAAATAGAGAAATATAAGCGCTACGCGGGTTACATAAAAAATCCACTAGGACATCAAATTTTTTTTGCCTTATGCGTTTCATAAGAACTAAAAATTCGCGTACCCCTTCTTCATAAATCCAGTGTTCCGAAATATCACTATTTCCTTTGAGAACCAGTCTGCCCATTTTATGGCTTAAAAAAATGATCTCGCTTCTGGGGTGGCTTTTTCTTAGAGCCGAAAGAGCGGGTGTCGTAAGAATAATATCACCAAGCTGTCTGAGCTGTATAACGAGTATCCGCATCGTGTATATTTTTCCTTAAAACTTGAAAATGAGAGATTATGGCTAGCGAACACTGACCCTAAGCCAGTCCTAATACATCCATAATAGTCGCGGCATATGGGCTGGTCCTATGTCAATAAATACCCCTCAAAATAGATTGAGTTGGCTTGCATGTCAACCCTTCCTATGCTAGCTTTTCATAAGGCGCTTAGACGAGACGTTATGGTGCCTTCTTGGTCTCATAGTTCAACGGATAGAACGGGGCTTTCCTAAAGCTCAGATGCATGTTCGATTCATGCTGGGACCACCAGTTTTTTACTTTTTTTCGTTTTGTACTTCCCTCTCTGAAGATCGTATTTGCCACCCCCAAAAATTTATATCGGTGCGTAAGTTTTTTTTGTCAATTTTTAAACGCATTGAGATCATCAACCATAAAGCGTATTTGTGGTTTTTTTGCGGTGTGAATCACAGAAAAATACCGGGAGACAGCTTGCTGGGTCGTGCTTCCCAGAACAAAAGCAGGATGCTGTTTTCCCAGCGCCGAAAGAGCATTAGAGCCAAGCCCCTCTTTAAGCCCTTTTAATGCTGAGGGACTGCAAAAACAAAAAAGTAACTTCTCTGTTGCCTTTTTAAGTTCCTCTCTAAAAGAAAGCAATTCTTCGCTGGAAAGGTTTTTACCATCCGTAGAAAAAATACTCGTGTGCGTTTTATAGAAGCTAACATATTGACTCGCGAAGCCTTGTTCACAAAGGTAGTTATCTAAGGCAAATGCCGGTTCTTCAGGGCCAACACAAAGAAATGGTACGGTTTTTCTAAAATTGTTTACAAGGTAAGAGCCGAGCTCCTTTGCGTTTTGGGCAGGCAGTAAAGATACTTTTTTGCCCTCAATTTCACAGAGCATGCTTCTGGTCTCAGCACCAAACGTGATAATTTCATCTGAGTTCTGCCAAAGTGGAGAAAGGCTTTTTTCCTCGCTTAGGTATTTTCCTGCTTTGGGACTCGTCACAATGAGTTTGTAGGTGGGGGAGGGATTTTTGAGACCGAGGAGCAATTTTTGTTTTGTTATGAGGTGAGCGAGACTCGCGTCGATGCTGCCTTCTTTTAAACTTAGCGATGTTTTAATACAAGGCACGCGTTGTATAAAGATTTTGAGGTTTTTGAGCTGACTAACATCCTTTTGCCAATCTTCGCTCGCTCTCGTCCAAATAACACGGGAATTTGTCATAGGCGACTTTTTTAAAAAAATGTATATGTGACAGCAAAGACAATGAAAATTTAGCACCCACCAAAAAGAAATTAAGGACTAACTTTTAAATTGCTGAGAATTTTTTCTAAGCCTTTTTCCTTAAGTATCATCATGATACCGGAAGTTATTTGGCTGTCGGCGACTGATTTCTCATATGACTTGGTCACGCTAATTTCATGACCGCTTTCATCACTGATAAAAGCAGAGACCTGGTAATGTGTGCTAGGAGACTCTGCCGTTTGATCGTCCCTAACCCAGGAACCGAAGGGTAGGGTGCAGTCGCCACCCACCGCTTGAAGAAGATTTCTCTCAATAGTGATAGCACGGTGCGTTTCGGGACAGGAAAAGCCTGATAGCCATTCTCTGAGTTCATGATTTTCGGTCAAAACCTCAAGAGCTAACGCGCCTTGGCCCGGAGCAGGGGTAAACCAGTTGGGGTCGAGTTCCCACATAGGGTAACCGGTAATGCCAAGCCTATCGACAGAAGCTTTTGCCAAAATAATTCCGGCCCAGGGTGAGTCTTCAAGTTTTTTTAAACGCGTGTCGACATTTCCCCTAATCGCCAAAGTCTGCACATTACCTCGCGTATTTTTTAAGAGAGCAATCCGGCGCAAACTTCCGGTGGCAATGGTTATGTTTGGGGCAAAACCTTTTACGGCGTTGGCGTCAAGTGACTTCATCTCACCTTTGACGCCAAGTAAATTCTTTTTGGGGTTTGCAATAAGAATATCACTGGGGCTATGCCTTGGAAGAATGGCTCCTAGTGTAAAGGGCTTAGATAGATTGGTGGGAACATCTTTTAAGCTATGAATAGCCACATCGGTTTCCCGGGCTAAAAGGGATTCCTCTAACTCTTTCGTAAAAAGACCTTTACCACCTATCTCACTTAAAAATCGGTTTTGAACCCTATCACCAGTTGTTTTTATGACCACTATACTGACCTTGGTACCGGTTTTTTCAATAAGGCTTTTCAAATAATTAGCTTGCCAAAGCGCTAATGTACTACCTCGGGTAGCGATACGAATTATTCCAGGGGTATAGGCGTTAGAGGGTAATTTTTCCATAAGGTAGGGTATCCTAAAAGTACAGTATTAAAAAAGGTAATGATAAAACAAAAGCAATTTTTTTATTGTGCATCCTGCTCATCAGTTTTTAGCGAAAACATTCTATAAATATCAACTAAAATCCTATCTTTTACCGAATGATCAAGTTTCTTTAAATTGACACTCAGATCAGCTATCAAGCGACCTACAATAGCATTTTGCATTTTTTCAAGGTATTTTCTTTCCTCGGTCCCAAGCGATTTAAAAATTTCGCGTGACAAAGATTTTGTCATTTCTTCTTCTATCGTTGCGCGAACATATGAACCATAATCTTTGATGACATGTCCTAAATCCTTGCGGTTGAGCCAGCGCCCAAATTCTAAAACGCCTGATTGAACGAGAGTTCCGGCCTCTAACGCTGCCTTTGATCGCTCTTCTTTATGTTCCTCAACGAGCTGTTTGAGATCGTCGATATCAAACAAATAGACTTCGTCGAGGGTTTGCGCTTCGGGCTCAATATCGCGTGGAAGTGCGATGTCAACTAAGCATATGGGGCGGTATCCACGTTGCTTGCTAGCAACTTCTAGCATTTCTTTGGTTATAATATGCCCCTGAGCTGCGGTACCACTAATTACGACATCAGCTTCACAAAGAAGTCTTTTGAGATCTTCTAAGCTGCTACTTTCACCGAAGCCGAGTTCATCCACGAGTTTTTGGGCTTTTTCTATAGTGCGGTTGCAAATAGTAAGTTTGGCCGGGTGATATTTTAGGGTGTAACGGGCGGCAAGCTCAGCCATTTCACCAGCCCCAATAATAAGCACATGCCGTTCGTCGAGCTCACTAAAAACTTTGCGGGCGAGATCAACTGCAGCATGGCTAATGGATACCGGTTTACGACTCACATCGGTTTGGCTGCGCACTTTTTTTGCTGTTGCCAGAGCTTCCTGGCCCATGCGGTCCATGACCGGCCCCAAGGTTCCCGCACTTTTGGCTATGGATAGGGCATCTTTAAATTGGCCAGTGATTTGGGTTTCCCCAATAATAAGCGAATCTAAACTCGCTGCCACGTTAAATGCATGCCGTATAGCTTCGAGGTCATTAAAGAGATAGGCATGCTCATGAAGTTCACTATGGACATCCGTATGGGCTTTGGTGCCATCAGAAATATAAGTTTCCCGAGAATATTTTAGGGTACCTGTGATCATTTCCTTGGTTAGATCGCCAGTCTGAGAGTATGTGCCAAATAACTCAAGCCTATTGCAGGTTGAAAGCACGAGGAGCTCACTTAAGCCATAGGTTTCTTTGAGTTTGGGAAGGAGTGGACGAAGCTTATCCGGCTCCAGGTAAATTTTTTCTCTCAAAGCGATTGGGGTAGTTTTATGATTTAGCCCCAGGCAAAAAATTTTTAAGCTATTGTTTTTAATCATAAATATTTAGCGGTTAGACCATCCTTAACGGGAATAAAATATATACGCCCCAAAACATAAACGCAACGATAATAAATCCCAAAAAACTTAATTTGGCGATTTGGGTCGGACGCAAATGAAAAACAACGCGAAGTCCAATCGTAGTGAGATACCAGAGCCAAACGGCGATGGCCAAAAAGATTTTGATTTTTATGCTTTCAAAGCTCGAGTTACTCAACGAAACAACAATGGGCCCTGTGACAAGACTTAAAGTCAAAAACGAAAACCCCAACCATAAAGAACGCATCAATAGCCGATCTAGTTTATCTAGGCCAGGAGCACCGCTGTTCAGATCCTGTATCCTTTTTTTGCGCAGAAGCTGCCTCTGCCAGAGATAAAAAATGGCGGCAGCACTGGCAAGCAGAGCAAAAGCTATTCCTAGAGTCGCAAAAGAAATGTGAATAATGCTAATGGCTCTAAAAGAAAACTGTTCCCTTAACATGTCAATTTCATGTAAGTTTGTCGCTTTTGGCGCGATAAAAAACTGTTCAATAAAGAGGACGATGATGGCCATGGGAGCCATAAAAGTAGCGACACTGTTGCTGCGAAAATATAAGCTGGCTGCGACACTCATGGTTGCGATCACGCCTGAAAGGGCCACAAGACTAATGGAGGCAAAACTCTCATCCGCCTTGTTAATAAAAATAACATAACAAAAAGCTGATAATGCCCCTAAGATAAGAAAAGTATTACCAAATATCTCTTGTAAGCGTTTAAAACGGGTGCTCCTATTGAGGGAGAGCAAAAGTAAAAAATACCCTAGAGCGAGACAGCACAACAAAAAGGTGGTTGTGAGTAGTTTTCCGTACACGTCTTTATTTACCTTCCATTTGGGCGATGAATCTGTAGGAACAAAATGGGGGCTCACACCTCTTAGCTTATATCACGACTTAATCCTTTAAACTAGCCGAGCGCATTAAAAAAAGGTATATATCGGATGCAGATCCGCTTTTGCTTCCTTAGTTTTTATGTCTCTTAGGGTGACTAAAGCTGATCTTTGACCAAGAGCTGGCACTTTTATGGTAGCGCATGATTATAAGAATTCCAAAAATTTTTTGATAGGCATTTTTAGTGACGGGTACTTTTTCTCCAACTTCGCAGTGGAATCCTGGTTCGTGGCAGGGACTTCCTATATTTCAGCAGCCTGAATATGAGGATGTGGAAAGCCTTGAAGCAATATACCAAATACTGGCAAAGGCGCCTGGATTGGTGAGCAACGGCCGTATTGAAGCCCTGCGCTCGCGTCTCAGTGAAGTGGCGATGGGCAAGCGCTTTCTTTTACAAGGGGGGGACTGTGCTGAAAAATTTTCTGATTCGCAGCGCCATGTCGTGCGTCGTAAAGTTCAAGTTTTGTGGCAGATGAGCGCAATCATCGAGCATAATCTTCATGTACCCAGTCTTATTTTGGGTCGCATTGCCGGTCAATATGCAAAACCCAGGTCTCATCCCACCGAACTTGGGGGCGGCGATCCTATGGTGGCCTTTCGCGGTGATGCTGTTAATTCATTAGAACACAGTAGCTATAAACGTAAGCCCAAACCTGAGCGCTTGCTCATGGCGTATTATTATTCGAAAAAAACGCTTTTAGCCCTAAATAAAATCATTAACGATGAACCTGATGTCATTGCTAAGGTTGGTAGTTTAAGAAATCAAGAGGGGGCAGAAAAGAAATATGTCAATCTGATTAAGAAACTTAATGAGGCGACGAGAACCTGGAAGATTCGTGATAAAGCAGAACAAAACGCCTTCAAAGCAAGCTTTGAGTATTTTTCTCAGGATGTGGAACATCATTCTGTTCTCGGCCAACTGCGTGAAAAATATGAGGAGGTGAATTCTCACCGGGATATATTTACCTCGCATGAGTGTCTCCTGCTTGGGTATGAACAAGCTTTGACCCGCTGGGTTCCTGGAGCTCTCAGCTTCTACAATCTGGGCGCTCATTTGCTTTGGATAGGTGATCGCACCCGGCAAATTAAGGGAGCCCATCTAGAATATGCTCGCGGATTAAAAAATCCTCTCGGAGTAAAAATTGGGCCGAGCACGACTCCTGATGATTTAGAAGAAATTGTTCTCGCCCTAAATCCTCATTTTGAAAACAACAAACTCGTCCTGATTACCCGTTTAGGGGTAAATAATGTCGAGAAAATACTTCCCTCACTAATTAAACGTGTACAAAAAATAGGGAATCCTGTTATTTGGGTAGTTGATCCGATGCATGGAAATTTGGAAAAAATTGAACCGGCAATCAAAACAAGAGATTTTTCCAAAATTCAGAAAGAGGTTTCGTTAACCATAAAAATTCATGGTGATATGTCCTCAAAGCTCAATGGCATACACTGTGAACTCACCGGCGAAGATGTTACTGAGTGCCTTGGGGGGCTCGAGGGAATAAGTACAAAATGCTTGCCGCAAAAATATAATAGCGCCTGTGACCCCCGCCTTAGTTATGGGCAAAGTATTGAATTTGCTTGTTTTTTGAGCGAAATTTTAAGACCGATGTACAGCACTCTATAAATTGTGTTTTGTTCAAATTAATTTTTTTTCCAAATTTTTTTGGGGAAACGCTAGGCCTCTCTTAAGGGCAGAGGTTTCCTTGTCATTGATGATTCTTGTCTAAAATTGTTTGGAAAATACTCCAAGAATATCCTAATGATTTCTTCATCATTATAGGGTTTGCTGATGATATCATTCATACCAATGCTTACACATTTGGTCTTATTCATTGTGGATATATCGGAAGTGAGTCCAATTATGGGAATGCTGCTTTTTTCATATCCCAGTTTTCGGATTTTTTCAGTCGCCTCATAGCCGTCCATAATGGGCATCTGACAGTCCATAAATATAATATCAAACGCCTCTTTTTCTAAGGCAGAGAGCAGCACAGCACCATTTTCAACTATAGTAACCTCACACGAAAACTTAGAAAAGAACCTGAGGGCAATCTTCTGGTTAATCAAATCGTCCTCAGCGATAAGAACATGAATTGGAGCCCCTTGAAAAGAGAATTTTGGCTTATTAATCACATCAGGCAAAGTCAAATTTTCCTTTTTGGTGAGGCACTCGCGCATACCGGTTGGATCAATATCCGCTGAATGAATGCTGTTGGTTAGGTCAATGATAAAACTGCTACCATAACCATAGCGGCTCTCGACAGAAATCTTAGCGCCATGTTTTTCAATGATACTATGGACAATCGATAAACCAATTCCATGAGAACTTTCGCCGTTAGTAGGCTTATTTGACAGTTTTAAAAATGGTTTAAAGAGATGTTTTAAATCCGATGCGGTGAGGCCAGGCCCTTGATCACTTATCTCGAGAAGGAGCTTTTGATTCTTTAGCTCTAGTGTGACCGTAATAGTTGTAAAGGAGCGGGAAAATTTAATTGCATTGCCGATTAAATTTTCTATGACCTGTATCATACGTATTTCATCACCTTTTATAAACACATCCCTTAAATTTGTTTGTAGCTTTAATTTTATCTCCTTATTCTTGGCGGTTTTTGCTAATTTACTGATTTCAGTATTTAGGATGCGAAGCAAATCTATGGTTGAAAAAATAAAGGAATTTTGGGATTTAAGCGATGAAAAATCAAGGAGATCCTGTACTAATCTCAGGATCTGCCGTGATGAGCTTACAATATGAGTGATGGCAAGTTCTTTTTCTAGGGGGTTATTATCAAAGTCTCTGTTATTTAAACTTTCTGAAAACCCTAAAATATGAGTTAAGGAATTTCTGATATCGTGAGATATGGCAGCCACAATGCCGTCTTTTTCACGAATTAAATCTTCTAGAAGTTTTTGTTCGCTTTCGCTCTTCTTAAAAAGCGTTTGGATTTTTGCCATAAGTGAAGAAATAACTATAGCTAAAAATAAATAGTTAAAAACGCGAATAAATGAGGCTACCGTATCAAATATGTGATTGATGGGTGGCTCAAAAAAAAAGTCTATGGAGACTGATGTTATGAGGGCCGAAAAAATGGCTGGGCCAAATCCTCCTAGTATCGCGCTGAGTAGCACCGATAGTACAACCAACGAGTAAGCATGCGTGCCTTCTATGGAGCTAATGAAGTAAACGACGAAAATACCCGTAACAGAGAGAAGGAGAGCAACAAAATACCTAAACATCAGGGGTTTATGCCAGCTCATTATGCTTTTATTAATCATCCTGTAACCTTTTTTTTGGCGAAGCCATGTTTTCTTAACTCCGGTATATCGGATGAATTAATAGAAAATTAATATTTAAACCGAAAAATTGAGTGGGCGCTTTGAGGAAAGAAAATCGCGAGGTGATGGTAAATAAATCAAAGATTATGAGGTGTTATTGTTAATTGGCGGCAGATTCACAAGTAAAATTGGCAAGACCCATTTTAAGGAAAACAAAAGGGATATGGAAAAGTCGAATTATCAGGGAAAAGGGGCGAGAAGCCCCCTCTGCCTGAAATTAATAGTTTTTAAAGAACTTTGCCAACACTTTGACAAATTTTATGTCGAATCAAATTTTCGAGTGGGTTAGAAATATTTTCCAGAGAGATATATTCTAAGGGAAAATTCTCTTTAATTCCCTCATCGATAACATTGTAGATTTCTGTATCAGTTAGATATAACCTGCCCCAACGTCCACCACTTATGAATACATTACCTTTTTCCTTGTCAAATATTGATACATCGCGCAGTGAAAACAAACTTGTGGTATCTTGGGCATTAAAAGCCTCACCTATGTTTTCTAAAAAGGCGGACATAATAAACCAGTATGGTAGCTCTATGGGCTGAGTGATGTTTTCATCATTCGACACGTTGCTTTCATTTTCGGGTACATAGTTTTCTGCGTTGTAAGCTTCGCATGTTTCAATGGCTGGATTATCTCTGACGATTCTCGCCTCCGTATTAATCACAGGAATCTGCGAATAGCCTCGTGATACAATCATTTTTACAAGGCTTTTAACATCCGTAAGATCTTTACCTGATTTTACGAGTTGCGGCACCGCGCTCAAAGAATCACCGGCTGTGTTTGCCGTAATGCCATAATAATCGGCATACTCCTGAAGCGTGACCAAACCTTTTGTATACTTGCTGGTTAGAACCGGGATGACTAGGTCCCAGGTCATGCCACGACTTCCGTTGAGGTAGGGATAAGCATTTTTATCTTTTAAATATTTTTCAATGGTGATGTTTTCAATATCGGAAATAAGAAGATCTATATCATGTTGAGAGAGAAAATCTTCATTTGATACAAAGACTTTCTCACCCGTTACATCAAATTTCATTGGCCCCCACACTGGAGTCGTGCCCGTGTCCCCATAGGTTTTAACATAAAAATCGCAGTCAACAATATTGGATGAGGTGGCCCAGCCTTTTTTCTGTCCCGAGGTATTATTAATACTTTCAAAATAGGATTTTGCTTCTTTTAAGGAATCAGGCTTATCGTCTGAAGGCCTAAAAGCGATATAATCATCATAGGCCAATTTTCCAGCTTCTTCAGAGATTTTGTAGTATAGGCTTACGT
The DNA here is from genome assembly GCA_030432875.1 of Oligoflexia bacterium. Lineage (GTDB taxonomy): Bacteria > Bdellovibrionota_B > Oligoflexia > Oligoflexales > JAGOVF01 > JAUILP01. Next base: position 11,389 of record JAUILP010000056.1, on the reverse strand, counting down.
TTGACATGATGGTTTTCATTTTGGGTGTGCCATCATCTTTTTTACCGTTTTCAATTTTTATGGTGACATATTGGCGTGCAATGGATTCAACAAAATTGATGGTCGCAGGCAACGTGGTATCTAAATCTAAAGGTTTTCCAGCAGCTTTCTTAATGTAGTAGGCATATGCTTGAATGGACGCTTCAATTTCAGCTTTGAGGGGCTGCAGTCCATAATACGGAATATTTGTGGGGTCAGTATACCGGGGGATATTAAACCTATTATCCTGCTCTGTCCCTTCAACAGGTTTATCTTTCGGTGGCGCAAAACAGACATTAATGGGGATATCGTTAAGAACTTTATCAAAATAGTAAAGTGAGCGATCTTTTGATTCAGTGGTGTCAGCACTTTGCTTTAGATCTTGATTAGGTATTTTTTGGTGGCAGCCCATTAAACCACAAATGGCAAGAGCTATGGCTATTAGAGTTTTAAAAATTTTTCTCATTAATTGTATTCCTTACTATTTGTTTAATCATTATGATCACGTTAATTCTGATTTGTATAGTGCGACCCAGTAAAAAAAAACGCTGTATACTATCCATGTGTCATGAAAAGTGCAAAATGTTTCACCTGTTGCACTTGGAAAACTAAGAATATATATACCTTAAGTGCCTTAGTATCTTTAAAATAGAATATCATTATTTTATAACTGAATTGGCTTTATGTTAACTGTTAAAGGACAATCAAAATTACATTTAAATCTCATGTTTCTAAGAGTTTGTGATATTTGACAGAGATCAGTCGACCGATAAAATTCTGGAAAAAAAACGGTTTTAAAGCCTTGTTTTCCACAGTAGAATGAATTTACGAATTTTGTACCACTCTCCTTATCTGATGTTTGACCGCCGCAGCTTGCTAACATGGCGCTCATTGCGAGACAAAAAATACTGCCTAAAATAAATTTTGATTTAGAAAATTTACGAGAAATCATAATGGCATCTCCAAAAGAGTAGGTATATACAGAAAAAAAATTTTTTCACACCGAAGCCTTTATCACAAAAAGCTTCAAAATAAGGACGATTTTCGTTAGCAACTGATTTCACAGAAATCATCAATCCTTACGATTTGTTTTTATGTCTTTAATTATAGATGGTTATGCTTTTGATTAAACAGGGCGGGCTTTAAAAAAGTATGCCTTTGCGCTTAAGTAAGAAGGGCCGTATTAAAATCCTATCCCGATTTTATATTTGTCTTATGGGAAATCATTTGTGTTTAGATTTCTCGTTATCGGTTCTCTTGATTGTGTTGGTCTTTATAAAAAATGGGCGGGTGAATTCAATAAATTTTAACTCTTAAGCAAGTTTGACATGCAGAAAAAAATTGTTGCACGATGGTTTGTCCAACATGGAAAAAAAATAGTGCACAAAAAAAATTTATATTTGCTACAATATTATTATCCCTAAAAATTATAAATGTTAAGGAAGCTGACCATGGCCGACATGATATTAAACGCTTGGTCCCGTGAGGATTTGCTTAAAGCTTTAATGGATGCTTATGGGCAAAATAAGCAGGATGGAACAGTTAAAAAGATCCTGCGGGAGCTAAAAAGACGGGAAGACAAAAAAGAAGACCCCAAGCAAAAAAGTATCGCCCATATGCTTGGGGTATCGCCACATCATTTACATTAAGGCACGCGGGAAACTTCTCTTAACCAGCCTTATCTGAATCATTTTTTAGAGTAAATAGCTTGCGAATAGCATCGCCATCTTTTTTAATGATGGGTCTCACGGGAAACCAACTGGCTTCAGTAGAGTAACGGGTTAGATCCTCGCCTTCCTGCATTTTCTTTAAAATTTCACTGTTATGTTTGCTGCGCAGTTTCTTCTGACTAAGGGACTGATCTTGCATAGGTTTTGACTCCGTATCTAGGGTGGTAGTGGGGAAAAACAGTTTATATTTTTTTTAACCACTGGATTTTCTTATCGGCATTTGTTTTTAAAACTTAAGTTTAGGGTGCCAAAAAGGCAAAAAAACGCTTCTTTTAAAAATATTATCTGATTTGAGGGGCGAATCAAATTTGGATGTCCTGTATTTATTGGTTTTTTTCTTGCTTTTGGCACTATTTTAAATAGTTTTCCCGGCATAAAATTTAATTTTACAGATGTATTTATTGTATCATTAAAAATATAAGCCTACATAAACCCTGAGGAGAGGATATTTATGGTACAAATTGGTGATCTCGTATCAAAAGCGGGAATTTATTCAAAACCAGGGGTAGTTGTTGAGAAAAAAGATGATGGCTCGGTTGTGATCGATACAGAGCCCATGAATATCAATAAGTACCACCGCTATTCTAATACGACCGGCCTAAGCGAAGAGGAAAAGTTAGAATTCAATTCCATTTTGGATGACATATTTCGCAATCCCGATGATATGGGGCGCGCAAATGAAATTCAAAATCAAATTGATCGCCTCAGAACCCACCCTAAAAATATGGGCGTCGTTCAGTATCTGCGCAATCAGCAAAGACAGCTTATGCGAAAAGCCCAGGATCAGCCGAGAATTTATCAGTGGGATGAAGGCCTCCTCGATGAAGGTAAAATGAGCGTTAAGAAGTAGTGGGCATTCATGTCTTGCTGACCCCTTTAAAAAATTTATGCCAACCCTATTAATGCACGCAAGCACAGCATAAATGCTTGGATGAGATATTTTTATTCCATCTTAGTCGCTTCATTGTAGAACTGTGTCATTATCTTGATGAGATAGCCGACATCCTTTGCCCCTGCTGTCTCCCGTATAGAATGCATGGCAAACGTAGGTATGCCAATGTCTATAGTGCTGATGCCTGTTTTCGCCGCAGTTATAGGGCCGATGGTGGAACCACAACCCATATCAGATCTCACCACAAATTTTTGCACAGGAACTTGTGACTTTTGACACAAGTGCTCAAAAAATCCAGCGCTTTCCGCATGCGTTGCATATCTTTGGTTGGCATTTATTTTTATTACGGGACCCTGGTTTAAAAGTGGTCCATGTTCAGGATCATGTTTCTCGCTATAATTGGGATGGACCCCATGCGCATTGTCGGAAGAAATAAAAAACGACTGGCTAAAATCTTTGTAAGATGAAACCTCATCTCCTGATATGCGTTTTAAGGTACTCAGCAGCATAGAGCTTGCGGCTCCGCTATAGCTTGTACTACCAACCTCTTCATGATCCGAGGCCATAAGGACAGCAGTTTTCTGGGGAGAACTGCCAATAAGAGATTTTAATGACGTAAAAACACTGAGAAGATTGTCAAGGCGCGCGCCTACAAAAAAATCTTGCTGGGCTCCCACTAACCTTGGTGGATTGGTATCAAAAAAGCTGAGCTCCGTGGCCAAGATTTTATCGGGATGAAAGCCATGTTCCTTAACGATTTGTTTAGCGACGAGTTTACTAAAGGTTCCACTAGAGCGTTCCTGCATTTGCAATATTAGGGGAGGCAAGTCTTTTTGCTTATTGATACTTCGTTCTTCATTGATGCCAGGACTTAAATGAATCGCAAGATTGGGGATGAGCGCAATACTTTCTTTAAAATTTATCAGAGTGCTATGCATATTTCCCAGGCTATCGAGAGAAACAACCTTTCCCGCTATGGACAAATCTCGATCAAACCATGTGCTTAAAAGTATGCCGCCATAAACCTCAACACCTAAGGTCATATAGTTTTTAAAGAAGTTCTCTGGCTGGGGTTTTACCCTTAAGCAAGGACTATCAGTATGAGAACCTACAATATGATAACCACGGATGTTAGGCCAGTCGCGACCAAGCTTAAAAGCGAGCAGCGAACCCCCTCTGATGACATAATAGCCCTGCCCCGCTTTTAACTCCCAGTCTTCATGTTCTTTTAGTTCAGTAAATCCATGTTCATTAAGAGTTTGCACGGCATTAAACACAGCATGATAAGGTGTCGGAGAAGCGTAAATGTATTCTGCGAGATCATTGATATGTTCGTGGTTTAAATTCATAAAAGATTAAATTCCTTAAAAAAAATTATAGCCATTCCTAAAGTTTTTAGAGTAAAGATATAATAGATATTTATCTTAGCGGCAAATTAGTTATCACACCAAAAAAAACAGTATTTTCTTAGAGAAAGAACACTGAATTCTTTCTCAGGAGCAAATGACTGGCTACTAAATTATAAACAATTCATAAGGGAGAAGACGAGCCAAATTTTTTTATGCCCTGGCCTCAGGCAGCTTTATGGCGTCTTTTGAGCATCGGGCTGCTTCTCAGGTGAGCTTTTTTCACAGGATTCGCTCATTCGCACATGTTTATATATGCCGTTTATGGTGGGATATCGCTCTATCGGAATACCGAACCTAAGGGCATTATAAACCTGAGGGATGAGAGCGAGATCGGCAAGGGTGAGGGTTGAGCCCATGGTATAAGTTCCGGCAGTTTCTCTGATCACCTGTTCAACTGCCTCTAAGCCTCGCTCAATATGATGCCGCGCGAAAGATTTTTGGGTTGTCACGTCAGAGGAAACACTTTTAAGGACATTTAAATTTTGGACGGGCTGTATTCCCGAAGCTATCATTTGGGTAATTTGCCGTGTTTTTAGGCGATCAAGTGAATTTGTAGGCAAAAGCGGTGGCTGTGGATAATTTTCTTCGAGCCATTCAAGTAATGCGAGTGACTCGCTGTAGGACACGCCATCAATAAGTAAGCAAGGAAGATAGCCTCTGGGATTAAGTTTAAGATATTTTTGTTGCTTATGCTCACCCGTAAGCAAATTTATTGGGGTGATCTTATATTTAAGATTTTTATATTCTAACCCCCATCGTAGCCGCCAGGAGCAGGAGGAGCGCCAGTAGCTAAAAAGTTCAAAGGTATGACGTTGCATGAACGGTATCCTCAAAAATACTAAGGCAATTGAGCAGCATTACCGCTGCGGTATAGGTTCTGCGAAGAATTTTGGTAGTCATCAAGCGAGTCAATATTACGGCTGCCAAACTCGATCCCGCCAAAATCCGAATATAAAGTATCGACCAGCTCCCAGGCAAGGCTAAGTCTTGACGGGCGCTTAAAGAGTTTCACTTCTAGGGTACCCATTAAGGCTTCAAAATCATGAAAAATATCTCCCGCAGGGGTCATAAACTCAAGATCGAGAAAATCATCCTTAGCGGCCAGGGCTCTCACTTCAATAAGATATTTATCATTCATGGCTTTTGCGTACCAGTTGCCAAAATAGATATCTATGAGGACGGGATTTAAGTCGTTGGGCCTAAAGGCGATCTCTTTACCTTTATACCTTAAACCGATGCTGACGCCAGAGTAGGGGAACGGGACCCCCAGATAAGTGGGTTTTCCTCCCCCAATGGCAAGTGCTGTGCCAGGCGATTTTTCGAAGTGATTAGAAACGATCCAGGTCCACCATTCGGGGAAAGTCCTACCCCAGTTGCGATCTTGATAACAGGGAGCATCTTTAAAATTTACGAGGCGGCCATCTTGGAGTTTGATATTTCCCGAGCAGCGGGCGTCAGCTTGAGCGGGGTACCACTCAATATTTGTAATTCCTTTTCCGGTCGCCCATGAAGTCGCATTATAGGCCCAAATCTTTTTTATATTAATGTCCCAGCTCACTTCACCGCTACTGGTACCCGTGTTAATGGCACCAAAAAATCTCGTGTCCGTCGCTTGGTTATGACTGCCAATCTTGACAAGCGTTTCCTTGCTACTGGCATAAAAATCTTTGACCCCATAGCGTTGGTCAAACTGTTCGCCCGCACTAAAATTGCCGAAGGAAACATAAGCTCGGCTAGCGGGTACGGTCATGGTCTTGTCCCAGGGATTGACGATGCCATAAACGAAATAGTAAGCCTCACGAGTTTCGGGAATGGTAATTTTATAATACCACCACTCAAACCAGGGTTTAGTATCCCTCTGTGCCGCAGCAGGGTTGCCATAATTCCAGCGAAAGACATTAAATTGATCAACTTCAGCAAGCAACTGGCTAGATAGACTGATTAAAATTGTCAGTGAAAGTAGAGAAGAAAAAAAACGCATAAATAATGGCTCCCATTTTATGAGTCTTAAATTAACGTAATTTATGGGAACTGTTTATTCCTTTTAATTGTTCTTGTCAAGCGGAAGCTTTTTCAAGGTCTAGGCTTGAATTTTCTAAATAGGAAAGTTCCTTAATTGATTTCAGCTCAAATCCATATTTCTCTAATTTAGCAGCATAAAGCGCATGCCGAGATTTGAGTTTGCGGATGGTATCCCTTATAGCAAGTTCAATGATCTCGGTGCGGATATTGACCCGCATAGGTGATCCCGCCATGATTTCGGCGCACCTTCCTTCAGGCTGAAACACAAAAAAATCGACGTCAGGGTACCTTTCCGTCACGTGTTCGAGAGTTTGGCGAAAGCGCGAATAAACTAGGGCTTTAATGATCTGGATGATGGAAAAAACACCGCCATAACGGTCTACAGTGCCTGGTACCGCACCGTCATAAGGCCTTAGCGGGTCGACAATAAAAATAAGCTGGGAGCCCACGTCTACCAGGCGGTGGAGGTTACAGGAACTGGTGATCTGGCCGTCGATATAATGTCTATCGCCGATAGTGATAGGTGTGAAAAATGGCGGTAAGGCACAGGAAGCACGCAGGGCTTCAGATATTGTCATATCAGAAAAACCAGGGCTGCCAAAAATAACATTTTCATGTGAATCCTGGTCAGTGGCTCCGATAAACAAATTACAAGGTAGTTCTGCAAAAGTATTAGTACCGCCAAACATGGAAAATGATTTTTCAAAAAAATCTTTGGCGGCATCACCCTTAAAAACACCAGTTGGGATGAGGCGCATGACTTTTTGCAGCCATTTTTGTGGAGAAAGTCCCTCCCAGGTTATGATTTCTTTACCAAGTCGTTCAAGAAATTTATTAACCGCAAGATCGAAAAATAACCAGGGATGGATGGGTGGAATAATATCAGACTCGGAGCTAAAGGCGAGGATAACTTCTTTGATCGGGACCTTGTTTGCTAATATAGCCGCGCAGATAGACCCACTGCTGACGCCAGAAAAACTTTCACAGTGGTGCAGTTTACGCTCACCGAGGGCGAGATTTATTCCGTACATGCAGCCAATTTGAAAAAGAAATCCTTCGAGGCCCCCACCGCTTAAAGCGACTCCCGTAGTGGGATTTTTTGAAGTAATTAGCCCATGAGTTAGGACATCTTTGATCCAGATCAGGACATCGGTAGTCGTTTTAGGCTTAATCAGTACATTGCGCACTTGATAGCGACCAAGTAAAAATGGCTTTAATGGGGTGTCTTTTGTGTCTTCAAGTATGCAAACAATACGACTCGCCGGAAATTCAAAATCTGGTCCCCACTGCTGCGCCATTTCTCTCACTTCAGCATGGATTTTTTCGACACCGGTTACAGCATCGAAATCGTCATGCAGGCGCTCATCAAAAATAAGAAGATCAATAGGATGCTGCTTTAAATTGGGAACAATGGCAGCCATTTCATGGATTAAAAATGCATAAAAAATATGCCCTTCAAGAAGTGTGTGCTCAATGCGGTAGCATTCATAGCCTTTAGAAATTTCGGTATCTTTTTTAGCTTTGAGGAGGGAAAAAATTTTTCGGGTATTTTCAAGTTGTTTGGAGGATGCAAAATACAGGAGATAATGTTTCATGGTTGGGCCTCTTTTTGAAATTGCTGCATTTCATCGAGTAAAGTATGAGCGCTCGTATAACCGGCAATGACTTTGCGTTTCTTTAAATCACCATCAGGTCCCATCATGATAAGCGTAGGGAGCCCCTGAATCTCATATTTTTCGGTAAAAGCATCATTAGTTTCATTACTTTCGGTTAGGTCAATTTTTGCTAGTAGCCACCGCTCCTCAGAAAATAATTTATTGACAAACTCATCTTGAAAGGTTGTGGCATCCATTTTTTTACAAGCTTCACACCATTCGGCCCAGGTGTCTATAAGGAGGGGGAGATTTTTTTCTTTAGCGGCTTTAAGGGCTTCATTTTCACTGCGATAGACCGTAAATGAAGTTTTTTGGTAGTGGGTGCGACTCTCTTGACTGCGGCTTAGGTACGTAGAAAATATCGAAAATCCGATGAGTATACAAGGAATCAGTAACATCCGCTGCTTATAAATATGCGAGCTTTTCAAAATAAATATGATGATTAAAGCACCAAGAAATAGAGTAATACCTGCAATCTGCAGCCATGGGGCTTCAATATTTTTAAGGAACTCATAGGCAGGAATTCTTAAGTAATAAAAACCCAACCCACACAGTACGCTGGTAAAAACAATTTCAACGCCAATTTGCAGGTGACGCCCAAGTTTGAGTTTACTTAGTCGTGATGACGCATGACCCAGGAATAGGTAAGGAAGTGAAAATCCTAGGCTATAGACAAAGATAAGAAGTGTAGAGCGAAAAATATTACCCACCTGAAACGCATTGACGAGCAAGGCGGCTAATATAGGTCCTGTGCAAGGGGAAGCCACGAGACCAGCTCCTGTTCCCATAAAAAAATAGTTCCGTTTGCTTGCCGGGCCAGATCCGAGTTTGCTGCCAAAAGACTGAAGGGCAGAAAAATCTAAAAATCCTACCATCGTAGCCCCCATGAGAAACATGAGCACCGCTAAAAAAAAGTTTACGACTGGGCTCGCCATGAGGGCGCCAAACATCTGGCCAGACAGACCTGCAATCAAGCCAAAAATACTATAACTCACGAGTATACCGCCTGCGTATGACGCCGCGTTGTGGAATGGCTTTTCGCCTTTTTTACTCAGGAGTCTAATGGTAATGGGTATCATAGGATATACGCAGGGGGTGATGTTGGTCGCAATACCAGCCAGGAAACAAATTATAAGAAGCAACCCGAGGGAAAGAGACCCTTCCTTTACTTTTGCCGCAAAGGTAGATTCTAGGTCAGATAAATCCTGCAATTTTTGACCTGATGTCGAGGCACTTTGATCAGTTTGAGGGACGAGTGCTTTGGCGATTTTATTACTTGGAGAGCTAGTTTCTTGGACAATTGAAGAGTTTGGTTCCGAGTCTACGGGCACAGTCTTTATTCGGGAGAGTACTTTGAGATTTAGGTGCTCAGTATAAGGAAAAAGGCAAATTTTGGTTGTACACCCAATATAGGTGATGCTCAGAGGAAAAAACTCTTCATTAAAGTCTTTAGGCCCATTGATACTCAGAATAAACTCCCCGCCAGCATAGACGGATTTTGTCTCACCACTCATGGGATCAATAATCGGCGTGGCTTTAGGTGTCGATTTTATATTGATATAAAAGCCGGGTAAGGTGGCAAAACTCATTTTTTCTTGATAGAGGGTAAAATCTTGGCGAGTATTTAGGCGTAGGAGAATTTCAATGGTTCCTGGCTCTATAACTTCGGCATGGCTGGCTTCCCAGATGATCACATCTCTAGGATTTATATCTAACTGTCCTGGGTCTCGGTCAGGGTTGAAGTTTTGGGCGGTACCGGACAGGGGTAAAACTGCGTTTAATAGAAGAACCATGACCATAAAAGGGTATCTTAGTGAAACAAAGGAATAATTCATTGACGGTAGTTTCTCTGTAAGGGGTTGCAGGCAAAAAAAACTTAATAATTAACGAATATTATTTTATCAACTTTATAAATTTATCAAAATTTTCAGTATCTTCATAGCTTAAGGGACTAAAAATTAAAGAATCTTAAATAAGAACTCTTGCTTTTTTATTAATGTTCTTATAAAAACTAGGGTCGGATGTTTTTTCCGTGGTTTACATTGCCTATAGCACCGTATTTAAGGAAGATATTTTTATCATGGCGCAATTTACAACAAAATTAAGAAAAGATGATGAAGTAACCGTACTAACAGGTCGTAACAAAGGTGAAACTGGTAAAATTCAGAAATTCGACCGTAAAAATAATAAAGTCTTTGTGACTGGAGTAAACCTTTGGAAGCGTCATCTTAAGCCCAATGTCGATGCGGCTAATCCTGAAGGTGGTATCGTAGAGAAGATAAAGCCACTTCCGATTAGCAATGTCGCCTTGATTGATCCCAAAACCAAAAAGCCAACAAAGATTGGTTTTAAATTACAAGACGGCAAAAAAGTAAGATTTGCTAAAGACTCCGGTTCTATCCTTTAATTTTTTGGGCAATCTGAAGACGAAACCTCAAAAAAAACGCTGTAGTCAGTGCCGAATGGATGAGGATCTCTGTGTTTGTGCTTATCTTCTTCCCGTTGATACGCAGACCCGCCTTGAGATTTTCATTCATCATAAAGAATACCCGAAAACAAGCAATACAGGTCACCTCGCCGCAAAAATATTAAAAAATTCTCAGTTGACTTTGAGACGCAATAAGACTGATAGCGAAATTTGGCAAATGGGACTTTTAGAAAAAGCTCAGTCTGAAAATGCCTCGATTTATTTTCTTTGTCACAATCCCCTTGGAAAAACAATTGCGGAAGCTTTGAGCCTAGACGCGAAAGAAAATTCTAAACGCAAAAAAATACTCGCCGTAGTTGATGGCACTTGGAATCAGGCGCAGCAAATTATAGGTCAGGAGCTTGGGCATTTATCGCCATATTCTGTAAAGTTTGCCAAACTTAATCCTGATCCCATCTGCAATCTGTGGCGGGAGCCATTGCCTGGAGGATTAGCGACGCTCGAGGCTATCTGGTTAGCGCTTTTAGAAATGGAACCACATACAAATTTAGATGCCGTGAAAAACCTGATGATGGCAAGGTCTCACCGCATTAAGTGGGTGAGGGGGTTACTTTCAGAGCACGAAGTTTTTGGTGGTATTCCTAAAAAGGCAAAAGGCAAAAAAAATATTGCAGGTTAGTGGTATCATAAGGGCGCGTCCTTGAATTATTATATATCGTTTAATATTAAGCTGTTAGCAAATATTATCTTTGAGTCCAGTGTTACCGGTGTGTGAGCTGTTCCAGTGAACAGAAAACATATATCTGAACAGACTCAGAAACTAGTTTCTGCCCTGAAAACAGAATACACGATATGAACAGTTACAGGTCAGGGAACGGACAACTTGCACATAAAACTGCCATGCCTTCAAAGTCCTTAAACGAGGACACCGCTAGTCACTCCCTTGAATTAGCTATGTGCATGGTGAAATTTTCTTGACTATGCTACTTGAGAAATGATAGGGAAAAGTGGGTTTTTTTAAGAGAATCAAAAACATACTTTTAATGGGATGGCGTTTTGGTAAGCAAATCTCATTATTAAAATTAAAGGAGAAATCATATGGCAAAACTTAGGGCCTGTACTCACATTAATGCGTGGACCTAGTCGATTTCGTCAGCCTAGGCGTAAGCTCAGACGGCATCGTGGGTCTGGGCGAAACACGGCGTCGTTGCAGCTTAGTGCGGCCTGGCCAATTT
>JAUILP010000055.1 GCA_030432875.1 Oligoflexia bacterium | reverse complement strand
TAATGGGCTTTAAAAATATTGCTCAAGGAATTCGGACGATTGGATGGATGAATCAAAATTCATTGAAAACCTTACTATCATTAACCTTTCCCGTCATTCGAGCATCGCGAGAATGACGGGACCCTGGCGTGGGACTCCTTACCGGAAATGTGGCAATGACTGCTACGCATAAAAAAAATATGTTGCGCACTTTGTCTTCTTTTGGCTTTCTTTTGGATATCTTGCCATTTAAGCTATTAGACCGGATTCCAGCAGAGAGTTTTACCCAATCTATCTCTGCAGCCTTTGATCTCTTACCGTTTACTGGAACGAAAAAAAATGCGATAGCTTATTTACCTTTATGGTCTTTTCTTTATAATCCCAGCAATGTTATGGATGAAGTAAAAAATGCCCTTTTCAAAAAAACCCTAGATTCTTCGACAACCCCAATTCTGAGACAGTTTGCTGACGGAATTGCTCATTCTTGTATAAGAACAAAAAATTCATTGGTAAGTTACTGCGATTATTTGAAAAATATCAAGCTTCCCTTATTTCAAGTGGCCTTTTCACTAGATCCTTTAGCGGAACCGCTAAAAACCTTTGAGGATAGTTTTTCCCGTCTCGGTTCCTCCCATAAGACGATGGTAACTGTTGAAGGAGGAGGGCATGAAGATTTTCTTCTGAGTAGCGAACTGCATGGAAGTTTTTATCATGAACTGCTAGAATTATTGCGTTAGAAAATTTGGACTTTTAAAAAAAGGACATGATTATGAATAACGCTGGTTACACTGGTCTTCTTCCTCTTGGCTCTGATAAAACTCAATTTACGCGTATAAGTACAGATTATGTTTCCACGGAGCGTGCTTTTGGAGAGTCCTGGGTAAAGATTGACCCTAAAGGGTTACACCTATTGGCGTTTACTGCAATGAGAGAAATCGCTCATTTTTTAAGACCTGATCATCTTGCTATGCTTAAAAAAATTGTTGAGGATCCTAAAGCCACAGCAAACGACAAATATGTAGCGTTTGATTTATTAAAAAATTCGGTAATTTCTGCGGGTGGGGTCCTTCCCATGTGTCAAGATACAGGGACTGCGATCATCATGGGGAAAAAGGGGCAAAATATCTATACCGGAGCGCAGGATGAGGCGTTTCTATCAGCAGGTATAAAACAGGCTTATGTTGAGGGCAACCTTCGCTACTCACAGCTAGCTCCTCTTTCAATGTATGAAGAAAAAAACACAGGAACGAATCTCCCTGCACAAATCGAGCTCTTTGCGACTGAGGGAGATGCCTATAATTTTTTATTTATGGCTAAAGGCGGTGGGTCGGCAAATAAGAGCCTGTTATTTCAGGAAACCAAAGCTGTATTAAATCCGGTCACTCTCAAAAATTTTCTCCGCCAAAAAATGGCAACCCTTGGAACAGCTGCGTGCCCGCCCTATCATTTAGGTGTGGTTATCGGCGGGACTTCTGCCGAATACAGTCTTAAAGTAGCAAAATTAGCTTCGGCAAAATATCTTGATACCCTACCAACCGAAGGTGATATGTCTGGACATGGATTTCGCGATTTGGAGCTGGAACAAGAGCTATTAGTCGTGAGCAGAGAGCTTGGTATCGGCGCGCAGTTTGGCGGGGCTTATTTTTGTCATGACATTAGGGTAGTGCGTCTGCCGCGGCATGGAGCTTCGTGTCCCATTGCTTTGGCCGTTTCCTGCTCTGCCGATCGGCAAGCAAAAGGTAAGATAACCAAAGATGGTATTTTTCTGGAAACTCTTGAAAAAGATCCAGCTCGCTTTTTACCTCAAATCAAGGAATCTGATTTAGGGGGCGAGTCGATCAAAGTCAACCTTAATCAACCGATGAAAAGTATCTGCGCCGAGCTCAGCAAGTATCCGATCAAAACCCGCTTATCATTATCAGGATCTTTGGTCGTCGCTCGAGATATAGCCCACGCTAAAATTAAAGAACGCTTAGACAAAGGAGAAGACCTCCCCGCATATTTTAAAGACCACATTATATACTATGCAGGTCCGGCAAAAACACCCGAAGGATATGCCTCTGGTTCCTTTGGTCCTACAACGGCAGGTAGAATGGACTCTTATGTCGATGAGTTTCAAAAGCATGGCGGCAGCATGGTCATGCTCGCTAAAGGAAACAGGTCACGCACAGTTGTCAATGCCTGTAAAAAATATGGTGGTTTTTATTTAGGTTCTATCGGCGGTCCTGCGGCTCGTTTAGCACAGGACTGTATCAAAAAAATTGAAGTTTTAGAATATGCTGAACTTGGCATGGAGGCGGTTTGGCGTATCGAAGTCGTAGATTTCCCTGCTTTTATCGTGGTAGATGACAAAGGAAATGATTTTTTTGCTGATTTAATTCCTTAAAAATTGTTTTAATAAATCTACACGAAAAAGTTATCATATCTGCTTTTAACCATGGCCCTTGTATCGGGCCAGGGGATAAATTCAGATCATTCAAAAGCTATGAGTCAATTCGGGACTCAATTGCTCAACTCATATTTTTTTTTTGCCACCTCACGCATTAATGCGGTGTAACAATTCGTAATGTTTTAGAAATTACTCTTTAATTTAGATTTATCTTGAGTTTTCCGATCCCTTTCCTCGTAGGGCTGAATATAGAATACAGGCCTTTTTAGAGGAAAAATAACTCAATGAGCAAAGCCACAGTCTCTAAAAATAGTATTTTATCTCATGAATTTACAGTGCGGTATACCACAGCGCTAATAGGCATCGTTGTGGGAATGCAAGTTTCCTGTGGCAGCGGTAAAGACGATGTCAATCGTCGCTTAGATTATGGGGCAAATAAATCTGAGGAAGTTTCTCATATAGAACAAAACTCCGCAGATGCTAATTCAAATACCGAAAGTTCTGCTGAGGTTGATCAAAATCCTGATAGTGCAGAAATCTTACCAGAGACTCAAATAGCAGAAGAGGTAGCGCCTCCATCTCCGGACTCTTCCGCTACATCTGAAAATAATAATCCAATCAGTCCAAGCCAATCCGCACCTACTTTGCCACAAATTAAAAAATGGCATACCCGTAGTGGTAAAATATATGATCCTAACGGCAAAGAGTGGCGAGGAGTAGGGGCTAATTTGAGTAATCTCATGGGAAAAAGCCGTGACTATATCAATAATTTAGTGCGCCGAGAGGCAGACATGGGATTTAACTTTATAAGACTTTGGACACCAAACCATAATTCATCGGGACCGGTAGGTATGGAAGACAGAGCAAATCACATCGTCGAAATTATGGATATAATTCATGCGAATGGGATGCAGGTTATGCTGGTTTTTTGGGACACTTATATGGATTTATGGGGAAATTCACATCGCTACTACCGAGACGTAGAATGGTTCCAAAAAGGGTATAAAGGTGATTTTTTAACGTGGGTCAATACCCTAGTTCCTAAAGTAAAAGACCATCCAGCTCTTTTTATGTACCAGCTTATAAATGAATCGAGTTGCCGGGAAACCTGTGCTATCGATTATATTAATATGTATGTGGATAGCAGCCAAGTTATCAGGTCTATGGATCCACTCCATTTAATATCACCTGGAGGACTATCCCTAACACATGCCCTCGAAGGTAATAGTTTTCAAAGTGATAAAAATATTTTTGTCGAGGAGTTACTTAAAGCAGATGATCAAGTGGTATGGACAAACTCTATATATAATTTGCATGCACCGAATGTTAATGATCTCGCCGTCCTTAAAAATAAAATTCCAACTATAATTACGGAGTACGGTTTTTGCATGAGTAGTTCAGGTCCCCTCCCCAAAGAGCAGATACAAGACAATACCTATGGGGCTAAAGCTGTTTTTGATAAGTGGCAAGTTAGTGGTATAGCTGCCTGGGAGGCGACAGAGACCAACTGCGGTTATGCCAACCCCACTAATGGAGAGTTTAATCTGATCTCTGAGTTTAAAGAGATTGCAAGTTACATAAATCGGTAATCAAATATTCACTTAAAAAAAATCGCCCTAGAAGGCAATTGGTGGGATGACTGCCCTAAAGACTCTTCAAATGGAGGGACAGAGGTAATTCACACGGTGCCGCTTAAAATTTATATTTAGATGGCAATGGCCAATATAAGAAACGTTTTTTAAACTATTTTCGCCTGTTTTTTAAGCACGCGTTCGCAGATTTCCCACAGCTCTGGCTTTTGACTGAGAAGAGACATTAGGCTCCCCAAACGATGAGCTAACACTCCTGCAATATCGTGTCCAGAAAGTACTCCGTCCCGAAGTGCTTCTTCTATCACCACATCGATATCTCCAGCCAAATTCAGTAGGGCCTTTGAGTGATCATCAAGTTTTAATTTTCGACGAGGAAATTTAATGATTTCAGCCATAAAATATTCTCCTTTACCCTATTATATCGGAAGTTCAAGGAATTTACCTAAGGCCATATTTAAATTTAAGTAAATTCATGTGGTTAAGCTTGTTTTGATTAACTCTGAAGCTTTGCTGGGGTCAGTTTTCAGGTTTTTGTTGCCAGAGCGGATAAAGATTGGAATGATAGGACGGTACTTTTAGGTGAATAGCAAATATTTGCTGACGCTTAACAAAAATGGGTGGATTAAAATCCTCAATTTCTTTTGCACAAAAAAAAATGGAGCTTCTATAATGCAAACGCAAACATATGATTTAGTGGTTATTGGATCTGGGCCAGGTGGTGAAGTTGGTGCTATTCGCGCAGCTCAGTTAGGGATGAAAGTTGCCTTAGTCGAAAAAGCTGCGCATTTAGGTGGCACTTGTTTGAATGTGGGATGTATTCCTACAAAGTCTCTTCTCGCATCAGTTACCCATTTTGTAAAGCTACAGCACAGTGAAGAGCTCGGCTTTAAGACGGGGAAGATTTCTTTTGATTGGTCCAAAATCATGGAGCGCAAAGAAAAAATCGTGGGCGGTAACCGCAATGGTCTCCTTTTTCTTATGAAAAAGAATAAAATCGACATTCACTGGGGAGTAGGTTCTCTAAAGTCGGCAACTGAGGTAGAGGTTGTTGGTAAAGATGGGGTTACTCTCACCTTAAAAACAAAACATGTGCTACTGGCTACCGGATCCCAAGTTGCAGAGCTTCCTTTTGCTCAGGCTAATCATCGCAACATCCTAACCTCTGATTCGATCCTGTTTATTGATCACGTGCCAGAGTCATTGGCAGTAGTTGGCGGCGGCGTTGTGGGAGTAGAATTTGCTTCTCTTTTCGCGCGTTTTGGCTCTAAAGTTACGATCATAGAGCTCGCAGATCAAATTCTCCCTTATGAAGATGCGGAAACGGTAAGCGAACTCGTAAAATATTTCCGGAAACAAGGAATAGAAATTGAAACGTCTACGCGCCTTAATAAATTAGATGATCATGGTGATAAAGGTGTTGATGTCTTTACTGAAGGTAAGGAAAAACGTAGCTTTAAAAAAGTCTTGTTATCTATAGGCCGAAAACCGGTGACAGAAAATATTGGTTTAGAAAAGTTAAAAGTGAAAACCGAAAAGGGATTTATTTCTGTTGATTCTCACTACCGTACTAATGTCCCGTCCGTGTTTGCCATCGGAGATATTATTAATACTCCGGCACTGGCTCATACTGCTTCAGCTGAGGCAATACATGCCGTTGAAGTTATGGCTGGTCACGAGCCTCAAGTCATAAATTATGAGGCAAATCCCAGTGCGGTTTATTCTTATCCCGAAATCGCAAGTATCGGTAAAACAGAAGAACAGCTAAAAAAGAGCAGTACCCCCTATAAAATTGGTAAATTCCCTTTTGCTCCTATGGCAAAAGCTAAAATAGAAGGGGCAACTGAAGGGTTTGTTAAAATACTCTTTGATCCAAAATATGGAGAGTTACTGGGTGTTCATATTGTGGGAGCCAAGGCGACAGAAATGATAGCCGAATTCGTGGTGGCAAAAAATCTCGAAACGACTGTGGAAGAACTTGCCGCCAGTATTCATCCTCATCCGACACTATCTGAGGTCGCAATGGAGGCAGCGCATGCGGCATTAGGTGGAGCGATTCACCTATAAAAATGAGGGCGAGGGGAGCCGTAAAAGCGGCATAGTTTTTCTTTTTTTTGATCTATTGATATTTTTGACGAGATGAGGAAGGAGCGGTTGCAATTATGGCGGATCAGGCCAAAGTACTTATGCCCTTGATGGGGGAGGGTGTCCACGAAGCGACTTTAGTAAAATGGTTTAAACAGGTTGGCCAGAAAATAAACAAGGATGAGCCTTTACTTGAAGTCTCAACAGATAAGGTGGATACCGAGATTCCTGCGCCCATTTCTGGTGTTATTGGTGCGTGTTTTTTTAAGGAGGGCGAAAGCATTAAGGTCAATGCTGTAATTGCGACGATTAACCCGGATGCTGAGAGCGTTGCTCCTTCAGCGCATCAAAGTCCTATGCCCAAAGCATCGCTTGAGAATATAGCTCCAACTAAACAGGATGTTCCTGCTGATTCCGCTCAGGCAGTTTCTCTGAGTACGCATGATAAAAGCATGTCAGAAAAAAATACGCGGATGCATTCCCATGGACCTATTAAATCGTCTCCTTTGGTCCGAAAAATTGCGAAAGAAAAAGGTGTTTCACTCCGTAATGTCCAAGGCACGGGGGTAAATGGCCGAATTACTAAGGTTGATATCCTTGACCACCTAGAAAACGCAGCGTCAAAAACAAACTCTGATGCGGTAGGCCAACGAATTCCAGAAAATACCCATGAGGGAACCCCAAAACTCATCACAACCTTTGATGCTGGAGGCGAGTATTTGGAGGGAGTAAAAGTTCGCAGGGAAAAAATGACCCAAATGCGGCGTCTTATAGCCCAGCATATGGTGCAGTCAGTAAAAACATCACCTCATGTTACCACCACCTTTGAAATAGATATGGTTAAGTTTGTTTCTCTGCGCGAAAAATTCAAAGAAGAATTTCGGCAAAAGGCGGGTTTTAACCTTACTTATACCGCTTTTATAACCCATGCAGTTGTTCAAGTACTCAAGCGCTATCCGCTTCTCAATGTCTCAGTTGATGGCGATGATATTCTCTTTAAAGATGATATTAACATTGGTGTCGCTGTTGCTTTAGAAAACGGTTTGATCGTGCCCGTCCTCAAGCAGGCTCAGTACCTGAATCTCTCTGGGGTGGCAAAGGGTGTGAATGACCTGGTTATGAGAGCACGCACTAAAAAACTCATGCCTGATGACGTTAAGGGTGGAACATTTTCTATAACAAATCCTGGATTATTTGGGTCTTTATTTTCAAATCCCATTATTAATCAACCACAAGTAGCCATGCTTAGCGTTGGAGCTATTGTGAAGCGCCCGGTAGTGATAGAAGATATGATCGCTATCCGCCCTATGTGTTATTTTGGCATAACTTTTGACCACCGCATTGTTGATGGAGAGGGTGGGGCACGCTTTCTAAAAGATCTTAAGGAATTCATTGAAATGTATGATGAAAATCCAATTTTTTGAATATTTGGTGTGCGCTTCTATTTAGGCAAAATTTAATTTCGCCGATGCAGGGTTTAGAGTTTTTTTAAACATTTGGTTTTTTGGGTGTTTAATGATGAGTCTCGGAAACCCTTAGCATCGGGTTATAATTGTGGCTGGTGTCAATAAAAAAATTAGATCTGGCGATGTCCTTTTTCGCAATGGTGACCCTTCAGATGGCATGTATTTAGTGCGTTCTGGTGAGATGATCGTCTATTTGGAGCAAAATGGAGCTGAAGTTGTTTTAGCTAAAGTCCCTGCCGGTGGTATGATTGGGGAAATGGCCCTTTTTGATCAGAAACCGCGTTCTGCTTCAGTCAAAGCAAGTGCTGAATCGGAAGTGACCCTTATCAGCTTAGATGATTTTAATAAGCTCATGAAGCAAATTCCAAGGTGGTTTGTTGGGTTGATGGTGACTCTTAGTACCCGTCTTCGTAGTACCAATGAGAGACTAAAAGACCTAGAGGCAAAGCAAATCCTGATGGCATCTGCATTCGCAACTTATTTAAAAATACTCAATCTCCTCAATCTCTTGTGGCAGGCTAATGCGACTAAAGTTGGTAAGGATTGGATGCTTGATGCTAAGGAGACCAAAGAAACAATAACAAAAATTTTTGGGATAGAAGGTAAAGCACTTGATACCTTTTTTCAGACTTTAATTGAAAAAAAGTTTTTAGATTTGAAAAAAGATGAATATAACAACGAAACCCTTTCAATTCAAAATCGTGGTAATATTCCTCGGTTTATTGAATTTATCAGCCATTATCTTAAGCAAGTTCCAGGTGGAACTGGGCTAAGTGGCATGACTATAAAGATTCTCGGTCTCATACAAAAAATGACACTTTCTTCAGCCTATGAGCAATTTTCGATTTCTTTAGATGAACTTGGGGTAATAGTAAAAAAAGAGGGCTTTCCTACTGACGAAATACCTCCCGCGCTTAAAGAATTAAGTATTTCGGGCGGGGAGATTATTAAACTCGTGAAACAAGGTGATGGTAGCGCTGTTTTACGGGTCATAAAAAAAGACCTGCCCGTTTTTGTGCAGTTTCATTCTCTTATAACGGCTCTTTTAAAATCAAAAAATCTTTAATGTTAGTTTGTACCAAGAAAACTCAAGGCATTTATGCTAAGGCTTTTAAATTTGCGAGGATACTATCACGTTGAAACTGCAAATTAGCTAGCTGCTGTTTGGTCGCCTCGACAACATCCTGAGGAGCGCGCGCGACAAAATCTTTGTTTTTTAGTTTTCCCTCAAGACCGCCTAGAATTTTTTCAATGCGAACTTTTTCATTTTGTAGTCTCTGAACTTCGGCTTCAGTATTAAAGGAGTCATCAACAGGTAAAAAGGCTTCAAAATTTGATCCAATAGCAACCAACGATTTGGTTTGCGGTTTATCAGATGTTAAAAAGTTAAGGTTTTTTACCCCAGCGAGGCGGCAAATCAAGGTTTGAGCATCCCGATACAAAGATACTTTTTTTGCAGGGGTTTTAAGGGATAAGGTAACATCTGTGACGCGAGGAAGCTGGGCTTGGCTTTTAACTGACCTCACCTCACTGATAAGCTTCTGGACATCCTGCCACTCGTTTGCTTGTTCTCCACCAAAGAATGTATTTTCTAAGGTAGGGAAATTGGCAAGTACAAGACTTTGTGCCATATCCCAGTTGGGGTGGCGTGGGAGTTTTTGCCATAGTTCTTCTGCAACGAAAGGAATAACAGGAGAAGCAAGCCGTAGCATACCATCAAAAACATAAATTAATGTCGAAAGAGTCGCATCTTTTTTGACAGGATCCGTTCCGTTAAGCGCTTCTTTTGCACACTCTAATCCCCAGTCGCATACATCTCCCCAAATAAAATGGTAAAGAGCGCTGACCGCCTCAAAGGTTCGGTAATTTTCCAAATGGCGATTAATATCTATGGCAGTGTGCTGCAACTGATTGATAAGCCACTGACTCGGCATATCAAGTGGGAGTTCTTCTAGTTTTTTAAGCTGCAGATTGGGTTCAATAAATTGAAATAAAAAGCGACTAGCATTCCATAGTTTATTGATAAAGCGGGATCCTGACTCAAAATCATCTAGGGCAAGCTTTACCCTCCCGCCAACCGACGCTAAATTAGCGACAGTAAATCGCGTTGTGTCAGCTCCATATTTTTCAATAACTTCTAAAGGATCAATACCATTGCCCAAGGTTTTAGACATCTTTCGACCTTGGACATCGCAAACAACAGGATTGAAAAAGATATCTTTAAAGGGAACTTCTCCCCGGGTCCTTAGACCAATAACCACCATCCTAGCAACCCAAAGGAAAATAATTTCAAAAGCCGTAATGAGAACGTTACTAGGATAAAAACGCTGTAAATCAGCAGTTTCTTCCGGCCAACCAAACGGACTTAGTGGCCAAAGCCAACTTGAGAACCATGTGTCAAGGACATCCTCATCTTGTTTTAGCTCCTTTGAGGAACAATGCTCACAAAACTCTGGATCTTGGGTACTACAAGTGATTTTAAGACAATCCTTGCAGTACCAAATGGGGATGCGGTGTCCCCACCATAGCTGACGAGAAATGCACCAATCTTGAATATTTTCAAGCCAGTGAAAGTAAGTTTTTTTCCAAGAATCAGGGTAAAAGTTTAAGGAACCATCTTTAGCAACCTTAATGGCATCCTTAACCAGAGGTTCCATTTTAACATACCACTGTAGAGACAGACGAGGTTCTATTACTGTTTTGCTTCTTTCTGAATGTGGAATTGTTGTTTTATAGGTTTCATCTTTATCAAAAAGATTCAAGTTTTTCATCGCCTTGATAATTTCTTTGCGAGCTTCAAAACGATCTAGGCCGCGGTAAGGTGCTGGCGTATTCTCATTCAGGGTTCCGTCCTGGTTTAAAATATTAAGCATGACTAGTCCATGGCGCTTACCGAGATCGAAATCATTGGCATCATGAGCAGGCGTTATTTTTACGCAACCTGTACCAAAATCACTTTTAACATAGTCATCTGCAACAATAGGAATAAGACGATCTGAAAAAGGGTGACGCGCCATTTTGCCGACAAGATGCTGATATCTTTCGTCGCTTGGATGTACGGCCAGACCGGTATCACCAAGCATGGTTTCCGGGCGTGTGGTTGCAAAAGGAATAGCTTCAGAAGTTCCTTCAACCCTATAGCGAAAATACCAAAGTGACCCCGATATCTCTTTGTTTTCTACCTCATCATCGGAAATAGCTGTTTTTAACATGCAGTCCCAATTAACGAGTCTTTCACCGCGGTATATAAGCCCGTCGTTGTATAAATCGACAAAAACTTTGCGTACAGCCTGTGATAGACTTTCATCCATGGTATAGGCCTGGCGAGACCAATCTGCTGACATGCCCATACGCTTTAATTGATCGACGATAATGCCGCCATAATTTTCTTTCCATTCCTGACAACGCTTTAAAAAAGCTTCACGCCCAAGTTGCTCTTTAGTTAAACCCTCCTTGGCAAGAAGTCGCTCGACCATCATCTGCGTAGCAATTCCTGCATGATCAGTGCCAGGGAGCCAGCAGGTTTCAAAGCCTAGCATGCGTTTCCACCGAATAAGAATATCTTGTAAGGTGTTATTAAGGCCATGACCAAGATGAAGACGATCCGTTACATTGGGGGGGGGCATGATTATGCTGTATTCGGGTTTTGCGCTTTCAGGGTTTGCTTTAAAAAAATTATTATCATTCCAGTACTGCCACCATTTTTCTTCGTATTCTTTATAGATATAGGTCGTGTTTAAATTGCTCATAAATAATCCATAAATTATGTGGTGAAAAACATTCTATGTTCTAGGGTAGACCAAAGGGGTATAGATTGACCCAATGACTTTGTCCACTTTATTATTCTCATAGATAAGCCTAGATGCTGCGGCAAATCTAAAAAATATTCATGTAAAATAGTAGCTTTTTGAGTATCAATTGACAAATATTAAGGAATTTTTCACGAGAGATCATTTTGTCGTTTCCATTTTATTTTTGTTCACCTCGCACTCTTTGAGCGTCTTGGAACCCCATATATCTTCTATAAAGTATGTTTCCTGAGGGAAAAGCCTGGAGCGATACTATAATATCATAATAATATTAGGTTATTAAAATTATCCAGCCTGACCGATCAGGTTTTAGTGACCTCGTTCACAAAAATCATCAGTTCTTAACGGGATTTTCATTGCCAAGAATTTAATTTTTAAGATCGTTGATAAAAAATCAATTTATTGTTGATAAATTAACAATATTTACCTTTTTTTATACTTGTTGTTCGCAGTATGTTCTTGGGAGTTGCCATTGTGGTTATTAAAAAATCAATATGAAAGGATCTAAAAAATGAAAACAAAAGCAAAAATAAAGAAGGTACTTGGTAGTCTCTCCCTTTCAATCGCAATTTTTGTGAGCGGATTTGGAATTGCTTTAGGACAAATCACTTGCCCTTTAAGCAGTCAAACCGACCTCATAAATGTTATAGAAAAAGTACAGGGAGAGCAATTTAAAATTTCTCTCCCCGAAAATCCCTCAACTGGTTATAGCTGGGAAGTTAATTATGATACATGTATTTTACGCCTTGATAATCATGTTTATACTCCTGAAGGTGAGCAAGCGATTGGTAGCGGTGGGTCGGCCCAATTTACTTTTACCGCTTTAGAGGAAGGGCTCACTCTCATCACATTTTCATTAAAACGTCCCTGGGAAACAGAGGTTCTCGAACAAAAGCAAATCCTCGTGTCTATAAAAAAGAAAAGTAAGAGTCCAGATGCTCAATATTCTGTTCACGTTGGGGACTCGTTTGAAGTAGCTTTGGGTTCCAATCCATCAACAGGATATAGTTGGGAAATCAGTTCTATAGACGGCAATATGCTGGAAATGAGTGCTGAGGATTTTATTCCAAGTCCCATTCCCATGGTCGGGTCAAGTGGTTCACAGGTATTTACTCTAAAAGCTTTAGAAAAGGGAACTACGGAAATAATTTTCATTTACAAGCGTCCCTGGGACGATGACTCAGTCAGTGCAGAAAAAGTGATCAGAATAAA
Organism: Oligoflexia bacterium; assembly: GCA_030432875.1. GTDB lineage: Bacteria > Bdellovibrionota_B > Oligoflexia > Oligoflexales > JAGOVF01 > JAUILP01. The sequence continues at coordinate 13,564 of JAUILP010000055.1, read as the reverse complement.
TATACAGTAATGTATGTCATCATTCTTCAAGTGTTAAGGAAGGTTCTCTGATGATTTTGCTACTGAGCGATTATCAGGGGGCCTAATTTTTTTGGAGAAACAAATTCTAGATTTTAAAGTAATCTAGAGTCAAACAATAGAGATCCTCTTCTCTAGATTCTAAGCTTAATTGACGCGCTTCCTCTAAGGCTAATAAGAGCCTTTTTTTTATTTTTAAAAAATCTTTCCGGCAAATGGTATTGAGACCGGTAAAGTGAATCTCTTCCAGATTTTTGTTATTTGGAAGTATTTCTCCTATTTTATGGCGCCAACTCGCATGATAAATGCCAGACCAGTAGGTTTGGTTAGGCAAATGGATATTACTTTCTTTAACTTGATAATTTTCTGAATCAATTTTTTCAATTAAAGAAAGTCGTTCTAGCGTATTAAAGACAAATGAAACGGTCTCAGGAAGTAGGCTAAGTCTTTGAGCTACAGCGGCGACATTGCTATAGTCCTTTAACGTTAAAAGCATGTGAATGGCAACAAAATACCAAGTTGAATAATAGATACCGAAGCCATCATCAGTTATTTTTGCTGTATCTTCAATTCTCTTCGTTAAATCTTCATTGCGCTTAACAATAGAAAGTAGCTGGCGAGAAATCGATTGTTTTAACTCTTTGGTCGCTGCTCTTGCAAAGTGTACCAAACCTATAAAGTATTCTATTTGATCAGGATTAAAATCCCAGAAATTGGCCAGGCGAGCTGCTTGATCAGGCGTTAAATGAACCTGTTCGCCCAAAACACGAGAAAAATAGGAACTGTGAACACCCGCTTTGCTGGCTAAAAGAGATTGATACCCGCGCAAATCCTCATTGTTAGAAATTTGTGCTTTAATAACCGATATATAGTTGTCCAAATTATATAGATCTTTCATGATTTTGATAAATTATCATGGAATCGTTTATTTTTTAACAAAAAAAATCTTGTCCCACTATGATTATTTTTGATAGAAGGAGAATGTCGGGGAAACTCTCAAAGGGATAGGTTTGCGGTGGTGCCAAGTGAGCTCTGCGTGTGCCTCGTTTCCCTCATGAAAACCGGGTTGCTGTACTTGGTATCACTTTACGATCCGGTGATGTTGGGAAGTTACAAAGTGGGTTTTAACTACCTAAATTATAAGTTTTTTTGGGGGAAATCAAATGTATAAGTCTTTATGGGCAGCAATTTTAGTATTTGGTGTACAGCACTCTCTTTCTGCTTTTCCTACTTTGGATCCTAATAATAAAATTTTTTGGGGAAAAAGCAGAATTGGGACTCGATGTCGGTTGGTCGTAAGTAATTATGAAATCACCCCTGATTTCTCAAGTCATTGCAATTTTTTTAACGATCAATTAATTGATAAAATAATAAGAGATCAGTTTAAAGATCTTTTCGACTCGGAGGGCGGATCTTCCACTGTGGGCCCTGCTAATCCTGCTGCTATTATGTGTGTCAGGGTTGGCGGTAAAAATATAAGCATGGAAAGTGAAGCTGGGGCGTTGTCTTTTTGTCAAGTTGGTGAAGCATTTATTGGCAATTGGACTCTGTTTGACGCATTTCATGCAAAATATTTCAATGACGAAAATATTGAGCAATCTGCTGCGGTCAGCGCCTACTTGTCTAAATCAGAGTCGGAAAAAATATTGGGCACAATTGCGGAATCTCCTTCGATTGAGCAAGCCACTTCGTTATGTATGCAATTGGGTGGCTACGTCATCACTCCATTGCCAACCAAAAAGTCTTTGCTATTAGCTTGTAGATTTAGCGATAATTCCATCATTGAGTTAATGACACTATTTAGGGGCCCAAAAGCTAAAGGCAACAAAGTACTGACCTTTATGATTGATTGAGGAGTGTATGATATAAAGCTAACCCTCTACCACCCCCCTATTGGCTGTATTTAGTCGATCCCTTTTTGGGGGATTATTAGGAGCATTGCCTTAAATATCAAAGACAGTATAATTGGCTGAAATTTATAGTTATTTTTCGTCATTCACCAAAACTCATGAAAATTTCATATTCCATTTGGTATCATGAATCACTTTAGCGTCAAGAATCTTGTTCGATATTTCTCAGTAGCAAAGGAAAATAAATTGTTACACCATAGTTTAATTTTTATGGTCATTATAAAAATCATATTCAGCGGTAGTGAGGTAAGTGCTTTGGAGTTTAAAAAACCATCACAAGAAGAATTGGTAAAAAAACTGACGCCTCTGCAGTATGCGGTCACGCAAAAATCAGATACAGAAAAACCATTTAAAAATGAATACTGGAATAACGAAGAGCCCGGGATATACGTTGATATCGTTTCTGGCGAGCCTCTTTTTAGTTCTATCGATAAATACAAATCTGGAACGGGATGGCCGAGTTTTACGCAACCACTTGTTAAAAAAAATATAGTTGAGAAAAGTGATTTTGGTTTTTTGGGACGCCGGACCGAAGTGCGTAGTAAAATTGGTGACTCTCACCTAGGCCACGTTTTTAAAGATGGACCTGCCCCAACGGGGTTGCGTTACTGCCTTAATTCTGCCGCTCTTCGCTTTATCCCTAAGGACAAGTTAGTGGAAAATGGCTACGGAGATTATGTGGCTATTTTCGCAAATTCTGAAACTTCTCCTGAGAACAATTCCGAAGCAGGGGATAAACCAACCAAACTAAATTCTGTCGCTATTTTTGCTGGGGGGTGTTTTTGGTGCATGCAGTCACCATTTGATAAACTTAAAAATGGTGGTGTAATTTCCACGTATGTTGGGTACATGGGGGGCAAAAAGCTAAACCCTACTTATAAAGATGTTTCTTCCGGAGATTCCGGGCATCGCGAAGTCATTGAAATTGTTTTTGATCAACAAAAAATATCTTTTGAAGAGCTCCTCGGCGTATTTTGGCAAAATATTGATCCCTACGATGCCCAGGGGCAGTTTTGTGATAAAGGGGAACAATACACTAGTGCTGTATTTTATCAAAATGAAGAGCAAAAAAATATATTTAACAAAGTGAAGCAGAAGCTAATTTCAGAGGGTAAGCTCAAAGAACCCATCGCGACGGCATTACTGCCTGGAAGTAAATTTTACCGAGCAGAAGAATATCACCAGTCTTACTACGAAAAAAATCCAATTCGTTACAAATATTACCGCTACAGCTGCGGGAGAGACAAGCGACTTAAGGAAGTCTGGGGCGGGAAGTGAATCATAAACTCTTAAGAGTCTCTATGTGACGTAAATGGATCACTCATTCTCAAATCCTGCTGAAAATATCTGCAAGGGATATAACACCCGGCGGCTCCAAGCTTCTTCGTTATGAGGTTCATTGGGAGCCCACCAGTGATAGAGATTGGTATTCCAGGTGAATGAGAACTCATTTGCCATAGCATCGGCAAACTCACGCGTTTCGCAGTAATTATCGCTCCCCCCAGCATGACTATAGAATGGTTCAGAACTTAGGTGGCAACCACTACTTCCAGGGCCACCTCCCGAATCAAGATAAAAAATCGGCTTCTGATAATTTTTTGCAAGAGCTCGGTACATATTGAGCATTAAACCACTGCGTTTAGAGTCAACACTCTCTCCCCAAAAAAGACTTGGTGATAAGGCACCGATAAACTGATACTCACCGGGATAGAGTAGATTTTGGTAAATACTGATGAGGCCGCCAAGAGAGGAACCCATAACGCCACGGTAAGGTGCTGTTTGGTAATGACCTTCAATAAAGGGTCTTATCGTATTTTGGATGAGGTCTGCGTAAATTTTTCCTTCTGATGGATACCCCAAATCATCGATATGGGTATATTCATTCATGCGGCGAGAGGTATTGAAGATCCCCACAATGTAGGGAACAACTCTACCTTCCTCTGCAAGCATCTGGAGTGCCTCCTGCATTTTCCAACCGCCCCACATTGAACCAGGGTCAAATAGATTTTGACCATCGTGCATATAAAGTACGGGACGGGGCATCACAAGTGAGGTATGAGCTGCTCCGGCAGGAATATATACAACCAAATCACGAGGAAGAAGTTGTTTATCTGGGCGACCAATTTGTCGCCAGCGTTCCAAATACCATGCATTCCTTGGCGCTTTTACGTAACTATATTCACCAAAGTTGTCATAACGATAGTGTCTAGCATAGGTATCCGCTTGCCAGCTATTATTCTTTAGATTGACAAACTTATATACCTTTCCCGCAGCATCAGCAATATTCATGATGAGATAATGGACTCCATCACCTTTAATCATGGGAACGGGAGTCCAAGCATTAAAATCGCCCGCCAATGCCCAGTCAGCATCGTCACCATTAGCTGTAATACTGGGAAGAACAAATAAAAATCTTTGCTGCTGATCATCCAGGGGAACAGGTATTCCTGCCTCTGACCAGGAAAGATCTTGCAAAGCTTCTTCCGCTCTTGTGCCAGCACGTGCCAAAGAAGCAACTAAAAAGGCCTCGTCTAAGTGATAGCTTAAAGTCAGATTTTTTGCGCCAACCTCAGCTGCTTGGGAAATACCGGGACCCATGCCGAGAAAACTCAAAACCAAAACCAATAAACGACAACAAAAATGGCGGTAAAGTATTTTCATATTCAAAAAACTTACTTTATTTTATAAATGCTCGTGACATAGAGACGGCAAAAGTTATCTGTTCCGGCATCTTTTGAGCACTTACCGCTACTGCTCCCACCGCCAAAAAGGTCTGCTGCTTGGAAAAGGTCAATAGCTTGGTAATAGCCCATGAGTGAATCATTACCGCGTTCCCAGGATATATTTTCTTGTTCATCAACGATTTTAAAAACGAACTGTAAATCTGCTAAGCGAGTGGAAAAACCTCTATTGGTCAATTGCTTGAGAATGGATACTTCCCAAACAAATGGTGCAGTCGAAACCATTTCTATTTCACCGCCTTTTTGCCAGTGGAGGGCCGCATCTTCATCAACAACGCGGGCAGTTCGTGATACTTCTTTAAAACCATAATAGAAATATACATGCACGCCCCAAGGGAGAAACGTGTTGGTGTATTTAATCTTGTACTCACCATCTTTGCTTGTAAAATAAGAGCCGCAGCAAGGGATAAGCTGACCTAAAACTTCTGTCTTGATCGTGTCTTTAATTTGTTCTACCGCGACAGGTGCTACGGTAATGGAATCATTTGATTGTGCCTTCACATTTTGCGGCAAAGATAAAAATACAATTGAGGTAATTAAAAGTCCCAGCAACACGCCACCAGTTGTTTGTGATTTGTTTTTTAGCATTTGTTTCTCCATAATCTTATAAAAAAATGTTAATTGCCCTAAAACACAGATATATTTGAATAAGTAGAATTTTGAGGACGAAATTTTCAGGCAAATTTGGGCTTAATTGCACCAAGTAGGGCCTTTATATAAACATTAATGCCTCTGTGCAATAGATTTTTTTTTAAAAGAGCTGATTAGGTAGTCCTTTACTGTTTGGTGGTGAATAATAAGTAAAATAAGGCATTTAATGGACAGTCTATCCCGATTATGCGGGAGAAACTGAGATTGACAAAAAATTTATGGGATCATACCCTTCAAATAAATTATTGGGCTGGCTAGCAAAAAGCATATTCTGACATAAGGAACTCCACCATAATGGGCAATAATTTCAATCTGTCACCCTTAGACGGACGCTACAAAGACAAAGTTCAGGCATTAGCAGATTTTTTTTCAGAGGCTGCTTTAATAAAATACCGCATTAAAGTTGAAGCGTTTTGGTTATTAAAACTTTGCCATACGGAAGCAATCAAAAGTTATATTAAACCGACACCTGTGCAGCTAGAAATTCTGAAACACTTGGCTATTCTTAGTGATGCTTCCGAAATCTCTGACGCTGTGAAAAGAGTAAAAGAAATAGAAAAAATCACGAATCACGATGTCAAAGCTATTGAGTATTTTTTGCGCGAAAAACTCAGCCCTAAAGGTGCGAAGGAAAATATATTAAGTTTCATCCATTTTGCCCTTACCTCCGAAGATGTCAATAACCTCGCCTATGCCATGATGCTGCGAGACGCTCATTTAACCGTTATGGAGCCGGAAATCTCCAAAATTTTACATAAACTCAGTGAAAGCGTCGAAAAATATGCTCGAGTACCTATGCTATCCCGAACGCATGGTCAGGCAGCATCACCTACGACTCTTGGCAAAGAATTGGGTGTTTTTTTATACCGATTAGCGCGCAAGATGCGTCAGTTAAAACAGGTTCCTTTTGCCGGCAAGTGTAACGGTGCGGTAGGGAATTTTAATGCCCATTATGTAAGTTTTCCGAGCATCAACTGGGAACTGCTGAGTAGGGAATTTATTGAACACGATTTAAAATTGACCATGAATCCTCTAACGACCCAAATTGAAAATCATGACCACCTCATCGAATACTTTGATGCCTTGGCTGGCTTTAATACCATACTGCTGAGCTTTTGCCGTGATATTTGGGCTTATGTCTCTATCGGCTATTTTAAACAAAAACCAATCCCCGGTGAAATTGGATCCTCGACTATGCCGCATAAAGTCAATCCCATTGATTTTGAAAATGCTGAGGGCAACCTTGGCCTAGCTAATACCCTATGCCGACATTTTGGCGAAAAACTTGCTATATCTAGGTGGCAGCGTGACCTCAGTGATTCTACCGTCCTTCGCAGCGTTGGCGTGGCTCTGGGATATAGTCTCCTCGCCTATAAGTCATGTCTTAAAGGCATGGGCAAACTTGAAATGTGTCCTGAAGCGCTCAGTAAAGATTTAGACGACAATCCTGAGGTTCTTGCTGAAGCCGTCCAAACAGTACTGCGCAAATATGGTGTCACCGATGCCTATGAACGTCTAAAAGACTTAACCAGAGGGCAAAAGGCAACCAGAGAATCGCTACTGAGTCTCGTGGAAACGACGCCTGAAATTAGTCCTGAAGATAAAGCGCGACTCAAAGATTTGTGTACAGAGAAATATATCGGCATCGCCACAGAATTAGCCCAAAATTCGCTTGAGGAATTAAAAAAATTGTTGGATTTTTGACCCTTGAGCACAAAAAACCCCTTTACCCGGCTTAAGGGTATACCAATTGAGTCAGCAATATACATTCGTTGATTGTAGGCAATTTTTAAGTGCGCTGAGAGGCACTTCCAAAAAGACCTTTGGTCAAAGTTCCCTTAAAATAGTTGCAGGGCAGTACGGCAGTTTCTGGAGCAAGTAATGCGCCAGGGCCCAGCACCGCATTGCAGCCAATTTGCACAGAGTCGCCACAAATAGCCCCCAATTTTCTAAGCCCCGTAGAGATAATTTCTCCAGTTTCGGGGTGCTTTACTTTGACTTCATCACCTCTAAATTTAAGGTTGGCAAGCTTAGTACCCGCGCCTAGGTTGACTTCCCGTCCGAGAATAGAGTCCCCTACATAAGCAAAATGTCCTGCTTTTGCTCCGTCAAAAAAAACACTTGCCTTCACTTCTGTGGCATGGCCAATAACACAGTGGCTACCAGCATAAACGTCGCCCCTAATATAGGCGGTATGGCGGACTTCTGTTTTAGGCCCTATATAGGCTGGCCCTTTAATATAGGCGAAGGGTTCTACGACAGCTTCAGCACCAATAAAGACAGGGCCCTCAATATGAGCTGTCGGCGCAACGATCGCGGAATCGGCTATTATGGGCCGCTCTTTTACGCCAAGAGAATCCAGGTAATCTCTTAACCACACAGAAAGCTTTTTCCCCAAAAGATCTGTTGCCACCAGAGGATAGGCAAGTTGAGACTTCAATTGGGAAATTGCCACAAAATAATCTAATCGTAAGTTTTTATCCATAGTTTTAACCGACTTCCTCATGCGCTTGCTAAATTTTATTTAAAGCCTGATCGATATTTTTCCGATTGCTCATGTAAATCATGTTAGAGCACATCACTAGGTAAAAGGGCGAGGAAAAATATGTTCGATACTAACAGTTTTAAGCGTAGTGTCAAAGCCTGGATCAATACGCATCCGAAAGCCCCTGTAGAAGAACTCGCAGATTACTGCGAAAGTTTAGTACCGCAGGAATCTCTTCTCACCCATGAATGGCTCGTAGAACAAACTCTGAGTTGGTATTCCTATATACTCAAGCATAGCGAATCTACCTATAACCACCGCGATGATGATGCATGGGCATAAATATTCGCGGGATAATCTACACTTTAAATATCACGCACTCTTTTCATTTACTCTAAGCTTCGACGCCATATCCAAATATTTTTTAAAAAACACGCATCACTGGTGCCAAGGTGACTAATCGCTTGTGGTTTCCTTGTTTTTTTCCTGCCAAATTTCCTTCATATAAGAAAATTCATCTTCATCAATAATATCTAAGTTTTCCAGATCACTATAGCCAAGATCATGGTACCAATTTATCCCGACTGTTTCCGTAAGGGGGGTGACGACGGGTTCGCCATCATCATCTTCATAGGCTTCAAAGGCTTCAAGAATCGCGCCATCTTTTTCCATAACATAATAGTGATACCCATCACCATTAGTCAGTCTGCCGTCGCGAGAATCACCCGTCCAATATTCTTTGGCATATATAAGTTTAGAATTTGCATCAACCATAAACATATCTCATTTCTTTTTAATTAATATGACTTTGTTAACTGCAGTGCTAGCCGTCTTGTTTTTTTTCAGTTTGACGCAGCGCCTGAATTTTTATTTTCGCCTCAGCAACTATTCATGATAACTCGTGACAATAGGATGCGCCAAGGGAAAAATTACTAAGCTGGGCGGTAAGGAGGTTATTCAAAGCGAATCGCTTCGATTGCCGACAGACGCGAGGCTTTAAGCGCTGGCCAGTACCCAAATATGACGCCAACGACAACAGAAAATAGTGTTGCCAGTAGAACAGAACCCGTAGTCACAATAATTTCCCAGCCGGAAAATATACCGATAAGTGATGAAGCTAGGACTCCTAAAGCTATGCCCATGAGCCCGCCAATAAAACTGGTAAATATGGCTTCAATGATAAATTGCAAAAGAATATCGGCCCGGCGCGCCCCTACAGCCATACGAATACCGATTTCGCGAGTACGCTCTGTGACCGACACAAGCATGATATTCATAATACCAATCCCCCCCACAACTAATGAGATCAGCGCAATAATAGCTAAAAGTAGCGACATGATTTTGCTTGTTTGTGAAACTGCCGATTGAATATCCGCATAGTTTCTAACGGTCAAAGAATCTTCGGGGTTTCCGGTTATATGATTTTTAACGGCAAAATACCGTAGAATTGAGCTGGAAACATTTTCCATATTGTCCCGGTCTTTAACTTCGACATCAAAGGAATCAACTGAGGTTTTACCCAGAAGGCGATACATGGCTGTGTGGATGGGGATTATTATGATATCATCTTGGTCACCAAAAGCCCCAGCTCCACGCTCTTGGAGCACACCAATGATCTGAAAATTTATGCGATTAAGGCGCAGCGTCTCTCCGATAGGATTTTTACCTGCAAATAAATTTGTCGCAATCGTCTTACCGATTAAAGCAACCCTAGCTCGGTCGATGTTCTCCTGGTCAGTGAAAAACCGGCCAAGCTGCGCAGGTGCCGCACGCATACTGCTATATTCGGGGGTGGTGCCAAGAACCCGTGTATTCGTATTGCGTTCGCGGTAAACTGCTTGCACCCGTCCACTGACACTAGGGGCTAGGGAAGCAATACCTGAAACTTCACGCTTTAATCTTTCGCCATCATCTACCGTAAATGTTGCCGTTACTGCTTCACTGGAAACACCCATATGGCGGTCCGGCCCAGGGCGAACGGAGAGCAAATTTGTTCCAAGGGTTGCGAGCTGCTTTTCAATAGAGACCTTCGCGCCAGCTCCGAGTGCGAGCATTGCGATGACGGAGGCCACGCCGATCAGGATGCCTAGCATCGATAAAAAAGAACGGACCTTATTGGCAAGCAATGACTTTAAGGCTTGCCCAAAAAAGACAAATAACATCGTTAAAAAATTAGGGCGCTGGAGATTTTCAATCTGCCCGAGAAGGGGATCTTCTTTCACTCTAGGATCATAATTGATCGGTTTGTTGCGTTCGTCACTGAGGATCTTTCCGTCACGCATCTTGATAACACGCGTGGCTAGTTTTTTAAGTTCTTCTTCATGGGTGACCATTATGATTGTGATACCAGCAGCATTGAGCTCACAGAGTAAAGCCATGATCTCTTCTTCGCTTTTGGAATCCAAGTTTCCAGATGGTTCATCAGCAAAAATAACAGCTGGGCTATTTAAAAGTGATCTGGCGATAGCAACGCGTTGCTGCTGTCCCCCAGATAATTCACTCGATTTATGAGATAAACGATCCCCGAGACCGACCTTGCCCAGAAGCTTTTGCGCATGATTTTTTTGATCTTTACTGCCTAAGTAAATCCCAGGAAGAAGAACATTATCAAGGGCAGACGTGCGCTTCATGAGATGGAATTGTTGAAAAATGAATCCGAGCTTGCGTGACCTCAGCCCCGCCAAAGCTTTGTCTGCTGAGAACGTTAGCGTTTTGCCCTCAAATGCATAGGTGCCACTGTCAGGCATATCAAGAAGCCCAAGGACATGCATTAGGGTTGATTTTCCCGAGCCAGATGGCCCCATGATGGCGAGAAATTCACCTCTTTCGATTTCTAGGCTGATGTCATCCAGAGCTTTTACCGCGGTGTCACCCATGCGGTAAATTTTATTTAAATGGCTAACTTTGATTAAAGCCATGATTAATGGGGCCCCTTTTTGCGGGAGCGGCTAGGTAAAAATGGATTTTTATTACCGCCGTCTCTTCCGCTTCCATCACCTGAAATATCTGGAATAAAAACAGTTTCACCCTCGGCGACACCGCTTGCGATGGCCACAACCTTTCCGTCGCTTTCATCAAGGGTGACAGGGAAACGCTCAGGTTCTGAGTCGCGCTTCCTTGCAGATGTGGCGCCCTGCTTATAAACAAAGGTTTTTTCTTTGTCATAGATAATCGCTGCAATGGGTAGCGTTATCAAATCTTTCTTGCGAAAAATTTCAAAATTGACATTTGCGGACATGCCGCTGCGAATAACGTCAGGAGGTTCTGTTAACAGCAGGGTAATATCATACATGGTGACATTACTGATTGTTTTTGCTTCAAAAGCAATTTGGCTCACCGTCCCAGAAAATTTTTTATTAGGATAGGCTTCGAGAGCAATTTCTGCTTTCTGGGCCAAATGAATCTTACCTAAGTCCGTTTCGTCCACTCTGGCGACCACAGTTAAGGCATCCGCGACAATCATTAAGGTATCCTGATTGGTTACTGTTTGTCCAGCTTCTGTCGACTTTTGGATAATTTGCCCGGCCATGGGACTGAGTATCGGGGTTGGTTTATACATTTCTTCCCAGTAGGCGACTTCCTCCTGACCACGTCCGCGAGCAGCATCAATCAATGCCGCACGTTCCAGAGAAGACAAGCGCAGTAACGTGGCACCCTTTTTGACATAATCCCCTTCTTTTACCAGGATTTCATCGATGCGACCGGCTATCGCAGATTTGATTTCAATACGGCTCATAGGCTGCACCACGCCAGTCGCTTGCACCAAAATACTGATGTCACCACGACTTGCTACGACTTCTTGATAACTTGTTCGACTTTCTTCGCTCCCTCGTATCGAAAAATAATAATATCCCGCTGATCCAATGATGATGAGCACAATCACGGTGATAAATAATTTGAAAGACATTTTCTTAATCATAACTATATTCCTTCTAACGTATGCGGCCAGTCTCTTTTAAAAGGTCAGCGCTTCTTTGAGCGCGTTCTTTGACATTTGCCAGGTACATTTTTTTCTTTAAAACAAGATCATTTTCAAGTTGATCCCATTCCTGAAAGGATTTAAGTCCGAGGTTGTAGGAAGTGCGCGCGATATGTACCTGGGTTTCGCTGGCCTTTAGGTGACCTATAGTCACAGAAGAGTTTACCTCAGCTTCTTTGAGTTTATATTTGGCGGCAATGAGACTTAAACGGAGATTATCTTTGAGCGCGTCAAAGTCATACTGTAGTTTATCTACGGTGATTTGAGCAAGCTGGCGGTCACGCTTTCGTAGGCTAAAAAGATCTATATCATAATTTAGGCTGAGTCCTGCATAAAGACGCTGAGCGCGCGGTGGCCACATGTCACCCGATTCATTGGCACCTAAGGTTAGATCGAGAGTAGGGTAACGGTTACTTTCGATCACACCTACCTGAGCTTTGGCTTCCTGTATTTTTTGGGCGAAGATTTTTATTTCGGGCAAATTTTTAAGTGTTTCACTTTCATTGAGATCAGCCGAAATTATAAAAGATTCTAACTGTCCCAAGGCCCTTATTTTGGTATAAAGGTTCACTTTTTTGGTTAAAGTGTTTAATTTGATGCCAGCGATTGCTAAAAGATCATTGGCTAGGGCCAAGTCCGCTTGAGACTCTGTGAGGAGAGCGCTACTTCGCATGACCGATCCCTTATTTTCTTGGCCACTGGTGTGTTTAAGGGATACCAGTTTTAAATTTTCTTCGCGCCGTAGTTTTAGAGTGGTATTTAATTTGACGAGCTCCTGACCATAAAGAACATCAATAAAGGCGGTACGCACCTGATGGGCAAGAGCTACCTTTGTATTTTCTAGGTCTAGCCTCGTGATATCTTCGGAAAGCTTGGCTTTTTCTAGGTTGGCTTTATCGCCGCCCCCACGAAAAAGATTTTGGGTCATTTCGAGGCCATAGGCATGGCTGCGGGAAAAATCAGGGTTTGCTAATGCGCCCGCTCCCGAGGTTCCATTTCCTCGAAAGGATGTGCGATTCATCTCGCTGCGTAAATATGTTCGGGTACTAGGATAAAAAGATGCCTCGGCATTCTCCTTTTTGAGGGTCGCCGAAGATGAGGCACTCTTCGCACTCATTAAAGTGGGATGGGTATTTAAAGCTTCTTTGAGACAGTCCTCAAAGGAAATCTCCTCCATTTCGGCTGCTTTAAGTGGTGTAACAAAAGTCGCACCTAGAAGAGCAAAAAAAAATCCGGTGAAGCGCAGATATCTATTTATTGGAGACTGAAGCATAAACTAATACCAAAACTAAATTTAGGGAATGAAGCGGGAACTTTTCTTAAAAGCATCTTTAAAAAAGATGGACATTTATCCCGAAGAAAGTATTCATTTAAAATAAATTAGCAAAAATCATTTTTGACTCTCAATGCTGTTTACTGGCAAGGAGAGGGGTCACAGCCGAAAGTAAAGATTATAGCATTAATAATTTGAGGAGAGATATCTTTTTTCGCGAGCATCTAAATTAGAAGTTTTAGAGGTTTGGTAAATGATTTTTGGCTCTGAGTAGCATCAACTAGTACTACTCCGTTAAATAGGAGATAACTGCGTTGCTCGTCCAGGAAAAATGCTCATTTACCATAATGTAAACTCCGCTTTTTCCCCATCCTTGCGCCTCCTGAGTTTGACAGTTTAGAGATATAAGACATTGATATTATTAGAGCGACGTGCCAAGAAAGGGTGAAGTTTTCACTACATTTATTTTATCGAAGTGTTTTGGGGTGATTTAATTCCTAATGTTGA
>JAUILP010000054.1 GCA_030432875.1 Oligoflexia bacterium | reverse complement strand
AAGTCGGTAAAGGCCCTGCGGAGGCTGGGATATCTGGAAGACGCTACTGAAGAAGTGCTGGCCACGGGCCTTGATCCCTTGTTTGTTGATGAACCAGAACATGCCTCAGCTATGGCTGCATCGGTCAAACAACGCATTGCCTTTGGTGAGCGCAAAGGGCAGAAAGTCAGAACCATCAAGCGCCTGATCCACAGAGCTTTTGGTTATGAAGAAGATGAAGTCATCACCACGGGAACTCGCTGTGTTGCGGTAAATGGCTTCAGTCTGCACGCAGCTACTCGCATCAAAAAGGGACGGCGCCAGGCCCTAGAGCAGCTTATTCGCTATACAGCTAGAGGACCTTTTTCTCACAAGCGGCTATCGCAGGAGGACAACGGTGACTTACGTTACACATTGAAAACTCAATGGCATGACGGTACCGTGGCCATCAAACTCAGCCCGGAGGAACTCATAGAAAAATTGGCGGCCTTAGTCCCCATTCCTCGTTTCAACCTGTTTCGTTACACCGGAGTGTTCGCACCCAACCACAAACTCAGATCGCAGATAGTGCCATCGCCCAAAATCAAACCAGCATCTTGTGTGGATGGAGAACTACCACAAGCGATTCGTTTCAAGTGGCATCAACTACTCAAACGCATTTTTGACATCGACATTAACAACTGCCCAGCCTGCCGTGGCAAGGATACCATGCACTTTGTTTCGGTGATCCAAGACCCCATGGTGATAGAAAAGTTTCTCAGTCATTTGGGGTATCCAGCAAGGCCGCCGCCCATAGCACCGGCGCGTTACAAATTGACAGAGTTGCTGGAGTGGGTGGACTACGCCGAGGTATAGTTTTACCAAAAAGCCCCAAAAAAAAGTATTATCGGGGGGGTAAGGGGCGACAATAGGCTTACCAAAACCAATTATCGGGGGGGTAAGGGGCGACAATAGGCTTACCAAAACCAATAACCAATTAAAAACTCGTTAAATCAATTAAATCCAGGTCCAGGAGCCATATTTCCGGTATATAGAAGTTCCAAAAAAAGCCTTTTATATTTCTTATCCTTAGCTTAATCGGCATCGGCATAAATCTTGTCGCAAACATTTTTTTTGTGAAATATTTGGGAATGGTTGGAATTGCCTATACAATGTCGATACTTTTAGCAGTGAATAGTGCCCAGCTTTTCTGGCGCACCCGAAAAGAAGGCGTATTATGGGAAAATAATAAGCTCCTTCGCCACTGTGGTATGCTTGCTCTGGCTTCCCTTGCCTATTTTTTGTGGCATCATTTTATGAGCGTGCAAGAACTCGCCACATCGCTTGTGCTTGATAGTCAAGTGTTACGCGCGTTTTTAACTATAACAATAGAAGGCAGTATTCTCTTTTTTATTTTTATTATTTCCGCATTGATAAGTTATAAAATAGGTCTAAAAAGCGTAAGAGAGACCATCAGAAAAGCGTTCAAAAAATCGGTATAATACGTCCGGTTTCCGCATTCCGTACGACCGGTAGCCATGGAAACAGCGTACGGAATGCGGAAACCGGACGTATAATCACCCTCTTCCTGTCACCACGGCAAGCCACCTGTTTCTATCATATGCCTGATAATACGAGACTTTCTGTGAAGCCCACCAATAGTGATTGACAAATACCCTGTATTCATGATTTGAAAACACATTGTATTCAGGGGTATTGCTCTCTCAGCTCAATCTCGCTATGTTAGAGGCGTCGAAGCTTCGCATCATATCACTTTTTTTTACAATTAGGAGTAAATACCATGAAACTTTTTATGCCATTGATTTTAGGATGTGCTTTGCTCGCAAACCCACTTCTTGCCGGAGATGAAACAATACCCATTATTCAAATAAGTGATCAAGAGCTTAGTGGGACAATTAACGTTGAAACAGAACTTCCTGATAACTACGAACAAGGCAATGATAAAGGTATTGATACAAGTAAAAAAGATCCAACTTTAACTGGAACAGTAAATGTGCCCAGCGATTGGCGGATAAAGCATGTATACCTTGGAGCCTCTTATTATGGTATTCCTGGATGCCAATATTTAGCCGCTTACTGGGGCTTTAAGCAGGTGTCTTATTTTGGACCCTATTACGTCCCAGCATATTTTAAGCCCGGCTACTGGTACAACGGATACTGGCTCCCAGGGTATTGGACCGGAAATTATACAATTACTTATTGTTACGGAGTTCGCAAATAATGGTTGTAGGAGAGGGAGAATTTTGTTACCGCACTTGGCTTGCGCTGCAAATTCAGCAGCGTCAAGCGAAGAATCCCGCGTTTTCTTTACGGGCCTTTGCTAAAAATGTGGGCATTTCTCCCTCTCACCTCTCAAACATCATTGCCCATAAAAGACCCCTTACAAATAAAATGATAGACCTTTTATCACGTCGTTTACGCCTTGAACCTGAGATACAAGCAGTTTTAAAAATGTCACTGAAAGGAGATCCCCAAGGCTTTGCAAAAAATAATCTGCAGTCTTACAAGAGTATCTCTGCCAAATCTTTTTCTTTGATAAGTAAATGGTACTTTTTTGCCATCTTGGGGCTTAGCGCAGTGCCGCAAAATCGTGTTTCCGCGGATTGGATTTCAAGTCGCTTAAAAATTGGCAAAAAAGAGGCGAAAGATGCTTTAGGTGTTCTTTTTCGTCTAGGTTACATTAAAAGAAGAAAGCCCCATGGTTTTTGTTTAGCCAGCAAGCCTATTATCACGAGTAATTCGATGGCTGACCAAACTATTGAGAACTTTCAGCGCCAAATAATGGACTTAGCCATTGGTTCGCTTAATAATGATCCGGTAAGCGTAAGATTTTTTGGCTTTCGCGGAATTGCCTTGGATCCCCATTATTTACCTGAAATAAAGAACGAAATTCGGGAGTTTCAGGACCACCTCACCAGAATGATTAATAGTAAATGGCAGGGAAATAACCCCACTGTTTTTTCCCTTAGCACTCAACTTTTTCCAATCGATAGCGGAGAACCACCTCATGAGTAATACAAGACAAATAATGCGTCATCATGTTTATCATATTTTTTTTCTGCTAAGTCTGTTGGGTATCGGGTGGACTCGCGAGGGGAGAGCGGCAAGTCCCTGTGCACACGAAGATTACATTTTTTCGCCTTTCACTGAACACGAGGATTCATCCCTCGATCATCTTGACGTACCATCTGTCAATCCTTTGAATTCCCCTTTGAGTCCTAGCATCGACCAACCAGCCATGACTCCAAGCGAATTCACTATTCCTAAAGACCCATCCCAATTTTCTCACAATGATCCCTGCCTGATATTCCTTGATCAACTCATTGCTAACCCCAGCACTGAAACAAGTGGGAGCGGTGTCGATTATGGGACCGGGCTCATTGAATCCTATTTTGCACATGCTCTAATAAATATGGAAGCCCTTATAAATTTTTCTCTAGCAAAAAATCCATCCTGGAAAGACAAGGACATAAAAATTCTGAAAATGATAAGCAAAAACATGGATCATGAGCTCCAAACAAAGCCGCTCATTATTTTTAAGAAAACAGATGCATCTTTTACCATAAATGGCAAACCACGTATTGCCTATACTAAAACATCTGTGGGTTCACCGATTTTCATTAATAAGGATCTGATTTACTTAAAAAAAGATAAGGTGCTTGCCCCTGCAATAAATTATCAGATAATTGTTCAAATCCTTGTCCATGAATTTGGCCATCATCACGGGGAGCTTGATCATGATTATCTAAGTGAAATTGGCGCCGTAGTTGCCGAGTACTCAAGATACTCGGAGCAAACAACGCTTCTCAATGCTGGATTTGAATCGAGTTCACCTTGGGGATGGCCTGCGCATTGGTTGCGTGGTAGTGCTAATTATAGCTACAGTTATGTCGATAATCGTGTTGCGGCTGAAGGTTTGAATTCACTAATGATGAACGGAACAAACATTTATTCAAGTAATAGCATCTACCAATGCATTAACCTTCCTGAAAACTCATATTCAGCCTTGCGTTTTTCTGCCCTGCTCATGCCGGCAATGGCAAATTATTCTTTTGCAGCGCCGATGATCTATGTTTACGGAAAGACAGGCAATTTGGAAAGTTTTGCCGATGGTTTTAATATTATGATGAACGGTCAAAGTGGATTCTATAATATGAGTGTTTATGGCCAATTGCCTTGGCAGTACAGACATGTTCAACTCCCTCTTGCTAAAAGTAGTGTCACGCTGTGTATGGGGTTTTATCAACAAGGATTTGGCAATACTTGGATTGACAATGTTCGCATTGAATTTTTTTAATATGCTGTTACCATTTTTCGCTTAAAATGGGGCTTTAACTGTTTTCCATGGGTACGAAGCCTCGCGAAAGTACGTAATGAATTCCTCATTTTTCTGAATGGTATATAAATAGAAAATCCCTTTTGTCATTATGATGCGAAGCGCGAACTTTTTTGAATCACTTGACGGAAAACAAAATGCGGCATTCGCGTCATGAGTTTTTTAACTTGCTCTGACTTTTTGTTTTGTTCATCAACATATATCAAATAACAGCAAACTTCTCCAGGTTGAATTTCGATTTCTGAAGCTACGCTTTCTTCAGAAGCGACCTCCTCGTCCCGTTCTTGAGAGCCTAAATCGGGCGGGGGAGTATTTTCTTTGTTTTCAGCAAACCTCAGCTTTTTTCCTCCAGCTATTGCGGCTTCTGTTTTCGATAGAAGGTTACTGATTTTGTTTTTCAGTTTTACCTCACCTAGATTTAGTGCCAGTGTTAAAATTCTTTTAGCCTCTTCGTATTCATGGGCACGGACATGCGCCATGGCGAGATTATATTTGATCGTTGCTTTGACATCGAATTGCTCTTCGGGGAGTGAGTCGATCGCGTTTTGATATAATTTTAAACTCTCAGAAATTTCATTGTTTTGCGCGTAAGCCACGGCTTTGTTATTGAGAAATGAAACAACATTCGTGAATGACTGAAGTTTTCCCATGGTCTCCTTGGCTAGGTCACTGTCCCCCGTAGCTAGAGCAACCTTTGCCGTAGTTTCCTGAACTTTTTCACTGCTTTCATCGAGTTCACTTGCTGAGGAAACGATTTCTTTTGCTTCATCTCCATTTCCCAAATCAACATTGAGCTCTGCTAGCTGACAAAGTCGCGTAATATTTAAGGGTGACAGGAGCTGCGCTTTTTCAAAACAAAATAGAGCACTCTCGGTATTTTTTAATTTTAGAAATATTTTACCTAATATACTTAAGGTAAAAATATTATCATTGCGGCATCTAAGAGCCTGCACCGCGAGGTTTTTTGCTTCTTCAAAGTTTCCATCCAAATATGCCAGGGTTGCCTGCACACGCTTGACATTTTCCTCACTCAAACCTTCATAACTAAGCATTTTTTTACCCATGGCGCGAGCTTGCTCAATATCATTAGCATCCACTGCCAACCGAAATTTATAATCTGTAGAGGAATAATCACGAGGGTATTTGTTTTCCTGAACAGCCCAAACTAATTTTTCGAGGAGTTCATGCTGTTCAACTGGTTTTTTTATGACTGCCGAAACACCAAATTCCTTGATAAATGCCGCATCATTATCATTTAAAACGCTGGATGCTATGACAATGGGCGCATTAACATTTTTTTCTCTTAGCCTCTGTATTAAAATTGGCCCTGGAATCACGGCTAATTGCCATTCCATAAAGATGAGATCGGGTGATAATTCACTCACTTCATTTAGTAAAGGTTCTCCGAAAAGGCTGAGTCTCAATTTTTTAGGTTGCTTAAATCAATTAAATCCAGGTCCAGGAGCCATATTTCCGGTATATAGAAGTTCCAAAAAAAGCCTTTTATATTTCTTATCCTTTCAATGCTTGAGTTTTTTTAATTTTAAATTTTTCGTAACTAGACAGCGTAATTTTAATTTCTTGATAGGTTCGCTAGGGCTCACCGAACAAAAAATTTTCCGCCAGAAGAACTTTCCTCCAATAGGCTCGATACGCACAAAACAGCAAGTGGCCTACACTAGTCACCAAGGTGCTGTGTTTGGGGCAAGGTTCTCACCGACAATGGACGTCGTCGTTAGTGTAGGTGATGACAAGACAATTCAATTTACTTAAATAGATAGCCAAATGGTAAAGCTAGTTTTCGGTAATATGCGGTACCCAATTAAGTCAGCTCGCTACATGAGGAACTCCCAGATGATTGTTAGTATCCATGAAGATGGGCATGCTCGATTCTGGTAGCCAGAGACTGGTGAACTGTTCGCGGATTTGCAGATTAGCCAAGAGCCGTTGCTGGCTTTAGCAATTGTGAATGATGACTTTATGGCTACCTCTGACATCGGTGGGAAAGTTTCTTTTGTTGACAACAATTTGACTACCATCGTCTGGCAGAAATCGCTTGACTATTTGATCGGCACATTGGCATATTTTTCGGGGGGGGGGTAAGGGGAGAAAATAGGCTTACCACACCAATAACTAATTAAAAACTCGTTAAATCAATTAAACCCAGGTCCAGGAACTATAATTCCGGTATATAGAAGTTCCAAAAAAGCCTTTTGTATTTCTTATCCTTTCAGTTTTCTAAAATTAAGGAAGATTCAATAATTATTGAAATGAGTTTACAATGCCTAGGAAATCAAGGTAGGACATGCAAGGCAAATACAGATAGCTTAGGCGATACTATATATTTCAGCGGTAGCGGAATCGACAATGAAACTCAAATAGATTTGAATGATTTTAATAAAAAAAATATTTGGATGATCAATTATTTTTAAAAATGGCCCAAGTTAAAATGATGCAAATCTGTCATTAAAAATGAATATGTTTAGGTTAGATTATCATTTAAATTGTTATTTTCTTTTTGAGGCAAGAGTTGGCAGACAAAAGGATGTTGCGAAGTTTTTGGTTAAATTATCAAAAAAGAATTAATTTTACTTTTTGGATATTTTTATGATTTTTTCATTAAACAAAAATATATCCCTCAGTCTGCTTCATCTAACGCCGACATTACTGATTGCCAATAAAATCCTTTTCAGATGTGAAACTAGAATCTGAACTTACACAACTTTTGCTGGACACTCCTCGCTTTTTCCCGTCAAATATAAATTGATAAATTTTTAGGTTGATAAAAGCATTTATGCGTTTATTTTTTAGCTAATAAAAAATTAAGCACCTTAATGTCGTTTTTTTTTTGCGGTACACCAAAGGACAATATGAATACAGAACAGCTTTTTAAGATTATAAAGGACATATGGCAGTTTTTAAACTCCCCCATATTAGCCTTAAAGGGTACCACTATATCTCTTTCGAGTATCGCACTGGCATTTGTGACTATCTGGATTTCATTTCGCATCGCAAATTTTTTGGGAAGAATGCTCAATGGGGCCCTAGAGAAAAAAGCCGTTGATTCAGGTGTGCGAGATTCTCTTGAAAAATTTTTACGTTACCTTGTCATAGTCATTGGTATTTTATTTGCCGCAGATATCATGGGCTTTTCTCTTAGTTCTCTTGCGGCACTTAGCGCCATACTCATGGTCGGTATTGGTTTTGGTTTACAAAATATAACCCAAAATTTTATTTCAGGGATAATTTTGCTCATTGAGCGCCCGGTTAAAGTGGGAGATATCGTTAAGGTGGGTGATGTTACGGGAAAAATTTTTGATATCCGTGTAAGAGCAACGGTCATTCAAACACGAGATGATATTTCTATAATTGTGCCCAATTCAAAATTTATTGCTGAAGAAGTCGTCAATCAAAGTTTTCTGGGACAAAGAATCCGCAAGCATGTCCGTGTTGGAGTAGCCTATGGTTCAGAACTGAAGGTCGTTCAAGCTACTTTGCTAAAAGTTGCCGCCGACCACCCCGAAATATTAGATGATCCTGAACCTACTGTCATTTTTGAAAATTTTGGCGATTCTTCGCTAGAATTTGACCTAAGATTTTGGTCATCTTCTCTATGGGATATAGAACGTATCTGCAGTGATATTCGTTTTGCTATAGATGAAGCATTCCGCATACAAAAAATTCAAATTCCATTCCCTCAAAGAGATTTATATGTAAAAGAAATTCCTTTTTTACCCAAAAACCCTACACCTTGAGCCCAGAATCTCTAAGATTCGTTATGCCTTCATAAAAAGAAAAACAATAGATAATTTTGTCAAAACACCAATAAAGTGGCGAGGGGAGAATATTGCCCCAGTAAAATTTGCCTATTAAACTAATAACAAGTACTGACTTTAAATTCAGTGTATTACTGCTAAATGTATTTGATTTTGACTTTAATTTACTATGAGAGAAATTTTTTATGAAAAAAATAATTATGGGACTCGCCTTATTTTGCACAATATCTCAGAGTCAGTTACTTAAAGCTCAAAGTGCAGAGGAACGGTTCCAAGATTTATTTGTCACTGCAGGATATTCGACAGCTTTTGGCGCTGCCCTTGGCGCAGCGTTGCTGGCATTTACCCCGGAGCCATCACGCCAACTCCGCTATATTGCGATGGGTGCGTCACTCGGTTTTATTGGGGGAAGTATTATGGGGACCTATATTATTTTTACCCCCATGCTATCTTCAATTGAAATAAATAAAAACGAAGAACTAGCCCTAACTGAAAACAGGGAGTCCTATTATAAAGTCCGCCCTGGGCTTGACCAACAGGTGCAGCAACAAAATAACGAAAGAGCCTCTATGTTATCTGTTTCTCCCTATATAGACCGAACAAAAAGCGGTCTTACAGGATTTGAGATTAGCTATACTTTAGCCATCAATTAAATTCTGCCGGGGGCACGCTTTTGCATATAGGCATAGTCCATTTCAAAATAAAAAGCATGAAAAGAGGCAATAATTAACAGTTTGTGATCATACTATAAGCAATCACAGCTTTGGTAAGACTCTGAGCACCAAAATAAGTCATCGAAGGAAAATGCACAAAAAAAAGGAGACTGATTAAAACCAGTCTCCTTTCTTATTTATATAGGCTGCGTCGTGCTACTCTCCCACAGTTAAAACTGCAGTACCATCGCCGCAGTTGAGCTTAACTTCCGTGTTCGGAATGGGAACGGGTGTTTCCTCAACGCTATAAACACAGCCAAACCTTAAAAAGTTTGACAACCTTAGATATAAGGTATTTTCAACGATACATTATTTAAAAACAATCAGCTTTTGAGAACAGTTTTATAGTCAGCTTAATTTAGCAGCTATCACTACTAGATGACTCTTCCAAGTGAAGAGGTCGAGAAGTTAAATAAGCCGCACGGTTAATTAGTACTGGTCAGCTCCATACATTACTGTACTTCCACCCCCAGCCTATCAACGTCCTAGTCTAGAACGTACCTTTAGGACTTGCGTCAGGGAAATCTTATCTTGAGGTTGGTTTCCCACTTAGATGCTTTCAGCGGTTATCCGTCCCGTACGTAGCTACCCAGCTATGCTCTTGGCAGAACAACTGGTACACCAGAGGTACGTCCAACCCGGTCCTCTCGTACTAAGGTCAGATCCTCTCAAATTTCCTGCGCCCACAGCAGATAGGGACCGAACTGTCTCACGACGTTCTGAACCCAGCTCGCGTACCACTTTAATTGGCGAACAGCCAAACCCTTGGGACCTGCTTCAGCCCCAGGATGTGATGAGCCGACATCGAGGTGCCAAACCTCCTCGTCGATGTGAACTCTTGGAGGAGATTAGCCTGTTATCCCCGGAGTACCTTTTATCCGTTGAGCGATGGCCTTTCCATACAGAACCATCGGGTCACTAAGACCTACTTTCGTACCTGCTAGAGCTGTCGCTCTTGCAGTTAAGCTCCCTTATGCCTTTGCACTCTACGACCGATTTCCATCCGGTCTGAGGGAACCTTTGCACGCCTCCGTTACTCTTTGGGAGGCGACCGCCCCAGTCAAACTACCCACCAGGCACTGTCCCCATCCCGGATTACGGGACCAGGTTAGACAGCCAAGTTTATCAGGGTGGTATTTCACTATTGGCTCCACGATGACTAGCGTCACCGCTTCAAAGCCTCCCACCTATTCTACACAGATAAACTCGAATGCCAGTGCCAAGTTATAGTAAAGGTTCACGGGGTCTTTCCGTCTTGCTGCGGGTAACGGGCATCTTCACCCGTTTTTCAAATTCGCTGAGCATGAGGTTGAGACAGCGAAGAAGTCGTTACGCCATTCGTGCAGGTCGGAACTTACCCGACAAGGAATTTCGCTACCTTAGGACCGTTATAGTTACGGCCGCCGTTTACTGGGGCTTCAATTCAGAGCTTCGCCTTGCGACTAACCCCTCCTTTTAACCTTCCAGCACCGGGCAGGCGTCACACCATATACTTCCTCTTACGAGTTTGCATAGTGCTGTGTTTTTGATAAACAGTCGCTTCTCCCATTTCTCTGCAACCAGACTATGCTCGGGGAGTAAATCCCTTCACAATGCTGGCACACCTTTTTCCTAGGTTACGGTGTTAATTTGCCGAGTTCCTTAACCTCATTTCACTCAAACGCCTTAGGATTCTCTCCTCGCCCACCTGAGTCGGTTTACAGTACGGACTAATTAGTATCAACGTTTAGCGGCTTTTCTTGTGAGCATAGGATCACCCCCTTTAGGACTTGCGTCCACCACATCACGCCTCAGAATAATGACCTCCCGGATTTGCCAAAGAAGTCTTCCTACGCGCTTGTACCGGAATCCAATAACCGGCGCGGCTACCTTTCTCCACCCCCGCATCACTCAACTAACCAGGTACAGGAATATTAACCTGTTGTCCATCGACTACGCCTTTCGGCCTCGCCTTAGGGTCCGACTAACCCTGGGAGGATTACCCTTTCCCAGGAAACCTTGGGCTTACGGCGAGCCAGTTTCTCACTGGCTTTTTCGCTACTTATGCTAGCATATTCTCTTGTAGTTCCTCCAGTACACCTCGCGGTACACCTTCACAGGTATCTACAATGCTCCCCTACCACTTCATTGAAGTCCACAGCTTCGGTGTTACACTTGAGCCCCGTTACATCTTCCGCGCAGAAACACTTGACCAGTGAGCTGTTACGCTTTCTTTAAATGATGGCTGCTTCTAAGCCAACATCCTGGCTGTCTGTGCACTTCCACAACGTTTTCCACTTAGTGTAATCTTTGGGACCTTAGCTGGTGGTCTGGGCTCTTTCCCTCTCGACTATGAACCTTCTCACCCACAGTCTGTCTCCCATGTTATCTGTAGTAGTATTCAGAGTTTGACTGGGTTTGGTAATCCGGTGGGACCCCTAGCCCAATCAGTGCTTTACCCCTGCTAAGAAACACATGAGGCCATACCTAAATATGTTTCGGGGAGAACCAGCTATCACCCAGTTTGATTAGCCTTTCACTCCTATCCACAAGTCATCCGAGAACTTTTCAACGTTCACCAGTTCGGTCCTCCACTGAGTGTTACCTCAGCTTCAACCTGCTCATGGATAGATCACCGGGTTTCGGGTCTAATACAACAGACTAAGCGCCCGATTAAGACTCGCTTTCGCTACGGCTTCGTTGCTTAACAACTTAACCTTGCCTGCTATATTAACTCGCTAGCTCATTATGCAAAAGGCACGCCGTCACCTTTCGGCTCCGACTGTTTGTAAGCGCATGGTTTCAGAGTCTATTTCACTCCCCTTATCGGGGTTCTTTTCACCTTTCCCTCACGGTACTTGTCCTCTATCGGTCACTAAGTAGTATTTAGCCTTGGAGGATGGTCCCCCCAGATTCAGACAGGGTTCCACGTGCCCCGCCCTACTCGGGTACAGTTTTCGCTCTTCACATTTTCGAATACGGGACTATCACCCTCTATGGTCGCACTTTCCAGAGCGTTTTTCTAATGATCCAAGTCTAAATAAACTGCCCCACAACCCCTATTAGTAAACTAATAGGTTTGGGCTATGCCGCTTTCGCTCGCCACTACTGACGGCATCTCAATTGATTTCTTTTCCTCTGGGTACTAAGATGTTTCAATTCCCCAGGTTAGCTTCACTAAACTATGAATTCATTTAGTGATACCGTAAAAACGGTGGGTTTCCCCATTCGGACATCCCCGGATCAGAGCTTATTAGGCAGCTCCCCGAGGCTTTTCGTAGCCTTTTACGTCCTTCATCGCCTCTTAGTGCCAAGGCATCCGCCATGCGCCCTTAGTAGCTTATATAATAACTTCTCTACTCTTCACTTGGTAGAGTCAGTTCTCGCCTCCACTTGGAGGATATTTTTTTGCTGAACTTACTCAGCTGTTTTCATTTGCATTGATTGTTTTTAATTGCATGTCTAAATACAATTTATCTATTTGGTTGTCAAAGAGCAGAGGAATCACTCCCTCAAAGCTGAATAGAGAACTAAAATGTGCATCAATCGTGATAACCTGGATTAGCTACCTAAATAGCATCATCCTTAGAAAGGAGGTGATCCAGCCGCAGGTTCCCCTACGGCTACCTTGTTATGACTTCGCCCCAATCGCAACCACAACCTTGGTAGGCTGCCTCTTGCGTTAGCTCACCTGCTTCTGGTTGAGTTCACTTTCGTGGCGTGACAGGCGGTGTGTACAAGGCCCGGGAACGTATTCACCGTAGCGTGCTGATCTACGATTACTAGCGATTCCAGCTTCATGAAGTCGAGTTGCAGACTTCAATCCGAACTGAGGCAGTTTTTTTGCGATTTGCTAAACCTCGCGGTCTCGCGTCGCTTTGACTCTGCCATTGTAGTACGTGTGTAGCCCTGGACATAAGGGCCATGAGGACTTGACGTCATCCCCGCCTTCCTCCGGCTTAACACCGGCAGTCTCTTTAGAGTTCCCAACTTAATGATGGCAACTAAAGATAAGGGTTGCGCTCGTTGCGGGACTTAACCCAACATCTTACGACACGAGCTGACGACAGCCATGCAGCACCTATCTCCCTGTCCCCGAAGGGAAAGCCTCATCTCTGAGGTTGTCAGGGGATGTTAAACCCAGGTAAGGTTCTGCGCGTTGCTTCGAATTAAACCACATACTCCACCGCTTGTGCGGGCCCCCGTCAATTCCTTTGAGTTTTAGTCTTGCGACCGTACTCCCCAGGCGGGATACTTAATGCGTGAGCTTTGATACTCAGAGGGTTAACTCTCCGAACATCTAGTATCCATCGTTTACAGCGTGGACTACCAGGGTATCTAATCCTGTTTGCTCCCCACGCTTTCGCACTTTAGCGTCAATAATCCACCAGGTGGCCGCCTTCGCTTCTGGTGTTCCTCCGGATATCTACGAATTTTACCTCTACACCCGGAATTCCGCCACCCTCTCAGATATTCAAGACTTGTAGTTTCAACTGCAATTCCAAGGTTGAGCCCTGGGATTTCACAGCTGACTTACAAACCCGCCTACGCGCCCTTTACGCCCAGTCATTCCGAACAACGCTTGCACCTTCCGTATTACCGCGGCTGCTGGCACGGAATTAGCCGGTGCTTCTTCTTTTAGTACCGTCAGATCCAATGGGTATTAACCATTGAACCCTTCTTTCTAACCGAAAGAGCTTTACAACCCGAAGGCCTTCTTCACTCACGCGGCGTTGCTGCATCAGGGTTTCCCCCATTGTGCAAAATTCCCCACTGCTGCCTCCCGTAGGAGTCTGGGCCGTGTCTCAGTCCCAGTGTGGCTGATCGTCCTCTCAGACCAGCTACCCATCGTCGCCTTGGTGAGCCGTTACCTCACCAACAAGCTAATGGGACATAGGCCACTCTTTAAGCGATAGCTTCCAAGGATTGGCCACCTTTACTCTCTCGAGCACATGCGGTATTAGCCGCAGTTTCCCGCGGTTATTCCCCACTTAAAGGCATGTTCCTATGCATTACTCACCCGTGCGCCGCTTTACTCATCCCGAAGGACTTTCACGCTCGACTTGCATGTGTTAAGCACGCCGCCAGCGTTCGTTCTGAGCCAGGATCAAACTCTAACGTTTTTATCCTAGATAATTTAATTATCAAAATATGGTCGATGACCGTTCAAACGATTGACGTAGTATTTAGTTCTTCTATTCAGTTTTCAAAGAGCACTTTTTTCGTTTCAGGCCGATCATTATCTCCAGTCCTGATCGCAAAAGCAAGTATTATTTTTACTTTTTTTTGCGTGTCCGCTTGTTTTTTTCTCGTAAGTCAAAAATAGCGTGAAAGGTGTTATATGAAATTCACACTAAGGCGTCAATAGATTTTTAAATTTTTTTTTCGCAAAACCGGTTTAATTTTTAAGTCACTGTAATCACTAGATAATTTAGCCTAGCTCTCTGGCTCATGCGGATTTTTTCGAGGACTTAAATTTTATGTT
This sequence comes from Oligoflexia bacterium, assembly GCA_030432875.1. Lineage (GTDB taxonomy): Bacteria > Bdellovibrionota_B > Oligoflexia > Oligoflexales > JAGOVF01 > JAUILP01. Next base: position 11,891 of record JAUILP010000054.1, on the reverse strand, counting down.
TGTCTGATTCCAAAATTTTTTGAAGACATCTCTTTCACTAACCATAGAATATAATTGGTAAAATTTATTTAGATCCTGAGAAACCTGTTCTGCACTATATTCTATATTTATATTTGGTTCTTTTTCACCGGCTAAGGGAAAGTAAGTTTCTTTTATTTTGTCTAATACGCTAATGGCATTATTGATATAGTGCATAACGATATCATCGTGAGATAGGCTAGTAATGGCATTAAACATTGGAGTACACACTAAACCCTCTAAAGTGGATAGTGACTCAAGATGTTTAGACCATAGGCCAGACTGCCTTCTCAGGGAAACATTTTCATTCTGCGCTCGTTCACCTTGGCTAACAGTTAGATTTGGTTGTTCATGACTAGAAAGCGCTTCTGTCATAATGGAATCTACATCATCTTGAACTTTTTTAAGATCACCCGCCATCTCCACTGATGTTTCTAGATAAGTTTTGCTAATAGATTCGTTAGCAATATTACGACTGGTTTCGGCTTCTTTGTTTATTGCAGATAGTATTGTCATCGCCTTTTCAGACAAACTATCAATATCGGTTTTTATATAGTTAAGTTCAGCATTAAAGTATGAAATAAATACCTGACTGGTCTCACATAGATATTTTGTTAATGGGTCTAAAACGCCATCCGATACTTTTTCATTATTTTGGGTCATTTTTTTTCCTTGAAAAAACCAATGGGTGTTAAGCAGCTGTTCCCGTTAGTTTACTTACAGCCGCAATAAGCTGTGCTGGCTGAAAAGGTTTTACCAACCAACCCTTTGCACCGTATTCTTTTGCCTGCTGTATTAGCTCAGCACTCCCTTCAGTCGTAAGCATGATCACAGGAACGTGCGCAGTTGTTGAATCGTCTTTAATCATTTTTAGCATTTCTAGGCCGTTGACATTGGGCATATTTACGTCTGATATTACCATAGCAACATCAGGTGTTTCTTTTAATTTTTCGTACCCTTTCTGCCCATCTTCAGCTTCAACTACCTCGTAACCTCCTTTTACCAAAGTAAAATTAACCTGCTGACGTATTGTTTTCGAATCATCAACGATCAAGACCTTTACCGCCATCTTATTTCTCCTTAGTTATTGCTAATGCTTTTTTTAAATATTTCTAATATACGAACTACGCACCCTTAAAAAAAGATTTAAAACTGTCCTTCTCAGCTGTCATCGTAAAAGACTTTTTTATTTCTTCATGAAGAGCGCCCATAATGCTTTCGGCTTCTGCTATCGTATTCACCTGAGAGGCTTCCAAAATCTTACTACCAGCACGCTCCATATTGTGAAGTATGTGTTCAAAGCGCTGTGATATAACATCCTCTAAAGAAAGTAGCCCCATAAACTCCATAACCTGCCCCTGGATTTGTTCACCAAGGGCGCTCAACTTTTCTTTTTGGCTTTGCAGATCTGACAATAATTTAGAAGCATTCACCTTTGAACTGTCTCCACTGGAACTCAAGCGTTGATTACTTTCCTTCTTGTTCGCATCAAAAGTAATTATAGTGGAGGCTGCACCTTCTCTCTCGTCAACAGCTTTAAGGATCTCTTCAATTGTATTGCTTAGCTGCAAGACCATGGTATTTATAGTTTTCATGCAAGGCTCTAACTGTCGGCTACTAAGATCTAGTAAAAGCTTCATTATTTCAAAACGTGTCATGCAATTTTCCTCAAAAACTGGTACCTCACCTTCTCGGCCATCTTATGCAGAAATTTAGCTAGATTTTAACCCATCCCTGAGCAAAGGTACTAAAAATAATTATAACTTTTTAAAATTAGGACAAAATGTGAGATAATTATAACTTAGAAATTTTGCTAAGATCTAACGACATTTGTTTTTACAATGAAAAAAATCATGAATAATCTGAATCAGGAAAGCCCATTACTCGATTACGTTTACAACTCTGTAGATGAGGATGATTGGCATGATGCCATTGATATCATCCAGCAGAAAGGTGTCACTAATTTACGGCAAACAGATACCTTATTCACAGCATCTGTTGCCCTAGACCACAAAAAATTTGAGGTACGCCTAAAAATCCACCCTGACGGCAAATATATCCAGTGGTTAGAATGCACCTGTTCTAAAAATCGGCGTTACAATCAAGTCTGCGCCCACATTGCAGCTCTGATCATCATGATTTCACAAAAAAAAGAAAATGTTTTTAAAGACCTCAATAAACTTATTCCGTTCAGTCAGTTAAAAACCCGCAAAAGAAAAACCCAGGATCCTTATCAGGCGTCTCAGCCCCCTGAGGAAAAAAAAGCTTCTTCATCTAAGGTAGCGACGGTCAGTCATTTTCTTTCCCAAATAGAAACGATATCGTTTTCCTCCGAAAGTGGGGAATTCAAACTTACCTTAGAAAATGACAAATCTAAAAAGAACGAGTTTTTTTTAGGCATAGACGAGGGCGCTCAATTTTTACTTTCCAATAAGCCCATTGTTAATATCTGCGCCGATGAAAAAACAAAGCAATTGGAATCCATGGATACGGAATTTATTCTTTGTTACTTGGCAAGCAATGAACCGAATGGTGATATTCTTGTGCGAACAGCTCTCATTTCAGAGGTCACCCCCACCCTCGAGCAGAAGCTTAAAAAGTCGCCCATTCCTCCTCAAGTATTTTCTTTATCTTCCCCTTCTGATCTGGAGAAAAAGACGGGGTTGGAATCCTATTTCGTTTTTTTTGTTGAATCAGTTAAAAAATATTTTCAGTCAGAATATTTTATATTGCCAGGAACGGGGATTTTCCCATTGCACTCCTATCCTACCAATTTTGAAAAGAATGCCTCTGCGCAAATGTTGTTTACCGGTGATAAGGCAATAGAACTTATTGAAACCGAGTTTTCGGATCTTAGAAAACGCGCGAAGCTCTACCTGACGGGTGAACTATCTGAAACAGCCATAATAAAAGCGCCGCTCCTTGGGCAAATAAATGTACAGGATGAGCAGGCCGGGTGGTTTTTTTTAGATCCCATCTATGAATATGAAAATGACATAAAAATTAGCATGACGGAAATACTGAAATTCGCTCGCAACAAAAAAGCGAAGTTTTTTAAAAAAGAAAATAAATGGTATGAAATTCCAGAAAATATCTTGGAAATGGACTGGGAGCAGACTTCTGATGAAAAACTCATGAAAGTCTCTAACTTAAATTTATTTCGACTCTATGCCAATTTAGGTGCATTTGACAAATTTGTGGGTAGCAAAAAAATTCTGTCCTCCCTCCAAAAGACCCTTACTCTTACTAAATTGGATGAATTGCCCCAGCTGTCAGACAAGACTTTTAAACTAAGAAATTATCAAGAGGACGGTTTAAAGTGGCTGTGGTGGTTACAAAAAAATGGTTTTCACGGATTGCTCGCTGATGAGATGGGCCTTGGAAAAACCCATCAAGCAATGGCGCTTTTAAGTGCCCTTCTCTTTCAAAAACCCGACGCTCAATTTTTAGTCATCTGTCCCACCACAGTCATCGATCATTGGTTTGATAAAATTTCTCAGTATGCCGCGAGTTTAAAGCCATTTATTTACCATGGTAATAAACGATTTCTTCTAAAGCATGAACTTGGAACAAAAAAACATACTCTTCTAACAAGTTACGGCGTTCTTCTCCGCGACATTCATGATTTGGGTAAGAGACAGTGGGACGCTGTGATTCTTGACGAAGCTCACTTTGTTAAAAACGCGAAAACGGCGACACACGGAGCTGTTGCGCAACTAAATGCCAATATCCGCATTTGTCTGACGGGAACGCCTATTGAAAACAATCTTTTTGAACTAAAAAATATTTTTGATTTTTTACTCCCTGGCTATCTCGGCTCTGACAGCTATTTTAGAAAAGAATTTGTTACGCCGATCATCCAAGACAAATCCAAGAATACAGAGCTTTACTTACAGAGACTTATTCATCCCTTTAAGTTGCGGCGCATTAAAAAAGAAGTTTTAAGTGATCTTCCAGAAAAAATAGAAGATATCATGCACTGCTCCTTAAGCGCAGAACAGGCAAAGTTATATCATGATATTATCTCTCTCAAAGCGTCTCCTCTCATCGATGTCCTAAAGGATGAGGGTAAAGGTGTTCCTTACTTACATGTTTTTGCCGTACTCACAATGCTTAAACAAGTTTGCGATCATCCCTGCCTGTTAACTAAAGAACAAGATTTTGCCAAACACGAAAGCGGCAAATTTGAGCTAGCTAAAGAGCTTATTTATGAAGCTTTAGAGTCAGATCATAAAATAGTTATATTTAGCCAGTACCTCACCATGATTAAGATATTTGAAGAGTATTTTGATGAAGAAAACATCAAGTTTGTCTCTTTTACAGGCGCCACCAAAAATCGGGGGCAGGTCGTTAAGAAATTCAATGAAGATAATGACTGTAAGATATTTTTAGGGTCCTTGCTTGCCGGTGGCATTGGTATCGACTTAACCGCAGCCTCTGTCGTAATTCACTATGACCGGTGGTGGAATGCCAGTAAAGAAAATCAAGCAAGCGACCGTGTACACCGGATTGGCCAAAATAAAAATGTACAAATTCTTAAACTTGTTACCAAAGGAACTTTAGAAGAAAAAATTGACCGGCTTATAGCTGCCAAGCAATCGCTATTTGATGCTTTTGTAAACAAAGATGAGGATATATTTAAAAATCTTTCACGTACGGAACTCATCGAACTGATGGCCTAATTCTACTCCGTTAAATTGGGGATAACAAGGCGCGAGGATGGGGAAAAAGCGGAGTTTGCATTATGGCAAATGAGCATTTTTCCTGGACGAGCAACGCAGTTAACGCCTATTTAACGGAGTAGTACTAAGGTCTTCATGCATCTAAATATATAGTCTAATGAGCCTCTCACCCTAAAGAACCGCTTGGCCTTACCGCAGAAGTAGCCATTGCACGCCGACATATGATAGGGCCCGCGCCTCGATCTCAGAACACCAAAGACCCGTGAGGCGCTTCAAAACCATGTCTGTCAGGTGACATATCGAGGAAGTTCCTCAAAGCCGCTTCAGCTATTCTCTTTACCCTGATCGATTCTATTTCTTAGGGCTGATAGAAAAATTGTCTTTAAATGAACAATTTTCCATTAGTAAATCAGCAAGCTCTGCTTTTTTTATGAGGTTTTCTTGCCGCGCTACAGTGACTTCTGGATGATTTTTAGCCTTAAATATAACCTCATCACAAAAAGGACATTTTGCGCTTGTTTCTGTTACAGGCTCTGATTCATCATCATATGATAAATGAAAGCGTCTTGAACAACTTGGATTGTCTACGAGAAATTTTTTATAGGCCAAACGCATTCTCCTTTTTATTGACTTAAGACTTTCGCGTACTTTTCACCTAAAAGGTACTTTAAGAAAATGTCTAAAATAATTGCTATATCCTGATCAATTTTTTAGCTTGTCCGCAACCTTAATAACGCCTATCAACCACAAAGATCAGACCACAATAGTACACCGTTAATTGGCGAAGAACAAGGCGCACAAAAGTAAATTAAGGCAAAAACCCAATTATTACATCGCTTATCTATTAACGCATTTTTTGGGCCCGCTCCCCGTTCTCAGAACACCAGAAACCCGTGATGCGCATCAAACCAAGCCTGTTAGGTGACAAATCAAGGAGGGGGCGTATAACTGCCTAAAAAGCATCAATAGGACCTATAGTCCATAAGCGGTTTCATCCTCACGGTTCCGCTATTAAGGGACACTAAAAGGGTGAGGAAAGCAGCGAATACCCAACCGTAATTTTTTATTGGTTTAGGCCTTTTTTGTAAAAATCTGTATTTAAATAGATGGGAATAAAATAACTCATGGCAACTTTAATGGTTGCTATAACAGGCAGGGCGAGCAAGACGCCGATAAAGCCAAAAACATTGCCGAACGCAATTACCGATACAACAACAATCAGAGGGTGAATACCGGTACGCCCGCCTATGATTTTAGGCGTAATAATTATTCCATCAAGTGCCTGAACAACAAGAACCACGACACATAATCCGATGACTTGCGTCCATCCCGTAAAGTTCGCTGATATCACGATAAATGATAAGAGAAAGCTCGCGGCAATATCCAAATAGGGGATAACACGGCATATTCCGGCAATTACCCCAATAAAAATTGCAGAATTTAGACCGATTAAACTAAAACCGACGGAATATAAGCAGCCCAAAATAAAAGCTACGATAAACTGACCATGAAGAACCGCTCGGGTTACACGTTCGATTCTCCCCATTAAAATGGAAAGTGGTGTTAAAAGCTCACCAGGAATGGCTTTTATGAAAAAGACTTGGAAAAATTTGAGGTTTTTCAGGAAAAAAAAGGTTAGTACGGGAACAAGAATTTCTGTTAAAACCCCTCCTATCCATTTAGGAGCCAGTGAGGCGATGCCCCACAAGTTTTCTTCTAAATTATCTCTCAGCTGGCTAAAGGGATTTATTCTGCTTACAAAACCATCAAACTCTCGGCCAGAAATTAAACCTTTTTCAATGACAACCGCTTTGAAGAAGGTAATGAAATCATTTTTCCATACTTGCAAATTTTGCAAAGCTAAATTTAAAAAGACAACAATCTGTTTATACAATATGGGCACTAAGGTCACCGTCGCCACGATAAAAAGAGTGGTCAGGAGTGCCGTTATTATAAAAGCACTCAATCCCCGTGGGATTTTTCGCGCTTCTAACGAATTAACAAATGGAGCAAAAATAAAGGTGAGTAACAAACTAAACAACAAGGGAGCAAGAAAAATCCTATAAACGTAAGCTATTAACCAAATGCCGAGTGCAGATAAAACAACAAATGAAAAAAATTTTTTATAAGGAAAATTCATAAGGTTTCTTTTTACTTTTTACATTGAACGCCGCGCGACTACCATGCGGTCGCAGTGGTTTAAGTCCTTATGCACCGCAATATCATGCCAACCCATGGCGGCAAAAATATCTGTTACGGCTCTTGCTTGCTGGTACCCAATTTCAACTAACACGGTACCACCTACTTTCAAATAGGCTTTACCATACTGTGCAATAGCATGGTAAAAAATAAGCCCATCTTCCCCCGCCACCAAAGCATTTTTGGGTTCAAATCGAATGGGGTTAGACTCGCTGTTCGCCCCATATTCGCTTTCTCTGAGGTAGGGCGGATTGCTCACAATAATATCAAAATCCGGCGTTCCTTCATACCGCCAATTACCGATATCTAAGGCATCTTTGAGAAAAAAATGGCAATTTTCAACACCTAATCGGGATTTATTGATACCAGCCACTTCAAGAGCTTTTGCACTATTGTCCCAAGATTCGACGTAAATGTTCGGCAAAGCATGAGCCAGTGATAAGGCGATACACCCGGATCCCGCACCAATTTCCAGAATTTTATGGATATTTTTTTGGCGCGCAGCCTCTACAATCATTTCGACTAAAAGTTCCGTTTCAGGGCGGGGTACGAGGACTTGGGAGTTTACTTTAAAGGTGTGCTGCATAAAGCCCTTTTCCCCAAGGATATAGGCTACCGGTTCCATTAAGGCACGTCTTTTGATTAAACTCTTGAAGGCACTGAGTTCTGCAGGCAAAAGCGGCTTATCTGCCTGAGTTAACAGCTCAAGACGCTGACAATTAAGTGTATGAGCGAGAAGAAGCTGAGCATCTAAGCGTGGGGTATCTGAACCGAATTTTTTGAGGTACTCTAAGGACCAAGCGAGAAGCTTTTTAATCGTCCAAACCTCTGGCTGAGTCTCTAATTTTTCTCCTTGGGTTTCAGCCCCCCTATCACTATTTTCCATGTGAGAAACCTCGATCGTTTTTATTTGATGAAAAAACGACTTATTAGGGCTAAAACCTACTTCTTTGCGCCATACGATATGATATCTTGTCCATTTGCTTGTTTAAGAAGCTCTTCCACCTGGTGAGCCATCAAGGGCTCAATGACATCAGTCAAATCGCCATTGATAATTTCCGCAATTTTATAAAGAGTCAGATTAATACGGTGATCAGTAACACGACCCTGAGGAAAATTATAGGTTCTGATACGCTCACTCCGATCACCGGAACCGACTTGGCTGCGTCGATCTGCACTTATAGCTGCAGCTTGCTCGGTTTCTGCTTTATCCAGTAAACGTGCATTTAAAATTTTTAAGGCGCGTTCTTTATTCTTGTGCTGTGATCTCTCATCTTGACACTCAACAACCAACCCGGTCGGTAAATGAACTATGCGAATTGCAGAATCTGTTTTATTAATATGCTGCCCCCCCGCCCCGGAGGCACGACAGGTCGTAATTTCTAAATCTTTGGGATCGATACTCACTTCGACATCATCGGCTTCTGGCAAAACGGCTACGGTACAAGCGCTCGTATGCACTCTGCCTTGAGCCTCAGTTTCTGGCACCCGCTGAACCCTGTGCACACCGCTTTCAAATTTTAGATGGCTAAAAACTTTGTGTCCGATAATTTGGCAAATTGCTTCCTTTATACCACCAGAAGAAGACGCAGTAACACTGAGCACCTCTGTCCGCCAACCTTTGTTGTCAGCAAAGCGAGTATACATGCGGAAAAGGTCCGCAGCAAATAGCGAAGCTTCTTCGCCGCCAGTACCCGCGCGCACCTCCAAAATAACATTCTTGTCATCCTTGGGGTCCCGTGGCAAAGACAGGATTTTTAACTCTTCGACAACCTTTTCGAGCTCAACTTCTAAAGCCTCTAGCTCCTCTTTCGCCATAGCGCGCATTTCTGCGTCATCGCTGCCTCGCATCATGTCATTGGCGTCTGAAATTTGTGCATTCAAACTACAATAGTGCCTATAGGCAGTAACGACATCGAGCAAATGAGCGCGCTCGGTTGAAAGTTTAGTCAATTCAGAAGACGCAAGCCCAGGAGACATGAGCTTACGTTCAATTTCATCAAATCTATGCGTAACATCTTCAAGTTTTTTAAACATATTAGGTATTCATTGAATCTAAGAAATCTTGATTGCGTTTAGTCTTTTCAATTCTTTGTAATAAAAATTCCATGGCATCAACCGTATTAAGTGGCTGCAACAATTTTCTGAGTATCCAAACACGGTTTAGCGTTTCTTTGGTCAGAAGTAGATCTTCTTTTCGTGTGCCGGATTTATTAATATCGATAGCCGGATAAACCCTTTTTTCGGACAATTTACGGTCAAGATGAAGTTCCATATTGCCCGTTCCTTTAAATTCCTCAAAAATAACCTCATCCATCCGTGATCCAGTATCAATAAGTGCGGTGGCAATAATCGTTAAAGAGCCGCCCTCTTCAATATTTCGTGCGGCACCAAAAAACCGCTTTGGTTTATGTAAGGCATTGGAATCAACACCACCAGAAAGAATCTTTCCTGAGGGGGGAACGACAGAGTTGTAGGCACGGGCTAGACGGGTAATGGAATCGAGCAAAATGACCACATCTTCCTTGTGTTCAACCAAACGCTTAGCTTTTTCAATTACCATCTCTGCTACTTGTACGTGGCGTTGAGCTGGTTCATCAAAGGTGGAGCTAATAACCTCCCCTTTTACCGAACGAGCCATATCGGTGACTTCTTCGGGACGTTCATCAATCAGAAGCACAATCAGCTTGGCTTCAGGGTGATTGCGCTCTAAAGCATTTGCGATATTTTGAAGTAAGATGGTTTTACCTGTCCTCGGAGGCGCTACAATCAATGACCTTTGGCCTTTTCCAATGGGGGTCAGAAGATCAATGATACGGGTCGATACCGTTGACGAATCAAATTCCAGCTTGAATTTTTCTAGTGGGTATAACGGGGTAAGGTTATCAAAAATAATTTTTTCAAACTCAGCATCAGGAGCAGAGCCATTTACTTTTTCAACTTTAAGGAGGGCGAAGTAGCGCTCGCTATCTTTAGGAGGGCGAATTTGTCCAGAAACAGTGTCGCCCGTACGGAGATTAAATCGTCGTATCTGTGAGGGGCTTACATATATATCATCAGGACCGGGTAAATAGTTATAATCCGGCGCACGTAAAAAACCAAAACCATCGGGTAAAGTCTCTAAAACGCCTTCACCATAAATGACGCCGCCGCGCTCTGATTGAGCTTGCAGCAGCGCAAATATAAGTTCTTGCTTACGCATACTTGCCGCACCTTCGATACCCAAATCACGAGCAACGCGATTGAGCTCTCCGATGGGGCGCGTTTTAAGACGGCTGAGATTAATTTCACCAACTTCGTTTTGCGCGCCATCAATTGTAGAAAGAGAAGCTGTTTTTGATTCTACAACAGGACTTTCCAAACTTTCTGGATTTTCGGCTTGAGCACTCGCAGGAGTTCTGGATTGGCGTTCCCTCGACTGGGCCTCTTGAGGAACTGTTCTTTTTTCGCCGCGCTGAGCGGGCACTCGTCTGGGGTTCTGATTTTCTGACATGGGAATCTCACTATTTGAGGTGGGTTATATGAGGACTGCTTCATTACCTCATGAAGCTCATAAATGGCGTTAATAGGGAAAAATAAACCTTCGTTAATATAAACACTTGAATTTAAAAATCTACCTAGGCGAACTAATAGAATTTTGCTTTTATAGGCACCTATGAAATAGGTTTTGGTTAGCTCGAAAAAATATTAGTCGCAATTTGCACATAGAGGTTGCAGGTTTTCTTACTTGGTCTTTTGTTTTTTTTCTCATATTTTTTTGTGCAGTACCTAAGGCTTATTTTAACTAAATAAGAAGAACGCACTTATTTGACACTTACATGAAACTATAGCCGGTAATTAAGACACAGGATTTATTTCAGACTGTAAGCTTAACCTGTCACACTTATCGGGGCAACAAGAAAGTAATACTTATGCGACTTTTTACCCTATGTCAAGAAAATGGTGGTAATCAATATGATTTCAGCAAGTTATTTATTAAGTAGGATGACCAATAAACATATTACTCTTCCCCCCTCCTCTATGATCCCCGAGGTAAAGAGACTCCTATGATGAGATAGATGCATTACCCCCTAAAGGAAAAGACTCATAGAAAGTAGTTGGGTTTCTAGTTTTAATTTTGACCTTTCAGCACCGATTTCATCAGGTAGCACCGCGGCGCTTTTTGATTTTTCATAAAGGAGGCGCATAGAAAAATTTAGAGACACATGAGGATACACCATCCAACGGGTTCCAAGCATAAATTTTGTAAAACTATCGCCATCGGTAACCGTGGCGGGATCTGCTCCCGTATTACCCCGCGAATCTTTGACAGAAGATGTTCCAAACAAAATACCTACATAGGGAATCCATTTAGCGCGAGTAAACATATTTTTGGGTACGGTTCCGGCCTTAGGAGTGTCCTCTTTTTCATCATTATTGACCTGGGGTAAATTGACAATAGCTCCCAAACCAACATCCATGAGGGTTTCTGAGGAGCCAAATTCAGCAACTTTTCTCTCCAACCGCACATATTTAGTTTCAATGAAGGGCTCAATGTGATCGGTTAGAAGGTACCCCATCATAAAAGAGAAGCCAGTATTTGTTTCGGCAAGCTTAGTTGCCGATTCTTGATCCGCTAGCTTGACTTCCCCCTGCGTTTTTTTATAAATGAGTTCACTTGAAAGCTCTATTGTGTAGTTCTCATCCTCTATTTTTTTTTTTTCTTTTTCTGCGGAAGTTGAAGGTTTTCCTTTTCCTCCCGCTGTTTTATCCGATGTCGTTTGACACGAAATAATGCTCATCATAATTAAAAGGCACTGAATACCGGCACGAAATCCACAAATAATTTTCATCGTATCCTCCCAAAATTGTGACATGAGGACATTCGGCTAAAGGCATCATATATTTACTCATCGCCTGCGCGGGATTTGCTCGCAAGCTCGCAAACCCGCTTCGGCGATGGGTTTAGCCATTAACCACCCTTTTAATCGCCTGATGAGCAAGGGCTTTGAC
>JAUILP010000053.1 GCA_030432875.1 Oligoflexia bacterium | reverse complement strand
TTATATCTTTTTATTTCTACACCCCATATACCATAGGCCGCTCATGCCATTGAGACCTTATTATCCATCGCTGAAGCGGGTTTGCAAGCTTGCGAGCAAATCCCGCGCAGGCGATGAGTATTTTACGCGTGGTGATGATGCGATTACTTTAAATAAGGCTGCTCTCTATGTCTTAGAAAATGAGCAAACCTCGCATTTGCTTGTCGTTCATATTTATAGTGGGGATGACGATATTCCACCTGGACTTGCAGAGCAACTTAAGACCATTGATCACCTTTACCCCACTCTTCGTATAGATTTTTTGGCTGTTAAAGGCGACTTTACCCCGCCTATGATTGATGCGCTATCTAAGCGGCTCAGCGTGCCTAAAAACAATATGTTTCTAGGAACGCCGAGCGGCAGGTTTCCCCACCGCATTGAGGCTCTTGGTGGCGTGAGGTTGATTCTTTAAAAATTAGCCCATTAAGTTTATAAAATGCGCCATAACCCTCTGTTCCCAATTGGGAACACAAAAACTGAACCTGGCATATTAATTTTAGGCTTTAAATTCATAGTGGTATAAGGTTCACCTACGTTTTATAATTTTGTCCCAAGCACAATTTTGAGATTAAAGGCGAGCAGTAAAAACCAGTTTTTTTGCCACCTTGAGCGTTATTAAAACCATAAAATTCTCGTGTAAATTGCAGGCAAAAAGCGATTGGGTAATCGACTTGTTTTGGTTAAGACAAAATTTAGCAGCTCAGGTCCCCGTTTAGGAAATATTTATATTGGAGCCAATATGCAACTTTTTAGCAAACTCAGAAAAATTTTCAAAATTTTTCAGCTATTAGCCCTAGTATTAATTTCCCTTCTTTTTGCAAATTGCGGGGCAAATAAGTTAACCTCACAAGAAATTTCAGCTAAGTTAGCCGCAAGAGAGGCACCGCACAGAAGCGCAGAATGCCAAAATTTTATTAGTCATCTCCCAAGGAATGTCACAGCGGGAGCTTACTGGGTACCTCTTGACTGGGACCACCCAAGTGGGGAAGAAATCCTCATATATTTTTATCAATATTCAATTCCCGAATCAATCAGCGAGGGCAAAAAACCCGTGGTGTTTTTCAATGGAGGACCTGGGGTATCAGCACAAAGCAGCGTACAACTCTTGGCTAATAGCCAAAATTTGGGTAAAAACAGAGTAATTTTTCTTGATCAAAGGGGCACTGGCTGTTCTTCTAGCTTTCCTGATGATTTGGACCCAAGTATTTTAAGCCACAAAATCAAACAATTCGGAGTTCGCAGCATTGTAAGAGATGCCGAGGCCTTAAGGGAGCTTATTTTCGGAAAAAGCTGGAGCGTTGCTGGCCATAGCTTTGGTAGTAGTATTGTCATGGATTACATCCACTATGCACCGGATCATGTAGACTCCGCTTATATTTATGGAAATTCCGTGAGTAATGATCCTGTCGCATGGTCGTTAGGGCGAATCCAAAGCCAAGAGCGCATCACTCAAGCTTATTATGACCGCTATCCAGACGACAAAAATTTGATTTTGAAGTTAAAATCGATGATTTTAGACGATGATTGTTTCGAGGATGCTCATAAAAAGTTTCGTCTATGTGGTGGATCTCTGTTTGATGCCGCGGGACTTTACCTTGGTTTTACGGATCAGTGGGAAACTTTTCACAATAATTTAAATAAATTAAGAGTTTCCGCCTTTCTTCCCCGGCAATTAATTTTGCCTACGTTAAAATCACAAATATTTGATCAAATTGACTCTCAGTTTAACCTCCCCGCCTATTTACTCGGGAATATGACTTCAGGACAGGATACTAAGGAAATATGCACAAAAGCCTATAAACTTTTTAAAGATTCTCGCGCAAAAAACCAAGAATATCTTGATTCCCTCCTCATTGATTGCCGTTTTTTAAGTGAACTGTCCATCAAAGGCCATGAGGTCATCAAAAAAATCAATTTTCCAAACCCAAACTTTATCGAACATTTGCAGCATGAACTGTCAAAAGGAAATATAAGTCTCAAGATATTTACCGGGAAACTAGATTCTTTAACCTCCAAAGAAAGCTTGATGCCATTAAAAAACTCCCTGCGACCATTTTCGCGCAATGTTACTTTTTTTGAGCTAGAGGGCGGGCATGAAGGTTATTATGTCAATAAAGAATTTTGGGATCAAATATTTCAAAACTCAGCGCTATATCCCTCAAGTCATACAAACGATATCTAGTGAGCCGAATTTGCATTTTCAGGTAACTAAAATACCGACTCAGACTCAATGAACGAGAACACCACCTAATTTTTTTCGGGCAAAACCCCCGCAACATCAGAAAACAATGTTTGCATAGTATCCACAATTGAAGGCGGTGTAGGATAGGTCACCTCTGGTGTCGCGTCTTTTTTATCAGGCCCAGAGAGTAAAGCCGCCGCGAGCTCCCAACCATTTTTAATCGGTTTATCTGGTTCTGGCGGTGGCGGGTCCTTAATAACCACTCTATTAGATGCCCTTCTTTCCGCACTTTTGCTTCCGATCCAAACGACCATTTTTTTCCTTAAATCATATATCTTAAAGCTACCCTCAATATCTCTATCTGCTCGATATTCTCTAGCAGTTTCTTTTTTTTCCTCGTCTCGCCTATCATCAATATCTTTACCAGTCTCATTTTTTAGGATCGTTGCAAAAACTACGTAATCAAACTCCAATTTACTACTCAGCAAATCCAATTGCTCAGCGGAAAGGTCGTTCGTTTCACTAAATGTTTCAATTATTTCAGCGTAAGCCTCTTTCCCCAAAACTTTTAGCGCAAAACTCGGATGAAAAAACTGTAAATCATCTCTATTATTTTTCATCTCTTTATAGGCTATCATGCTCCAATAAATCGAACATTTAGCAGGATCAGCGTCACAAATTTTGTCTCCAATTACCGTTACGTCCATGACGCCTCCGATAAGGATTTTTGATTTATGTATTTCACTAAAAGTAAAACTATCGTGGATAAACTCCGGTTTATAGGGAGTACAGGACAAAAGCATACCCATCAATAGACCACACAAAATTTTCATAAAAATAAACACCTATTTATTAGGAAATATAAGCAGCACATTGCCAAAGCACTTTAAAAATGAATATTAAAGCACATCCAATTTTGTGAAGCCTTCAGGAAGTTTTACGGTACTGAGGATTCTCAATCACAATGATTTCGTCCATGGTGTAGCGTTTTTTACATTCATTGACATTAGATTTGATAAGAACTTTTTTAAAGGCAAGGTCTATCGATAATAACTCCTTGCACTCTTGTTCTGCGACACCTGCTTCAATAATTGATTCCTTGAGTATCTCGTGACGCACCATAAAAAGTTCTTCCGTCAAATACATATGCATATGCGAATCTTTGGGCATCCGTCCGCAAAATTGCTTGGGTCCACCTGTAAGCATGGCAATAAAATC
Organism: Oligoflexia bacterium; assembly: GCA_030432875.1. Classification (GTDB taxonomy): domain Bacteria; phylum Bdellovibrionota_B; class Oligoflexia; order Oligoflexales; family JAGOVF01; genus JAUILP01. Next base: position 22,942 of record JAUILP010000053.1, on the reverse strand, counting down.
AGACTGTTGATTTTCGATATGCGTTTGATCGATACCCTTAAAAAATTCGCCGAGCCAGGGGTGTTTATAAATTTTGTCATAAAATATCTTGTGGAGCTTTTCTAGTGTTGGCCTGCCTCCATACCTGAGATACAGAGATTTTCCCTCACTGGAACTACGTTCAATTGAGGTGACCAGATCCTGGTCTTCAAGAAATTGACTCATTTTTTAACCCTTTAAAAAAATAACCGTAGATTTTGGGCCATATTGCGGGGTATCGGCAGGGATAGATAAAACTTAAGACTCTAAAATCATTTTAAATTAGCTGATATTTTAGTCTTTGATATAACTATAGATTTCTATTTTTTATGAGTGGGGAGTTCGCAAAGGGAATTTTTTTTTGGTATTAGGCTCCCTAACGCCTTTTAGTAAAATCTAATTCATAATCCAAGGCATGTCGATTCAATAGGCCTTAAAGCGCTAACCGAATGAACTGCTGTTCACTGTAACCTGAAGTTCCCCAACTTACTAAACAGGCGCCATAGCACACCTATTTTGTGTACATTGTAACAATTTTTTTCTGCAATTTTTCTGTAAATAATTAGGGCCTGTACTCACATTAATGCGTGGACCTAGTCGATTTCGTCAGCCTAGGCGTAAGCTCAGACGGCATCGTGGGTCTGGGCGAAACACGGCGTCGTTGCAGCTTAGTGCGGCCTGGCCAATTTTGTAAGCATTGCGACTATCCGATGCAAAAGCAGCTGGGTCGTTTGTTGTTTTTGTTCGTCTACAAGATTTAAAATTCTGCATACATCAATTGCAGCTGCGCATTCCATAGCACTGCCTCTAGCAATATCAAAGAATCTCCCGCAATCGGCGCGAGTTCTTTTACCAGCTCCCTCTGCGATACTGAGCAAGATTAAGGCGTAATGCATACAGGGAAACAACTGATCAGCGATATTTTGTGATCACGCATTGTTTTCACCCACAGCACAAAAAGAAATTCTCAATTGCAAGACGCTTTCTCTGAATGCCCAAGCAGAGTACTTACGGTAACCATATCTTGTTGATTAACAAATGGTACTTATGTATTTAGAGAGAATATGTGTGGTATCAGTGAAGAGAGTTTAGTGCCCAGCCCCGCTGATTTTGATGATGCTGAATCCTACTGTCAATATCAATGGTTAGATAGAAGCCTCATTAGAAGACCACAATTAGATAGAGCTCAATATAATCCAACAAATTTTGTAAGCGGCTCTTATACAGCAGTGCCCTATAATAAGTAACGCTTAGATATTGAAAAAGAAGTTAGGGTGTGCCCGGCCTTTGGTGGACACCCCCGAGAAAATTTATTCAGCTTCCGCCTTGAGCGCAGCGATTTCGGGTAAAAATTCGGGAGAAAAATTGTGTGATGCTTCTGCTTTCTTAAGCAAAGAAAAAAACTGCTCTTTATTCCCAAGCTGCAGCGCCGCTTGACTACCATGGATAAAAAATTGATAGGGAGTATTTTTTTCCGCATTTTTTTCGGTATTTCTCACCACAAGAAGCAGCTTTTCGTACTCGGCTTCCTGACCCAAAACTGCGGTGTATTCGATAAGAAAACTAGGATCCCGCTCACCCATCGCATATAAACTGGAAAAATCTTGCAAAAGTTGGGTGTTATCTTTGTTTTGATTTAAATGGTGAGCCAAAGAATATCCTGCCCAAGACGAAAGTTTTTCTGCTTTTTCCCTAATAAAAAGGTGAATATTCTCTGTCCGCATCGCATGAGCAATTTCTGCATAAATTTGCCAAAGATTGAGGTTGTTCTTATCAATTTTTAAACCCTGCAAACAAATGTCCTCCGCATAATCATATTGGTTTTTATGCATAGCGATTTGCGATAAGTTGACATAAGGGGCTGGTTCTGCGGTATTGATATTTTGCGCACTCAAAAAATATTCCTCCGCAGCATCTAGGTCGTGACATAGCATCGAAGCTATACCTAAAGACAAAACACCGCGAAAATCTTGGTCCGTAAAAATGCTTTTATTTTTTTCATGTAAAATAAGCGCAAGATGCGCCTTATCCATGGCAATAAGCTCATCCATAAGATCGATGAGTGAATCTTCATTGGCACAGGTGTGGCTCGATATCCACGTTAAAAAAAACGTGTCGAAAGATTTTTTTACTTCTTCAGACGGTGCCTTTATCTGAGCCCCTTGATAATCTGAAGCAGAGAGTTCTAAAAAAGCTTGCACCTTTGGCCCCATAGGATACTGGTGCCAAAGAGTGTCCTGAGATAACCCCTTACTCATGAATGATGTCCTTTATATCTGTAGCCCTTAGTTTGATGTGCAGATCCATAAGGGCTTGGGGGGGAACCACTGCCGGGGAATCGGTCATCAAACAGGTTGCTTTTTGTGTTTTGGGAAATGCAATGACGTCTCTAATCGCGTCGCAGCCACTTAAAACCATCGCAAGTCGGTCAAGACCAAAGGCAATGCCACCATGAGGAGGCGCGCCAAACTTGAGGGCATCCAGTAAAAATCCGAACTTGCTTCGCGCTTCCTCTTCCGTTAAGCCTACCAAAGAAAATATCTTCTGCTGCAGCGCTTGATTATGAATACGAATCGATCCTCCGGCAACTTCATAACCATTGAGTACGAGGTCATAGGCTGACGCTCGGGCTTTTTCAGGACTCTCCTCCAAGATAGCAAGATCATCAGGATGCGGCATGGTAAAAGGATGATGCCGCGCAATCAAGCGTCCGCTTTCGTCATCACGTTCAAACAGAGGAAAATCATATATCCATAAAAAATTCAGCGATCCGGGCTTATAAAGCTTTAAACGCTTGCCCAAGTGATTGCGGAGTTCACTTAAACTTGCTTTAGTGGTGGCGTAACTACCAGCACCAAAAAAGACGACATCACCGACCTGGGCGCCAATTTTTTTATTGATATTTGCTACTAGCTCTGGGGTAAAAAACTTTGCGATTGGTGACTGCCAAGTAGCGGCGCCTCCTTCTTCGACGATTTTTGCCCAGGCAAGACCCCTGCCTCCCGCTTTTTTGACCATCTCACCGAGTTCATCAAAGTCTTTGCGCGAAAAGCGCTCACTTCCTTTGGGAACAACAAGTGCGTTGACAATGCCGCCCAAATCCAGGGCCTCTTTAAACACCTTAAAAGAACTCGCGCTAATTTCTTCGCTAAGATCATGAAGCTCGAGACCAAACCTTGTGTCAGGTTTGTCGTTACCGTATTTTTCCATAGCTTCAGCAAAAGTCATGCGTGGCAGCGGCCATGAGATGGTTTTCGCCCCAAAACTGGTCAGCGCATTTTGTAAAACTTTTTCCATCAAGGGAAGAAAAAGCGATTGATTCGTGTAAGAGACCTCAATATCGACCTGAGTAAATTCCGGCTGACGGTCCGCCCGTTGATCTTCGTCCCTGAAACAGCGGACGACCTGATAGTAGCGGTCAAAACCGGAAATCATAAGGACCTGTTTAAATAACTGCGGGCTTTGCGGCAAAGCATAAAAATGGCCGGGATGCACGCGTGAGGGCACAAGATATTCGCGGGCACCTTCAGGGGTTGACTTGTATAAATATGGTGTTTCGATTTCTAAAAAATTTTCATCTTCGAGAGCGCGGCGCATCGCTTTGACAAAATTGATCCTCTTGAGGATATTGTCCATGTGGCGAGGACGACGCAAATCCAGGTAGCGGTATTTTAGGCGCAAATTATCGGATGCTTCGCCTTTATCGCTTTCGACGACCGGAAAAGGTAGTGGTTCCGATTCGTTTAAAATTTGCAGAGATTTGACATGGATTTCAACTTCTCCTGTGGGAAGATCTGTATTTGCCATATTATCCGGGCGCGCGACAACCGTGCCCTGAATCATAATCACAAACTCCTGTCTGATTTTACTCCCTACTTGCGCGAGCTCTGCGTCTGTTCCCGTATCGAGAACGATTTGCGTAATCCCAAATCTATCCCGCATATCGATAAATATCACCTGACCATGATCGCGGCGTCTATGAACCCACCCCATGAGAATGACATCCTGACCGGCATTAGCCCTTCTCAATTCACCGAGATTGTGGGTACGCGCCGCCTTTAAAAGTCCCTTTTGAATTTCCATAAAAACTTCCTTATTAGGGTCAGATGAAATTTTTTTCTTTATACTTATTATCATTTGATGAAATATATGACTAGCCTGGCCTGACGATTTAGTTAAAAATAATAACGCAGATCTATCCAGGGAGTATATCCCTAAATTTGGTACAGAAGTTGTTGGTTTTTGCATAATTTTAGAGTTATAATTGTTGCTTATCGTTTTTTGAGATTCTGCGCCAGCACAAAACCTATAATCCAAAAGGATGTGAGCGTTGACACAAGAGGTTACTTTTCCCAATCAAATTGTCGTTGAAGACCTTAAAAACCAGTTTCCTGACTCGGGCTTTGAATTTATGCGCGATCCCAAAAACGGGGATCAAGATACTCTGGTACTGAACCAAACGCAGATTCTCCCAATATTTAAGGTACTCGCAAAGCACTATCCGTTTTTGATGGATGTATGCGGTGTTGATTATCCTGAGCGCGATAGGCGTTTCGATGTCGTTTATCATTTGGCAGACCCCGAAAACAAAAAACGTCTGCGTGTAAAAGTCGCCCTTGGTCAAGATGATTCACTCCCTTCTGTTACTTCGATATATCGCTCTGCAAATTGGTTTGAACGCGAAGCCTACGATATGTTCGGCATTCGTTTTACGGGTCACCCGAATATGCGCCGTATTTTGTGCCATCATGACTTTGTTGGTTATCCCCTGCGCAAAGATTATCCTGCCGATCGCAACCAAAGTTGCATCACCCCGATAGATCACGTTTTTGAAAAAGATCGTCAGCGCATGCTCGAACAGGAAGACGATTTTTTGTCTGATAAAATTTGGATCAATATAGGCCCGGCCCACCCGGCTACGCACGGAACGCTGCGTTTGATGACGATTTTATCGGGCGAAAACATCGAAAAGATGGATATCGAAATTGGTTACCTGCATCGTTGTTTTGAAAAAATGTGCGAAACTCATGATTACAACCAAGTTATCCCTTATACTGATCGCTTAAATTACTGTTCTTCTCCCATGAATAACAATGTCTGGTGCCGCACGATCGAAGGAATGCTGGGCATCACAGCACCTCCTCGAGCTCAGGTGCTGCGCGTTATACTGGATGAATTTTCTCGCATCATTGACCACTATGTTTGCATCGTCGCCAATATCCTTGATATTGGAGCCCTAACTAATTTTTGGCTTGGGTTTCGCGCTCGCGAAGCGGTTTATGATCTTTTTGAAAAACTATGCGGCGCCCGGCTCACCGTTTCTGTGGCACGGGTTGGTGGTATGGGTTTTGATATCCCCGATGGCTGGGTAGATCAAGCCCGCGAAACCCTCAAAGTGATTAGAGATGCCTATACCGAAATCGATACCTTATGCACAAAAAATCGCATTATTGTAGGCCGATTTAAGGATGTAGGCATTATTTCAGCAGAAGATGCCATAAACTGGGGATTTACTGGGCCCTGCCTCAGAGCCACCGGTGTGGCTAGGGATTTGCGTGTTGATGCCCCTTATTCTTCTTATGATCAATTTGAATTTGATATCCCTGTTGGCCATAAAGGTGACACCTATGACCGATATCTTGTCCGTATGGCCGAGATCCTAGAGTCAAGTCGCATTATTGAACAGGCTTTAAATAACATACCCTCCGGTCCTATCCGTGTTGAAGATCCGAGTATTTCCCTTCCTAAAAAAGAAGATGTTTACGGCAATATCGAAGGACTGATGAATCAGTTTATGTTAGTCATAAATGGCGTCAAACCACCAGCCGGAGAATATTATGGTTACGGGGAAGCCGCTAACGGTGAACTCGGTTTTTATGTGGTGAGTGATGGCAGTGGAAGACCATACCGCGTAAAATGTCGCCCCCCCTGCTTTGCTATTTTCCAAGCATTCCCAGACATGGTAAAAGGGCAGTTACTTGCAGATGCCATCGCTGCGTTGGGGAGCATCAATATAATTGCGGGTGAGCTTGATAGATAAATATTAGGCATTGAAATAAGGTAGACGAGAAATGAGCGTTTTTTCTGAATCCATCGTGACCAAGATTAATGGGTATCTCGGTCGTTATGAAACAAAGAGATCTTCTATTCTTCCCATTTTGCACGAACTTCAAGATGAATATGGCTGGATTAAACCAGAGCACCTAAAAGGGTTATCGGAAGAGTTCGGTTTACCCGAAGTTCAGGTCAATGAAGTCGCAACTTTTTATTCTATGTACCGCTTAGAAGAGCCTAAAAAATATCGCGTTCTTTTTTGTGACAATATTGTTTGTCATATGATGGGAGCAGATAGTGCGATGGCTAAAATTCGTCACATGATCGAAGATTTTGAGAAAAAAACCGGTAAGCCCTCACCCGTTTCACTACAGGGTGTTCCTTGTTTAGGGGTTTGCGACGGTGCTCCCGCGATGCTCGTCAATAAAGATCGCTTTTTAAAAGTCACTGAACATAATGTCCAGGAAATCGTCTCTCGTTATTTGGATGAGGCGAGCGCTTAGGCAGACAAAATAAAAAAATAAGACCTTGGGTTTATCTGTGTGGCTGGGATTTTAAGGAAACAATAAATGGGAAATACAACGGATAAAGTAAAAATTTTGACGGCGTTCGAGGGAATAGCCAATAGCCGCGCTTTAGCGACGTATCAAAACCACGGAGGCTACGAGGCTTTGAAAAAGGCCCTCACGATGGCCCCAGGAGATCTGATCGAAATTGTAAAAAATTCTGGTATACGTGGTCGGGGCGGCGCAGGTTTCCCTGCTGGCTTAAAATGGTCATTTGTTCCCAAAGCCGAGGGGCAGAAATTTTTAGTCTGCAACAATGACGAAGGGGAACCCGGAACCTTTAAGGACCGCTATATTTGTGAACTCAGTCCTCATATGCTCATTGAAGGCATGGCCATTGCTGCTTATGCTATTGGTGCTCAAAAAGCCTATATTTACACCCGCTGCGAATTCTATGAAGAAATCGCCTGGCTAGAAACCGCGATTAAAGAAGCTTATAGCGCAGGTTTTCTTGGAAAAAATATTTTCGGCACAGCATTTTCTCTGGAAATGGATCATTATTCAGGATCAGGTGCCTACATTTGTGGCGAAGAAACAGGGCTGCTGTCTTCACTAGAAGGCAAAAAAGGCCAGCCTAAACTCAAGCCCCCTTTCCCCGCGGTATCTGGGTATTTGGGCAAACCTACGGTAGTCAACAACACGGAAACCCTCGCCTCTGTACCTTGGATCATCAATAATGGTGCCGATGCCTATAGAGCCATTGGAACTGAAAAAGCTGCCGGAACCAAATTATTTTGTATATCAGGCCCCGTTCAACGCCCCGGTGTTTACGAACTTCCTTTAGGCTATAGCTTTGAGAAGCTTCTTTATGAAGATGCTGGGGGGATGCTTCCAGGTCACACATTGAAAGCATGTATCCCAGGCGGTGCTTCTGCACCGGTTTTACTGCCTGACGAGCTCAAGGGCCTAACCTTAGATTATGAAAGCATCGCCGCCAAAGGCAGCATGCTTGGTTCCGGTGCTGTGATGATTATTGATACCAATACCAGTATGGTGCGGCTCATGGAAATTATTGCCAATTTCTTTCACCACGAGAGCTGCGGTCAATGCACTCCTTGCCGCGAAGGCACGGGATGGATAGCTAATATTATGCATGAGATAGTAAGTGGACACGCAAAAGAAGAAGATGTCGATCGCTTGGCGGTCATAGCAAAAAATATGGGAGGGAAGACAATTTGCGCTCTTTCCGATGCTGCTGCTATGCCAACGATGGCCATCGTACAAAAATTCGGCGATGAATTAAAAGCTTATATAAGAAAAGGAAAGGCATCGTGACCCAACAGCAAGCAACCGAAACGCTAACATTTTCCTTAAATAATAACGAAGTCACCGTACCTAAAGGCTGGACGGTCATGCAGGCAGCTGCCCGTGAAGGGATTAAGATCCCGCATTTTTGCTGGCATCCTGGCCTGAGTATCGCTGGCGTTTGCCGTTTTTGCATGGTAAAGGTCGAAGGCCGTCCTAAACTAGAAATTGCCTGCAATCTCATCGCAACACCAGGTATGCAGGTGACAACAGAGACCGAGGAAGTCAAAGCAGCCCATAAGTGGGCTTTAGAATTTCATCTGATCAACCATCCTCTGGATTGTCCGATTTGTGACCAAGCGGGAGAGTGCTCTTTACAAGATTATTATATGTCTGTGGGTAAATATAAAAGTGAGATGACCTTAAAAAAAGTCCTCAAACCCAAGGCTCTCGATGTCGGTGGTGATTTGGTTCTTGATACGGAGCGTTGTATCCTGTGCTCCCGGTGCGTGCGATTTGAAAAGGAAGTTACCAAAACAGGTGCTCTCGGTATTTTCGATCGCGGTGATAGAGCTATCATCAGTATTTATGATGATAAAAAAATCTCCCATAATTATACAACAAACCTTGTCGACATATGTCCCGTGGGTGCCTTTACGTCTAAGGATTTTCGTTTCCGCAAACGCGTCTGGTTTTTAAAGGACATTGATACCACCTGCCCAGGATGCTCTACAGGGTGTCAGGTAAAACTCTATAGCAAACCTGAAGAGCGGCGTTATTACCGTATTAAACCGCGTTTTTCCGAAACCAATGGTCACTGGATGTGTGACGAAGGGCGTCATTTATATGCGCATATGAACCCTGAAAAACGCCAGAGGACAGCTTTTACTCCTAAGCAAGACAATGAACGGGGATCTAAGGAGCAAAGAGTGCGTGCGGATATTCGCGATGCCCTTGCTTTCCTAAAGCTAAAAATGGCCAAATATGCGCCAAGTGACATCGCGTTATTGGTGAGTTCACAGCTAACGAATGAAGAATATAAAAAGACATTTGCCTATTTTGTAACTTTTTTGGGCGTAAAAAAGGTTTTTGCCTGGCGTGATAGTGCGGAAAATATCGAGGCATTTGATGGCTTGCTGAACAGAGGTGATAAAAATCCCAATACTAAGGGACACGCTGCTAGCTTAGAGGCCGTTGGTTTGCCGCCAGTCGTGAGTAAATCTGGCTTTGCTGATGCTATGGCTAGTGGGGCTAAATTTTTCATCGCCATTGCTCCTGAGAATACACAAGGGTTTGTTTCTAGCTTTGATGATCAGTTAAAACAACTGAGTGCTGCTGGGGATGTTGCTTTATTCACTAGCCAAGCGGAACATGCCAAAAACCCCGCATTTGATTTAGTTGTTCCCTTAAAATGTTTTGGCGAAAAAAGCGGAACCTTTTTAAATGCCCAAAATATGGAAAGTAAATTGGCAGAAAAACCCTTTTTCCCCTTAAATGATCAGGTAAAAGATTTGGTCGAGATAACGGCATTATTACAAGAAAACTAAGAGGATCTATGAGCGTTAAAAAAGTAGCTTTACCCCCAGTAGACAAAAATGTTCTGAGTCAAGCGTGGGGCTTTGTCAGCACCATCATGACCGGCATGCGGCTGACTTTAACGATTTTTTTTAAGCAACTTCTTAAATTAGAAAAATCGGAAACCTTAGAATGGCCGGAAGCACCGGCAACTTACGGTGACCGCTTTAAAGGTCGCCATTTTTTAACGCGTCGCGAAGACGGGCAAGTTCGCTGCACAGCTTGTTACCTGTGTGCTACAGCTTGTCCGGCAGAGTGCATACACATTGAAGCGGGTCAGCATCCTAGCAATGAGATAGAAAAATTCCCCGTTCGTTTTGAGATTGATATCCTGCGCTGTGTCTTCTGCGGCATGTGCGAAGAAGCATGCCCCGTTGATGCTATTCGCTTAGGTCCTGAATTTGCAATGGTGGGAGGCCCAGGAGAAAATTGGGTTTATACGAAGGATTATCTTGCCGCTCGGCCCGAATTGAATTCGGGAATTTCCAGTATAAAAAGTGAAAATAACAAACACTCGACCATAGACCATGAGCCAACGGCTAAAGAACGCAAAACTGAGCTCCATTTTGGTGCTGGACACTAATTAGTTTCCATCTAGAAAGCAGGGCTTTCTGGATAGAAACGTGTCCCGAACGAGTGAAGCTCGGAGGGATCTCCCCCGAGTAACCTATCTTTGCTTTACAATTCTCATCCTGAATTTCTTCTTTACGCCGCCGCTACCATTTTTCCAGGGCGAGCAACACAGTTATCGATAATATAACGGAGTAGAATTAGGCCTTGTCTGACAATGGCGGATAGGGCCGAATGTTTTAGGCAACTATTTTCGGTTGAGCCCTCACACTCGCTGCTTTTTTCTCCTGCTCAGACCAAGTTTTTTTGGTCTTAACTACCGTGAGAATATCTTTTTTAATTTCCTCAAGCCATTTGCGCATACTGATTTCATCTCGTTCACCAGGAACTGATAAAATAATGTTTTTAAATAAAGGGAATTGATGCAGAGTATCTGCAAGTACCCCAAAGTTGCTCAACTGGCTTAATGACTTGATAGCCTCATCAGTTTTTTCAAAAACAAGCGCACTAATGATAGCCTCACCTCTGCAGCCTGATGTTTCCAAATCGTGAATTATGGTATCAGTATATTTCAGCAGTAGGTCACTATGTGTAAACATCTTCTGCAAAATAATTTTTTTCAAAAGAGGATCGCTTCTATGTAACAGATAGGCAAAAAGGCCTTTACCTTTCAAAATCTCAGGAAATATATACGCATAAGGTAGTTTATCAGGGGCAAGGCGTATCCATTCCAAGAGGCTATTTAAGTCCAGAGGAAGAAATTTTATTTTTTTAATAAAATTTTCAATTGTCTCAAGTGAACTTGTGCTCAAAAAATATTGTGCCGCTATGCGGTCTCTCAAATAGCTTTGTAGGATGATTTCATGATCAAAAAGCTGTGGCGCTAAACTGAAGGCTTCTTTAAATGCCGAGATACTCATATAACTCTCAAATGCCTCTTTGAGCAGACTCGATTTTTCAAAACATTGGGCTCCCATGTACACATAACGAAAATCCAGCGGCCCAAGTTTGAGGTAAGTAAAACCCGCCTCCTTATGCATATTGAGTTTAAGATATACAGCCAGAGCCTTGTCGAACATTTTATTGCGCTCATATAAAACCGCCGCGCGATTTGGAGCGGAAAGCCTAAAAAGCATTTGCGCGGCTTCCTCAATGAATCCAGTATTTTCAAGAATATCTATTGCTTTACGCTGAAACTTAATAGCTTCTAAGATATTAGCCGCTTCAATAATTTGTTTTTTTTCAATAAGCTGCATTGCCAAATTGTACTGCGCCTGATCTTCTTTACTCATTTTTTCGAGAATATCAGTTTGGCGGACAAAAACTTGGGGACCGTTAGCGGGAGCTTTCCTCTTATCTATAGCCAGCTTTTTTGCTTCGCGCTCTTTTTGCAAAGATTTATTTATACTCATCATAAAAAAGAATATTTTAGCGGCAGGGAATGCCACAGCTCCCACCGCAAAAATAAACAGTAGCCCTTGGCCATATAAAGGCATATGGCTAAGCAGCTTAATGAGTAGATTGCTTATCATGTAAAAATTATCTCCAAAGCTTATTTCGGCAAAAAAACTGAAAAATTAATATTTTAGGGTCATAAAATTGCTATTTTGAGCCGCATTTAAAGGCTCCTCAGGTTTGCCTTGCTTTAGCGCTCCTATTTCTTTTTGCGACATCATTTTTTTCATATTTAATAAAAGCATAGTTGATCAAAAGACATAGAATCGCCAGAATTTTTAAATTCTTAGTCGGTTAGAGCTTGTGTTAGGAGTAAAATTTTCTTTATTCTGAAATTTTGGCTTGCATTACTTTAATGTTTTAAAAATACCATCATCGGGGTCCCAGGCCCTATCCTCATTAAAAATCAGTTTGGAGTCAAGATTGCCTATATATAGTTTCCCTTTTGCATAATAGTATAAATCACTGCGATGAAGTCTTGCGATTAAGGTAAAAAATATCAGACATGAATTTTATGTTACAGGCTATAAAAACCCAAGCGAGCCGAAATTTAGGCTTTTACATTTTTTTTCTGTGTCTAAATTTCACGAGCTTTTCCGTGCTTGCCAATACGGCTCTCACTAAAATCCTCCAAGAAAAAAAATCGGCGCTTTTTGATTTGGCAAGGAGTAATGAATGGAAGGCCTTGCTCTTTTATGTTCCCCATCTTTTGGGAGAGTCAAGTGTCATTGACGCTAATGAATTTTTTCTGGACCCTAAAGGAGCTACTGATCCTTATCGGGAGCTTGTGTCTACGATTGAAATGCTCGTCACACCACTAAAACCCGATTCGCTCCCTGATAAACACCCCATTTGCCGTTTTCCCGCGCGTGTTGATTTAATTATTAAAAGCTTGGATATCTCTAAAAAAACGTTACCTTTAGTCACATGTTCCGAGTACGAAACTTGGCGGAAAACCTTTCGCGCGCGAGGGGTGAGTCTCGTATTTGCGGCGAATTACTTAAATAATCCCGCATCTCTCTTTGGTCATACTTTTTTGCATTTGTATAAGCAGACCCCTTCAGAAAGAAGTGGCGGATCAGAACTCACAGACTGGGCGCTTAATTTCGCCGCAAATCCCACAAGCCTAAATCCTTTGGTTTATACGGTTTTGGGCGTAACCGGTGGGTTTAAAGGATCATTTTCGCTTATGCCCTACTACTTAAAAGTAGGCGAGTATAACGATTTTGAAAGTCGTGACCTGTGGGAATATTATCTTAACTTTTCGCAGCATGACGTCGATAAGCTTTTAAAATCGCTATGGGAGGTAGGCCCTTATCCCATAGATTATTTTTATTTTGATGAAAATTGCTCCTTTATCATCTTGCTACTCCTCAATGCGGTGAGACCTGAATGGCATCTTGATCGGGGTTTTCCCTTTGCCGTTGCACCCTCTGATACCGTAAAACAAGTCCTCCGCCAACAGGGTGATGCGCAGCAAATTTATTTTCGCCCATCGAGTCTTAAAAGGTTTCAGTATTTTTTGAACCAACTGACCTCTGGTGAGCGCCGCGTACTTCAAAAAATCATCCAAAAGAAAAACCTCAGCCCCCTAAATCAAAATACAGGAGAAAGTCGGCAGGCACTTATTATCGATGCTGGTCTTGAATACCTAGACTATAAAGATAAATCTGCCCTATTAAACGAAAAGGGTGAATTTTCAGCACTTCGTTTAATTTTACTCAAGAAGCGCGCCGGAATCCCCACCGAAACCTCACTCGACCTATCTCAAATCAAAGCTCACTCATTATGGGAAAGCCCCCATATTGGCCCGAGAGCTCCGCATATCGCTGTACAAGGCGTTCGGGATCTGAAGCAGGACATCAGTCAACTGGAGATGTCGTTTCGCTTTAGTTTACACGAACTCAGCAGCCACCCGAGGGGATACGGATCAAACCTAGAAATGATTATGGGCGATTTTGCTTTTCGTGCCGCCCCAGGTGAGGAAAATATGCATCTATACCATTACACCCTATTTCGGGTCTTTTCCGCCCCTCACTACGATGACTTTATAAAACCGCTCTCGTGGCAGCTAAATATCAGTGGGGGGCGTAATTTACTATCAGATAAAACAATTAATCATGAAGTTATCGGAGGCGTCGGTTATAGTTTGTGGCCAAGTGACACACTCGGATTTTCCTGGCTGGTAAACTTAGGCGCTAATTTGGAGCCGGGAAATCTGCCAAAAGGCCTTGTCGGAATAAAGCACCTTGGGAGTTTAGCGATAAGTGAATATGCTAAGCTGTCTTATGAGCTTTTTCCGCTTTGGGTCCCGACTGAAGAGAAATATTATTTGCGCGGCGGGATCACTTCCGCATATATTTTGCATGATAAGATGGAATGGCGCGTCTTTTATAATAAAACCTTAACGCAGGAAGTCGGTTGCGGGGTAAGACTGTTTTTTTAGACCTTATTGGTTAAACAAAATACTCTTCAAATTAGCTATTTTTTATGCAGAACCTGGTCACAGGTTAGGAAATGCTCCCATGAAATTTAAAACCATATATTTAGAAATTGGCAATAAATGCAATCTCCAGTGTAGCTTTTGCCCACCGGTAGAAAGAGCTGTAACGTATATGGAGCCCAATCGGTTTCGTACAATCCTTGAAAAAATTGCCCAGCACACGGAGCAAATAACGTTGCACTTGATGGGAGAGCCGTTTGCTCACCCAGAGATTTTGGCAATCATCGCGGAAGGAAGTCGGCAAAAAATTCCGCTTAACATGACAACTAACGGCATACTGCTGCGCAAAATTCATTATGAGCCTCTTTTTAATTCGAGCATGAGACAAATCAATTTTTCGCTGCAAAGTTTTTATGATAATTTTCCTAGACGGGATCCAAAGCCATATCTAAAAAGAATTTTAGATTTTGTGACTCTTGCTGAAATAGTCCGCCCTGATCTGTACGTCAATTTTCGGCTATGGGATTTAAATCATTTGGAGGAGCCAACCTCATCTCCGGGTCTTGAAATTCGCCGCATCATAGAAAATCATTATCAGATAGACTTTGGCAGTTTAAAGGTCAATATTAAGCGGCGAAAAGGCTATAAGGTCAGAGGGCGCATATATGTTAACTTTGATTCTCGCTTTGAGTGGCCGAGCTTAAATGGCCCAAGTCTAGGAGAACAAGGTAAGTGTTATGGCCTTATCGATCAAATAGGAATTTTGGCAGATGGTACTGTAGTTCCCTGCTGTTTAGACAAAGAAGGTATTCTTAAACTGGGGAACATTCATAAGCAAAGCCTCGAAGAAATTGTTAAAACCGAACGAAGTGAGAAAATTAGATCAGGATTTCGGTCAGGTATTTTGCATGAATCTCTGTGCCAAAGATGCTCTTTTGTACGGCGTTTTTCTCGCCGCCTTCCTAAAAACATGCCCTGAAGCGCGTAAGGCTGTCAGTGATAAAAGATATCAATATCAAACTTCCGTTATAAATGGATTTGATCTTAATTTACAGCAACATATAATTTTTACCACCTAAGGTACCCTACACATTTTCCGCCGCCTTGACCTTTATCCAGGGTTTAGCTATCTTATAGCCTAGATAACCCTGGGGTTCTATGCTTAATTGCGTAGTATTAATAATACCTTAAGATACAAATACCCTTTCTATTGGAAGCCTAATGAAAAAACAAATGTCCAGCGATGAAGTTGCCCTTTTTAAAAACTACCAAGCTAAAAACCGCATTCGTTTCGTAAGCGCAACCGCTCTTTTTGATGGACACGATGCCAGTATCAATATTTTCAGAAGGCTTTTACAAAACCGTGGTGCGGAATTAATCCACTTAGGCCACAACCGCACCGCTCTAGAAGTCGTGCGTGCTGCTATTCAAGAAGATGTTCAAGCCATCGCGTTGTCCAGCTATCAAGGTGGACATATGGAGTATTTTAAATATGTCAGAGAGCTTCTCGATCAGCAGGGAGGCCAACAAATCAAGATATTTGGCGGCGGCGGCGGTGTGATCACCCCCGAAGAAATTCAGGAATTAGAAACCCATGGGGTGAGTAAGATTTTCAGCCCCGAAGATGGTCAGATACTTGGCCTTGACGGTATTATCGGCTATATGCTTCAAAAAGCTGATTTTAGTTACGAGGCATTTGAGACCAAGAACCATAGTGGCGATTCCTTGCTTGCACGTTGTTTAACCCTAGCGGAAAAACAACTCCTCTCGGAAAAACAGCTTCCTGATATTTTAAAAAACAAGAGGGATTCAGCCCCTATACCAGTCATTGGTATTACGGGAACAGGCGGTGCAGGAAAAAGCTCCCTAACGGATGAACTTCTGCTTCGTTTGTTGTTTGATTTTAAAGACATGCGCATTGGTCTGATTTGTATCGACCCGACCAAGAAAAAAACTGGCGGCGCGCTGCTTGGAGACCGAATTCGCATCAATGCTTCGTCAGACCCTCGTGTTTTTTTACGCAGCTTCGCCAGCCGTGATTCTGGCAAAGAATTAGCCACCGTGACATCCGATGCCATAAAAGTTTTGAAGCAAGGAGGGATGGATCTCATCGTTGTGGAAACCAGTGGCATCGGTCAAGGAGATACAGGGATAATCAATGTTAGCGATCTCAGCCTATATGTTATGACCCCAGAGTACGGTGCGCAAACCCAACTTGAAAAAATCGACATGCTTGATTTTGCCGATTTTGTTGTGGTCAATAAACTCGAACGAGCGCAGGGCCTAGATGCCGTGAGAGATGTGCGAACCCAGATGCGCCGCACACGTTTTAAGGGGGAGCCGCTAGAAGATAATGCCTACCCAATTTTTGGCACGATTGCTAGTCGCTTTAACGACGACGGTGTCAATGCGCTTTATCATGCGCTAGTGAAAAAAATCGCAACGAACTTTCCAAATTTCAAATGGCAAACTGGTAATGAACGGCCAGAATCAGTTATTTCGAGTCACCGAGAAGCACTCATACCAGCCAATAAAAGCCACTATTTAAGTCAAATTGCCGCAACCGTGCGCAGTTATCATAAAAAAAGCGCGGAACTTATTTCGCATGTAAAAAAAGCGGAGTCTTTAGAAGTCGCTGCTCATGTATTGGAATCAACCCAAGGATCTTCAGAATCAGAGGTTAAACATCTTCGAGACGAGGCTATTAAAAACTGGGAAGCCTTACCGCCACATCTGCGCGGAGAATTAGAAAATTGGCCAAAGTTGTACTCACGCTACCAGCAGGAGGAGTTTACTTATGATGTGAGAGGGCGGGCTATAAAAGCTCCAAGCCTTTACAAATCAATAACGGGAGAGAAATATCCCAAAATTTCTTTGCCACAGTTTAAAAGCAAGGCAGAACTCGCAAGCTACCTACTAAAGGAAAATACCCCTGGCGCTTTTCCTTACACGGCTGGCATTTTTCCCTTTCGTCGCCAGGGTGAAGACCCTAAAAGACAGTTTGCCGGTGAAGGGGGACCAACCCGTACTAATCAGCGGTTTCATTACCTCTGTGCCAATGACGATGCCAAAAGGCTTAGCACTGCCTTCGATAGTGTGACACTCTACGGTTCAGACCCTGATAAGCGTCCTGATATTTATGGAAAAATTGGTGAGTCAGGGGTTTCCATCGCAACCCTTGATGATATGAAAGAACTTTACAAAGGTTTTGATCTCTGTGCCCCCAGTACCAGTGTCAGTATGACGATTAATGGCCCGGCACCCATCATACTCGCCATGTTTTTAAATACCGCGGTTGATCAGCAAATAGATATATTTAATACTAAGAATGGCCGCGCTCCTACACCTTCTGAACATCAGAAGATATACGATGAAACACTGCAAATCGTTAGAGGTACGGTACAGGCGGATATCCTCAAAGAAGACCAGGCTCAAAACACCTGTATATTTAGCACCGAATTTGCCCTTAAGATGATGGCTGATATCCAGGAGTATTTTATTGAGAAAAAAGTGCGTAACTATTATAGCGTTTCCATATCGGGATATCATATTGCCGAAGCAGGAGCTAATCCCATCACCCAGCTTGCTTTCACCTTGGCTAATGGATTTACCTACGTTGAGTACTACCTAGCGAGAGGCTTCTCAATCGACGATTTTGCCCCCAACCTTTCTTTCTTTTTTAGCAATGGCCTTGACCCCGAATATACGGTTATTGGACGCGTTGCTAGGCGGATCTGGGCAATTGCCATGCGAGACTTTTATCAGGCCAGCGAACGCAGCCAAAAACTCAAGTATCATATTCAAACTTCGGGGCGCTCGCTGCACGCCATGGAAATGGACTTCAATGATATCCGAACTACCCTCCAAGGTCTATTGGCTCTGGTAGATAACTGCAACTCCTTGCATACCAATGCTTATGACGAAGCGCTAACGACACCAACAGAAGAAAGTGTGCGCAGAGCGATGGCCATTCAGCTCATTATCAACAAGGAGTTTGGTCTTAATAAATGCGAAAATGCTCTTCAGGGAAGCTATTACGCCGAGGCCTTAACAGATGCGGTCGAAGCTGCGGTGCTGACTGAGTTTGATAATCTTTCAAAACGCTCTGGCGTCCTCGGTGCCATGGAGAGCCAGTATCAGCGTAGCAAAATACAGGAAGAAAGCCTTTATTATGAGCACCAGAAGCACGATGGAACCTACCCTATTGTGGGAGTAAACACCTATATCAATCCCAAAGGCAGTACAGAGGCCCGTAGTACAGCTAGTTTAATTCGAGCGACTTACGATGAAAAAGATGATCAGTTACAGCGTCTTAAAAGTTTCAAAACCGTCAATGCGGAAAAAAAACAAGAAGCCTTGTCACGACTCTGCTCCTGTGTTATTAAGCATCAAAATGTTTTTGCCGAGCTAATGCATACGGTGCGCTTTGCGAGCCTCGGAGAAATTACCGAAGCACTTTATAGTGTTGGCGGCAAGTATCGCAGGTCGATGTGAGAAAAGAACTAATATAAGCAAACTATTGATAATACCGAGATCACTCTCGATAATCCGTAGGAACAACAAACTGAATACAAAGGAGAATTTATGAAAAAGGGCTTTTTATTTTTTGCAGCGACTTTATCACTTATGTTACTAAATTCCTCTCCCGCCCGCAGTGCTGACCCCAGTTATTCCTCAACTCCTGCCAGCATCATCGGCAGATGTCCCTCAGCAGCAGTGGCTAATATTTATACCTTTGCGGCAGAAAATATCGTCACCATGAAAGATGTCCACAATGAACTTGCTCAGCTCATGGCGTTTCCAAGTTATTATGGCGCAAACCTTGATGCCTTAGAGGAAGTATTAAGAGATTTTTATCATAACGATGCAACGATTATATTTTGGCCACATTCTACTGAGATCGCGACAGGATTAAAAGGTGAGTTTGAAAAGATGATGGCTGTATTCGCTGATGTAAGCCAGTTAAATGAACAAGGACTGTGTGTTATTTTACAGTAGAATCAGTAGGTTACAAATATATCACCCTTAACTGGCTACTACCAAAATTAACAGCTCCTACTGAAGTAAATCAGCTAAGCTTCACAGACTGATATATTGAAGTTTAGCCCTGCGTCGCTCGGTTTCCAGCCACTTATTTAAGGAGGTGGAGAGCTGCTGCATCATAAGCTCTTCTTCCAGATGTTTTTTATTTTTTTCATATTCATCTGTTTTCTTAAAATGGAATTTTTCCATATAAAAAATATGAAACCCCAGACTACTTTTTACGGGCGCAGTAAAATCTCCGGGAGCAAGGTTTTTAACGGCATTTTGAATGGTGCTATTGAGATCAGCAATACGAACATTTTTCATAAGCCCCAGGGTTTCCTTAGAACCTTCTTCGTCAGAATATAACCTAACAGCATCAGCAAAATCTAGACCTCCTTTGAGCTTTTCATAGACCTCACGAGCAATTTTTTCCTTTGCTTCTGCGACACTAGCATCGGAGCCTGTGGGCACAGAGAGTAGAAGCTGGCGGATATCGGCTTCAACAATTTTTTCCATATTACCGACTTTTTTTATGTAGTAAGCCTCTAAATCCTTTTCGGTTATAGAGACCATAGGCTGGATGACTCTTCCTTGAAACCTCCTCACGAGCATTTGCTGGCTATAATCTCGTTTGTAGTCTTCCCACGTTTGATCTCGTTCCCTTAAATACCCAATAAGCTGATCTTTGCTTAGATTATTTGCTTTTAAAAAATCCTCTATTCTTTGATCAATCTCTTCTTCAGAAACGGTGATATCAAGCGCTTCAGTCTTTTTTAAAATCAACTTAAAATTAATCGCGTCGTTCAGAGCTTGATCGTATTCAGAGGCTTTATCTGTGCTCGGAAAAGGGCTCACCATAACGAGAGGTCCCACGCCAACTTTTTGTTTGATTTCACTGTCTAATATTGCTTGACCATTTACGATAACCACAACACGGTCAATAAGCTCAAGACCTTTTGTGTCAGACGCGGCCAACGCTAAACCAAGGTTTAGAAAAGAGGCTAGAATCAGGGCTAATGAGCCGACAAATTTTAAGAACCTTTGCGAACCTGTTCGATGCTGACTTTCTGCATTGCTATATCTAACCATTTGGCGAATTCCTCATCAACTTTCTGTTTTTTAAGCTTTTTAATAATTTTTTCTTTTACAAGATCCAGCCTCATTTTATCCTTAGTAATCTTTTCTTCAAGCATTATAATATGAAATCCATAGCTAGACTTTATCAAATCGCTGATTTGTCCAGGATTTAGGTTAAATGCCCCATCAAAAAATGGCGGCAATTCTCCCCGAGCAAAAGGTCCCTGCAGCTCACCAGGATTTTTTTCTGAGGCAACGGAATAAGTTTTTGCAAGCGCGACAAAATTTCCTGGCTTGATTTTAGCGTAAACTTGTTTGGCCTTAGTCTCGTCATCGAGCAGGATTTGACGAAAAAAAATACTTTCGCCTTTGATCATACTTTCTTTATTTGCCGAAAAATATCCATTAATTTCTTCTTCAGAAACCATAACCTGGGGCGCAATTGCTTCCTCAAAAAATTGGTTTAAAATTTCAATTTCACAAATTCGGGACTTGAGATAACGTCGGTCCTCATCGGTCTTTACGATTTCTTGCAAATCAATAAGGGTTTTTTTATATTTTATTAAACACTCCTTTAGGCGATTAGCCCCTAAAGCATCGAAATTTTGATCAAGCAAAACATATTGATAGAGAGTTTTCCGCTCAATCAGATCTTCTAGTAATTTTTGCCTTAAAGCTTCCTCGCCTGCACCGTCAATCGTAAAGTCTTTTTTGGGCAAACTCTCACCTTCTGCCTCTTCTATGGAATCCAAACTTTTTGTATATAAAAGAACCTCAAAATCAATTTGAGAAAAGCGAATCTCATCGTTGCCAATTTTCATAAATATGCGATTAGCTTCTTGAGGGCTACTGGGCAGTATACCTCTTTCTTCCGCTAGCTTCTGGAGGCGGCCCTGAGAATCCAAAATAGAATGGTGGTCGCCAGAAAAAACCCGGTATTTTAAATACCAGGCTGACATACCGATTAAAACAGCTGATATTAGCCACAGCAGCATCGATAATTTCGAAAGTCGCATAGATTTTCTCGCAAGAATGATTAGGAACAATATCCTAAAAAATTTTAGCATATTTTTATTTATCCCTTGGGAAAATATGAGAGATTTTTAAAAATTTCGCGGGTGTTATATAAATAAATCAATAAATTTAGCGATCTAAACCTCAGAGGCGCGTTGAGCCTATATCAATGCCTGCCTCCTCTGAAAGAGGTAAATTGCATCGGCTGGGTCGGTCAAGGCCTTCGATTGTGAAGCGGATTTTGTGGATACTTTTGCTATATAGATACCATACTGTGATTTCGCACGTTATTTTAGACCCAAAAAATTAGATTATTTTAGACAAGTTGCTTAAAAAAATAAGCCACATACCTGTCGCACAGAATAAGAAATTCATTTTTTAATAAATATCTTGGAGATCCGAGAGTTAATTATCGCTATTGATCTGTAAGCGTAAGGTAAACGCACATTTATTTAAAACCAGGATCTGCTAATCTACGCAAATTTTCTTATAGTGTTATTTATGGGTCTTTTGGTGGAGTAAATTTTTAGTAGGGTAGCAGAGCCACATAGTCATCTACGGTTTTACAAAGGGGCAATTTCTCTACGAGCATACTGAGATAATTTTCTACATTTTTACCGTTGGCTTTTAACGTTTCTATCAGTGAATAAATCGTGGCGCTTGCATTTGCACCCTTTTCTGTATTGGCAAACATCCAGTTTTTTTTCCCAAGTGCAAAAGGTCTTATGCAGTTTTCCACCCTGTTGTTGTCTATACCCACATCCCCACATTCTAGATAACGAGAAATATAGGGTAGCTCTTTTACCGCGTAGCTAATAGCTTTGACATATGGAGTCATAGGTAAAACTTTAAGATATTCCTTTTCAACAAACTCCCGAAAATCCTGAAAGATTGGCGCCGCTACTTCCTGCCTAGCGCTTTGTTTACCTAAGCTATCTTTTTCTTTAATTGTGTCTTCTATGATATAGAGCTTTTTTATAAGGGTAATGACGCGAGCAGCGGGATTTTCGGGACGACTTTTTTTTGGCACTTCATCAAGGGCTTTAACAAAATATCTCCGCAAATGAGCTAAACAGCCCACTCTTTTAATACTTGGATTTTCTGTAATAGCGTTATAACCCTGGTAACCGTCTACCTGTAAATATCCGCTATATTCGTTAAAAAGTCTTAGCGGCACACGGCTGCTGCGAGAAGAATCATATTCATAAAGAACGATTTTTCTACCCGACTGCCAGCAAACAGTTACCCACATATAAGCAGTTTTTTTAGTACCCGTTTCTTCGATATGTAAAACTTGTATTGGGGTCTCATCACACTGAATTGCTTTACTGGCTAGCAAATCCTCCCACATCAAATTTTGTAGCGGCAGCGCTGCCTTACCAAATGCGATAATCCACTCAGACATAGAGGTGCGGGATATGGTAATACCTTTTTCAGCAAACATTTTTTCTAGGCGATAGAGTGGCAGGTGGTGCTGATATTTGCTCACGATAATATGAGCAAGTAAACTACTTGAGCAGTAACTTTTAGGAATTAGGCGTTCTTCTAACTTGGCCTTAACAATTGTTTGTTCACAGGCACGGCAGCCATATTTGGGCATTATATGACGAATTACACGAAGCTTAGCTGGCTGATACTCTAACTCTTCAAAAACGTCATCACCAATTTTATGTAAAGAATTTCCATCCTGAAGGCATATTTTTTCTTCTTCTTTGATATCGTGGATCACTTCTACGCGAGGAAGATGCTCAGGCAAAGCTTGACGCTTTGCTTTGTTTTTGCGTTTATGTCCTTTAACGTCAGACAGGTCTTCTAAGGCATTATCATCACTAAGACCGAGCTTTTCAGCAGTTTCAAAGATAAACTCAGCTTCATCAAATAATTTAATAGCGAAATTGGT
>JAUILP010000140.1 GCA_030432875.1 Oligoflexia bacterium | reverse complement strand
TACAGGCTATTTATAACCTGCTATAACTGGCAACTTAATGCTTTTTAGGGGATAATAGTTAGTATCCCGCAACTCATGACGCACAGGGTAAAATACAATGGCAAAATCAACTAAATACGAAAACGTCAAGCTTGTTTCTACAGCGGGCACCGGTTATTTTTATACTACACGAAAAAAGAAGAGTCTCGATAAACTTCTTGTTAAAAAATACGATCCCAAACTGCGTAAGCACGTGGATTTTAAGGAAGGCCGCATTAAAAAAGGCTAGTTTTTTTTCTTAGAAGCTTCTTATGGGGTTGTATCACATTGCCTTAGGGGGCTTTTATGATATCTATGCTTTATAGGTCGTTTGTCGTTCGTTTGCGGCAAGAACAGAACCTGCTTAACCTTAAAATCAGACAAAAATATAAAAGAAATAGCGCCAGCACCTTAGATGCCGGTGCTTTTTTTTATCCCGCGTTACCAGCTGTAGCAATCTTCTTCTCTTTCCTCTTATTTTCGGCATGTTTGGCGAAAGCTGCTGGTCCAAAATTGATAGGAAGTGAGCGAAACAGCTCAGCAACTAAAAGCAAGTCGCTCTGTTCATGGGATCTAAGGGAAATAGGCAATATCGATAAGCAAAAATTGCCGGAACTCAGTGGAATGGCTCTGTCGAGTAACTACCCTGGTAGATTTTATTTTCATAATGATTCGGGTAGCGGGCCTCGTTTTTATAGTTGGGATCAGCAAAAAAATATCTATCAACAAATTGAAGTTAAGGGAATGCTCGCTATCGATATAGAAGCGATGGCCTACAGCGACTGCCCCACGCACGCATCTCCTACTACGACCGAGGGTGCTGAAAAGTGTATTATATTAGCAGATATTGGTGACAATTTAACACTTCGCGGATCAATTGCTCCTCCAATTACCCTCACCTGGATAAAAGAAGAATCTAATTTTTCATCTATAGTTGAACCCGCCAAGATTCTCAAGCTTAGCTATCCAAATGGAGCTAAAAATGCGGAAAGTTTTGCTGTTTCCCAAAATGGTGACCTTTATATCTTAACCAAACCTGGTGATAGAGAGAAAAATATCGAGAAACCAACGGTCTATTTATACCGCATTAGAAAAGCGCAGTGGCAAAGCCTTCCAGAGCTCAGTCCCCAAGGAGGATCATCCGTATCATTATTAAGAGGTGGGGGGTCTCCTGAAGTCGCGCCTGAGCAGATTCTTTTAATGGAAGAAGTCTCGAACATTAATCTTTTTCAAATCACAGGTAAAAATAGCCGCAAACAAAACACCCCTACCGACATGGTGTTTGATGAGGCCAGAAATCGCTGGTTCATCCTAACTTACAAAAATATCATTATGATCAGCAACATCTTTACAGAAGATGGCGAGTTCAGCTTTGGAGAGGAGCAGATTAATAATGCCCTTGTGATACCTCTCGACAACATAAAGCAGCAGGATAGTTTAAAGCAGCAGGAAAGCCTCGGTATTGATCTTTTGACTGGAGATCTCTTCTATAGCTCCGAGGCCGCTAAGGAAAATAAACACGTGCCGCCACTAATGCATATCCGTCTAAATTGTAAATAAAAAGATTTAAGAGAGCAACTCAGGCTTCCTGGATGTCGCCACCCGCACTTGCAATTATTTTATTGAGCTTTTCGCGCATTTCACCCATGAACGGCTTATGGGTGAAAGCAATTTTCTCATGGCTCAGCGAAAAAAATAAGCCATCGTCTTGCTCATCGAACTTAAATTCCATCACGCTTGTGCCCATTTGCGATATGGAGATTTTAAGTATGCCGTCTTCCAAATCAAAATTCAGCATATCTTCTAACTTGCGTCCTTTAAGAGACTCGCGAATGGCGTTCACAACTTTTCTTGGGCTTTTTTCTTTGAAAAAGACTTTCATAATATTTAACCTTTACGTTGAATTCAGCATGAGAAAATTTAACAAACTATCTTAAAATTGAGAATAACAAGCTATAGAGACTTCAGCAAGTGAGTCTTAAATTCCCGTCCTACCACCTTGTTTCTTGACGACCTATTAAAGAAAGCATATTACTCCTAAAAATTGCAGCTGACCCCTGATGCCTCAATAACAGAGTCCCAATAAGTACAGAGATTAAGTGTCAAAATATTGCGATTTTCTGCACTATTTTGATCGTCTTGAAGGGTAGCTAAAAACTCTGTGAATGCCATGACAAGGGTTTCTTTATAGAGCCCAAAAAAAGTTTCATCGTTAATTTTAGGCTTATTTTTTAAGGAGAGAGCCATCTTTATGTGCCAATCAATCGCTAGTTTGTAAGCTCGCGCATAAATTTCTTCAGGGCTATAAGCCATTCCTTTGAAAACAACTAAAAATAATCGCTGCACACTGCCAATAAAAATATGTGCCGTAATAACACCCAAATCATGGACTTCTACCGTAGGATTTTTTGACTGATCATTTTGTTTTAGGTGGTTAAAAACCTCATGGCTTAATTTTTTTGCGGTCCCATCGGCAAATAGAGTAGCGGCGGGATTACGCGTGATGAGGGACTCTTCGCCCAATTCTCCAAGGGACTTGGTATTTCCTAAAAGCCCTAAATAAGCAATCAAATCAGCGAACCCTTCACTCACGCCGCTGCAAAAATTAGATTGAGTCAAAGGGGAGTCATCAGGGGTAAAAGCAAATCCTCTGCCAAAATCATCTGTCTCTAACGGAAAACTAATTTTACCCAGCGTCTTTTTATTAAGATTTCTTGGCCAGCCGAGAAATCCTCCATTATCCTGACAGGGATTTAAACCTAAAAAATCTTCAAGATAGTGCCCGAACTCATGATGAATGACAAAGGGAGATTGCCACAATTTTAGACTAGCCTGGTGGCTATCTGGATAAATAATAAATTTTCTTTCACCGGTCTCCTTGCTGGGACTATAAGCCATATTATCTGTTAGCGGCATATTCACAGAAATCAGCTCCTGATTTTCATTCGTATAGGTCATCCTAACCCGATAATCTGGAAAGACCAGAACCTTGGCAGGAAAATCTTGCAAGGATTCGGGTAAATCAGGCATTACTCTTTCAAAAGATTTTTGCGCTTGCTCCAGCGAAAAAATCACCGAAAGAGCCGCAAACTCAATACTATTTTCCGGGTAGGAAAAATTATCGCGGCATATAAAAAAATCACGTGATTTGGACTCTAGCTGAAAAGAAAAGCGGTTGTTGCGGCAATTTTGATTGGGATCTCTCTCATCGCAGGAGAGGAGAAAGCGCCCGCCCTGTTCCAGCCCTGCAATATAGTCAGTTCCGGTATATTTTGACGAGGTGCTAAGATCCTGGAACTGAACAAATTGCCGCTGGGCAGAGTTTCCTTCTGCAATAATAATACTCGACTGGGTAATTTCGATGGGTTCCACTAATGATAAACCAATATTAGCGCATGAAGCGTCAGCAAGAGTATAAACGACCGGTGTTGTGGGAATCGTGACCTGCCGAGGCGGGATAGGCCGAAAAGACTCTGTCTTTTTAGACTGCTGGCCACAGTTAATGAGCCCCATAGCTCCCCATATGGTAAATAAAGCACTCGCGCGCCAGGACTGCCTAGAAACCATCACTGTATGAGCTCCGCATAAAAATAAAAGGTATTGACTTTATCGTATAATCTAATATCCTGAGCATTTTAGCAACTCCTGAGTTTTTTCAAGGTAAACCCCTTTTGAGATTTCATCCCATTTGCTTATAAGGTTCATTGCTATGGCACGTGTATCCATCGAAGATTGTTTGCATTCTATTGAGAATCGATTTGCTTTAGCGATGGTCGCTGCAGATCGAGCGCGCTCGCTTATGACGGGTGAAGTACCCATGCTACGGACCAAAAATAAGGAAGTCGTGACTGCGCTTAGAGAAATTACCGATGGGCTAATTTTTTCTAATGTTGCCATCCCTGAACGCGAAGGCGAACTTGGTGTCATGCCCAAAAATTATGATGCAGATTCAGAGCTAGAAGAAGAGATCCAGGCAGGTGAAAATGAAGCTAATGATGAGCTCCAGGCCAGTTCAGAAAACTTAGATACAGCTACATCAAATGAATCTGAGGATAATGCTTCGCGTGAAGAAGCCGCGGAAGAGGCTGATGTTTCTGGCTCGTCTGAGGAAGAGGTCCCTTGAGGCCAGTCTCAAGAATCCTTTTGTAAGCTGTGGTTGAATTAAGAACAATCCGCCTAAAGAAAAAAATACCTGCTTAAAAACGGGTAAATCAATTTGGCTAGATTTTTAAAAATCAGTTTAGTTGACTAGGATTGACTGCCAAGCGTCATGTCATGAACGAGGTTTTTTTGCCTAATGTCTTCTTATCAACAAATTTGTAAACGCGGTTTCTTATTATAACCAAAATCCGCTTTTGACCTGCGGCTTTCTATCTCCATAACATAGATGAACTCATTGACAAAGGCATTAATAATATCATCGTGAGACAACAAGTCCTTACGATACCACTTTTTTTCTTTGAGCAGTGTTTCTATTTTTATTTCAAACAGTCCCCCGAAACAGACTGCTAAAAAGTCACGCAAATGCCAAAAGTCAGAACCTTGACTCGACATCTCCCACACCCGACTATGGTAATAATCACAGAGTAGTTTATAATCTGAAGCTAAATCATTTTTAAATACGTTTTTGATAAAAAACTTCATATCCG
>JAUILP010000139.1 GCA_030432875.1 Oligoflexia bacterium | reverse complement strand
CACAAGGGGCTAAATTTTCTGCATGGCATAAAACAGGAATTTCTTCAGTGCTGACGTGACGCCTTACAAAATTTAATATGGTTTCCTGCCCGAGGATGTCATAGGATTTTCCGTTAATAAAGGCAATTTTACCCATGTTCTTCTCCAAGTTCTGCCGCGTAAAAATAGGGGGTGAGTTCATCCGCAAAAGCATCCAAAATATTACGTACAGGTAACGGCAGTCCCCCACCCAAAGAGCAGAGTGATGTAAACTCTAAGGTATCTAGTAAGTCATTTAATAAGTTTCGGTCGATTTTATGCCTAGGAGCTTCCCGCCATAGTTCATAGCCCCTTTGGGTACCAATACGGCAAGGGAAGCATTTTCCACATGATTCTTTGGCACTAAAATCAAATAAATGGCAAAGAAATTCTTGCATGGGAATATGTTCGGGTATGCACACAATACTGCCATGGCCAAGTGCATAACCAGCTTCTTTTAGGGATTCAAAACTAAGCTCTAAATCGCCAAAATTGCGCACCGCAATAACAGAACCGAGTGGACCACCGATTTGAATGGCTTTAACAGGTGACTTAAAACCACCGGCAACCTCATAAACAAAGTCTCTAAGCTTTATTCCCATGGGGATTTCATAGAGACCTGGGCGCTGAAAAAAACTATCCGTCGATATAAGTTTTGTTCCCTTTGATTCTGCGCTTCCTATAGAAGCAAAAGCTTTACCACCATGCTTCATAATCCAGGGAATACTCGCAAGAGTTTCGACATTAGTCACAAGTGTCGGCTTACCGTAAAGCCCTTGGTGTACCGGCAGCGGCGGTTTGACTCTGACTTCTCCGCGTTTGCCCTCTATGGCATTGATTAAAGCCGTTTCTTCGCCACAAACGTAAGCGCCGTGGCCTTTGACGATTTTAAACTGAAAATTCATCGCCATTTTTTCACACAGTCCGCTTTGCTGCCAAAGATGTATCGCATCTTGGACACTGCGGTGACACTCAGGATATTCAGCGCGTATGTATAAAATGCCATGCTCCGCACCTGTTAAATAAGAGCAAAGAGCCATGCCAAATAAAACCGCTTGAGGATTATATTCAAGGAGGTAGCGATCAGACCACGCTCCGGGGTCTCCTTCGTCAGCATTACATACCAGATATTTTTCATTTCCTTCTGCTTCATGGAAAGCACCGAGTTTAATGGCAAAGGGAAAACCTGCACCCCCTCGCCCCCGTAGTAGAGATTCTTTGAGTTCACCCAGAATTTTTTGAGGCGAATTTTTTAGTTGGAGCAAGACCTCTTGGTAGTGTTTAAAAGTCTCATTTTCGGAGCGGTTTTGCGGTTCAATTAAAACTGATTTGTCACCACTTACGTAAGTAAATGGTTTTTGTCCTAAAGGTTTTCCGTCCAGTAGTTTCTGTAAACTTTCCTTGTCCCCGCATGATGCCGTTGTTCCCCCATAAAGAAGGGAATGGTTGCGATGGCAAAGACCCACGCAGCTCACTTCACCTATTTCACAGTCATCAAAATGCTCACGAATTTTTTCTTTTAAGGCAACCTGTGTTCCTGCATTTAAGCAGGCTGTTCCATTGCATACATGTATCTTTTTATCAGCATGAGCAAGAAAATCATAGAATCCAGTGCTTCCCGTTAAGATGGCTGGGCTTAAAGCATAGTCATGCGATAATTTTTGTAGTTCAAAGTCTTTAGAAGTCTGATCAGCGGATTTTAATATTTTTTCCACCGATTCGAGGACATCTTCTCGATCACGATTGCGCCAGGCCTTGGCGGTAAGATTTTGCGACATAGTCATCTCTTATTTAATAAAAAAAAAAGCTCCGACTAAAGTAAGTCAGAAACGAAATCAAATAATTTTTATGAGTCCCTGAGCAATAGCAAAATCTCTATGACTCTCGGGAACTCTTTGCAAATACTGACTAGCAAGCTGGTTTCTATGAGCCAGATAATTGATCATAGCTAAAAGGACCAAATGATCACCGCGTTCTTTTGCAATGCGGTCACACTTTTCTAGATGATCCTGGGATTTTTTATAATCTTTAACATTGTACAAAATACGCCCCATGCTCAGGTGGGCTTGATAGTTTGAGGGATCATAAGTTAAAGCACGCGAAGCTTCCTGAATCCCCGCCTCTAATTGCCCTGACTCCTCTAGTAAAGAAGCCATTTGCAAATGATATTTAATGGCTTCCGCTTGAGTCACCGGTGCCAATGATAAGGGATCAAACCCGTCGATCTGGCGGAGTTTGCCTATTATATTTTCAAGTCCGATAACATCACCTAAATCGCTCAAAGTGATGGCGAGGGCCAAAAAACTTTGTGTGTTTCTTGGATCCCGATCAAGAGATTCTTGCCAAAGCTTTATGGCGCTTGGATAATCCTCCCCATAATGCTTTATTACGCCGAGAAAAAAAAGGTACTCACTTGTTCTCCCCTTGCGAGAGATTTCCAACTCGACCGCACGCTCAGCAGCCTCATGTTCACCAGCATTTATATATAGATTTATTTTTGCCCAAAAACCGAGTTTATTATTTTGTTCTAAAAAGAAATTCATCTAAGTTATTTTCACAAAAAAAATTAAATTAGCTCAAGCGACGGCGACATACTCAAATTTTCTTGAGACCTGGACTTTAATCTGTCCCGGAAAAGCAACATCTTCTGAAATTTTTTGCGCTATTTTGTGCGTCAATTCTTCGAGTTCATCAACGCGAACTTTTTTATAATTGACATCTACATGAACCTCTTTGCCACCATTCATAATAGACGCCCTGATAACACCTTCAAAGCTACTGACCGCCTCATCGATCCCTGTAAGTCTTCCGTGATAGCCAGCTTCAAGGTTTACCCTTGCTCCCGGACGGGCACCAGACAAAGTGTCCGCTGCTTTTAGAACAAAGGAGAGGGGGGTTTCTAGTAGCAAATCATTGTGGTGACTCATCACCGTGTCACAAATATAACGCTTTTCCCCGTAACGATCCGCATAATCGGCACTTATCACGGCATGAGAACCTTCTATATTAAAATCTAGGGCCTTACCGATATCATGAAGTATACCTGAGCGCTTTGCCGCAATAGGATCCACTTTGAGTTCGGTAGCCAAAAGCCCCGCTAAAACCGAAACCTCAAATGAATGCAAAAATTGGTTTTGCCGATAACTCGTACGCCAATTTAAACAACCGATAAGGCGTTTAATTTGGGGATGGAGATCCTCTAAGCCAAGATTTTTACAGGCGAGCTGCCCTAAATCAAGGGAATAGGCCTCTAAACGGTTTTGATAATTTTTAAAACTGTTTACCAGCCGCCCCTCGTCGAGTTTTGTATCGGCAACTTTTAAGGCGTTCTCCAAGCTTAAACGCAAAGCTTCGCGATTTAAGCCAAACCCGCCAGCCAGTTTTATAATGCGAGGTCCTTGCTGATCGATACCTAAAACCTCTGCTTCGATTCCCGCTAATTTTCCTAGATTGCTGACAACATCAATGCTATCCGTGACAATTGAAAATATCTTATCATCACCACACTCGACATGGGTCAATACCTTAGGCCATTTAAAAACCGGAGTGTACCGAGAGAGAACACGACTAAGCATACGCTCTGCTAAGCGCCTTTGCGAGGAGTCTAGCTCATCCGTGATTTTCTTTAATAATTTTTGCGTTTGAATTTGTCGTTCTGTAATCAAATCATTTTTAATTTGATTTCTTAACTCATCACCCGAAATTTTTGCGGCATTTGTTAAAGCTAAAATTAAGTTATTATGTTCTGTAGCCATTCCCTCTTGCAATGTGGAGAGTTTTTGAGAAAGCTTTTCAACTTTTTGTTTTGTTCTTTCTGATTCCGCAGCTACTTTTTCTACGCGCTGTTCTTCCTGGTTCGCCAATTCTTCGTGGGCAGCGATTTCTTTTTCCAAAATATCTAAATCTTCTTTTTCCTCAAGAAGTTCTTCATCCAGCCCTTCCTGGTAGCTATTTAAACTGCTTTCTAGGTTTTTTTCACCATCTAATTTAATGCGATGGGCATGATTCATGGCTTCTTTTAACACTTCGGCCTTTTGTTTTTCGCTAGACTGACGCAATTTAGAAGGTATTAAGGAGAAAATAACCCGAAACACCAGGTATCCCAAGAGCATCCCACCTAAACTGGAAAAAATAAAAGTTGTTAACATAATTCCTCAAAAAAATTATCATAGTTCTGTGATAGACTACTGAAACGAAATCAGGTGGACCAGATATATTTTCTGGTGCCACGTTGTGCCTAATTGCTTTAGATTAGTACAATCTTAGGACTTTTGAAAGAGGCTATCAGGAAAACTCAAACAGCATTGCGTCCATGCGCAACATTTTAGGACAGAACCCTATGCAAAATTTTTTTGGTGAAACGATTCATAAAGCGGGTTTAGAATTGACGAAGCGTTTTCAGTCTAAACTAAAAATTAATATAAAACAGGATGATAGCCTTGTTACTGATGCCGATTTAGCTAGTGAAAAAGTCATTATTGGGGAAATTAAAAAAAATTTCCCGCATGACATCATACTTTCTGAGGAGGCAGGCCTATCAAATGAGTCAAAACAGCCTGGCTCTTATATCTGGATTATTGATCCCTTGGATGGAACAACAAATTTTGCTAATGGATATCCCTATTTTTGCGTTTCAATCGGACGTGCTCTGATTCTGCCAAATGGCTCATTTTCGCCAGTGGCTGGTGGGATTTTGGAC
>JAUILP010000138.1 GCA_030432875.1 Oligoflexia bacterium | reverse complement strand
GCAACCGTCGTAGGCTAACACGTAGGCCTAGGCTTAAGCTCAGACGGCATCGTGGGTCTGGGCGATTAACGCCGACGTAAATTTGAACTGCGGAGAACCTTAGATGATGAGCTATGAAAAACTGGATGTCTATCAATGCGCAATTAAATTTTTAAGTTTGGCGATTGAAATCACCATTGAAATGCCACGAGGCCAAGCTCCATTGGCTGATCAATTGAAACGAGCCGCCATGAGCATACCGCTCAGTATCGCATAGGGAGCTGGTAAAAGAACTCGCGCCGATTGCGGGAGATTCTTTGATATTGCTAGAGGCAGTGCCATGGAATGCGCAGCTGCAATAGATGTATGCAGAATTTTAAATCTTGTAGACGAACAAAAACAACAAACGACCAAGCTGCTTTTGCATCGGATAGTCGCAATGCTTACAAAATTGGCTAGGCCGCACTAAGCTGCAACGACGCCGTGTTTCGCCCAGACCCACGATGCCGTCTGAGCTTACGCCTAGGCTGACGAAATCGACTAGGTCCACGCATTAATGTGAGTATAGGCCCTATAAAAGTATTGACAACGATGTCTTTATTCTCAAAAACTAAGGTTTTAAAAAAGATCTTAGGAGCCAGCAATTAAAAAGACAAAATCAATACTCGTTACCGGATTTGATGCTTTTGGGGATCACAAGGAAAACCCATCAGGAGAGTTGGCTCTTGCCCTTAACCAAGAAATAATCGCCGATTTTACTATTCATGGCCGCGTACTTCCCACTTCCAGTAAACATGGTACACTAGAACTCATGCATCATTTAGAGACACTTCGGCCAGATATTGTTATTGCTTTGGGACTCGCTGCTGATGCCAAAAAGGTGCGTCTAGAACGCGTAGCCCTCAATTTTGATGATTTTTTAATTGCGGACAATAACGGCGATAGAATCACCGAAACCCCTATCGTTGAGGGCGCATCAAATGCCTATTTTTCAAACTTACCATTAAAATTGATGCAAAAAGAACTTGAAAAAAAAGGCACGCCCACAGAAATCTCGTTATCCGCAGGTAGTTTTGTCTGCAATCACATTTACTACCATCTTTTGCATGCGCTACACGAAAAGAACAAAGAGGCACTGGCGGGATTTATTCATATCCCAGCGCTCCCGCAGGCAAACCGCGAGAGTGCTTTTCTGAAGCTAAAAGAAGCTATGATTTCGGCGCTTAGCTTGACTGTAGATTATGCCCTTTAATCGATCTTACAAAGCTTAAACTGCGCACCCAATTCATTCTGTTCATTTAAAAAAGCTATTTTTGTAGAAGAGTTTTTTATGCTATTCAGATCCATTAATACCGTACTTTGGGCAAAAATGCCGTAATATTTATCCGTCAAATTTCCCATCTGATCGCTGCTCGCCAGATGCAAGGTGCTTTCCTCGTCAAGCCACTGCAGAAATCCTGAGTCAAATCCATCCTTACGCGTAGTGACGATGGGATCAGCAATATGTGCGTCTTGTGATGAGATTTTTTTTAGCCATGCCATGTTAAGCTGTGGTGATTTTATTTCAATGAGAGCTGTATTAATTTCTGCGGTTCCTGATAGCGAATCTCCAGAAATAAAAGTCAAATAAAGTGATGACAAGCCATCGCTACTTATATTCCAGCTTTCAATATCATTAGCCTTAATCGGGTCAGAGCTGCTAAGAGTCAATTCTTCGTTTTTTTTGAGAGGACCATTGAGGAGATTAAAGCTAAAATTGTAGGTGCTTTTTTGTCCATCATCATCTTCCAAATCACCTCGTGATATATAGCTAATTAAAGCTTCCGTGCCTTCTTTCATTAGGGAAAGCTCTAGGTGATCAGTTGGAATTTCAGCCATCACAGGATTTTGCGCCGTTGTTATCGTCCCTTTCGCAGCGCCTTCGGTTGCCAGGTAAAAAATTTCACTTTTATCAGCCGCACCCACGACCCAAACACCCTTTGAACCTGCATAATACCTTACGTGACTGTCATAGCTGATTTTTATTGGAACGGATAAGGTAACGACATTATCAGGTATCGAACGTAGCTCAAATATACTGCTACCACCATCATCACTAGATTTCATCAACGCGATATATTTATTTTCTGTTTGGTTCGCTCCAACGTCTACTACAAATTGGTCTGGCCCCAATATGATTTCTTTAGGTTTCTGGAGCTTTATTCCGTCATTATTTTTTGTTTCCCACAAATAGTATTTGTCTTGACCCGTTTGTTTTGTGTGGGTCGCCAAATAAAATGTATTATTTTTGTCTAAACTGCGAACACTATTTATTTTGATATCATCATCGAGAATATCAAAATTTTCACAATCAACTTTGTCTGCTTCGCTCAGAACAGCCCATTCAGACTTTGGTGAAGAGCTCACACACCCAAAACATGTCCATGTTATTATGGTGAAACATACTGTATTTTGCCTGAATATCGCATACCGATGGGTAAAGAATTGCCTAGAGATCGCCGAGAAAATCTCCATAAAAAAGAAACGTAGCATTAACATAAATTGACTACTCCTATGAACAAAAATAAATTTTCTATAAAGCGCTTCTCTACGATATATGCATTGGTATTACTTACTTTGTTCGTAAGCTGTATTACACCCTCTAGCAATGAGCAAAAATCCGCCGCGGTTAAAATTCCCTTTTTAAAAAACTCAGCCCAAGAATGCTATTATTTGGATGATTTTATGCCGATTCCAGACAATATTGTTAACGGAAAATATGGCTCCCTTTTTGTTCGTTACTACACTTACCGCTATGCAAGTTACAAAGATTGGGATGATCAACATATAATTTTATCATTTTATTCACAAAATAATACCTGCTGGTCTTTGTTTGAAGAATATTATTTTGTGCGTTAAATGGGATGGTTATTTTGATATTTGTCAAAATGACCACTATATTTTCTAGCATTTCAAATCGTTACCCAACATACCCCGACATTTTCCTCGCCCCCGAAACTCGGCTAAAATAGAGATAACATCGTTTTGTCCCTTGAACCTTTTAGGCTATCAGGAAATTGAATATGACATTCCAAGGTATGGCAGCAAAATTGGCAGTGATTATCTTACTTGGGACTTCAGGGTGCATAACTCAAGGGATAAAACCTGAAGCCAAATTTATGAAACAAGGCAATCAATATGCGAAGGATGGGTTATACCGAGAATCTGCCGAAAGTTATCAAAAGGCACTCAAAAGCGATCCGACTAATCTTACGGCTCAACGCAATCTCGGGATGGTTTTGGTAAAGCTTGGCAACTATAAAGAGGCTGTCGCCGCACTTGAAGTCGCCATTAAAGGCTATGACGATGAGCACGATGCTAATTTTTACTTGGGCGAGGCATATAGGGGTTTAGAAAAATACCCAGAAGCGATTTATCGTTATCAACGGGCTCTTAAGGCCAAAACAAAAAGCCTGAAGGCCCGGCGATCTTTAGCCTGGAGTTATTATCAAATCAAAAGTTACAAAGACGCCCAAAATGTTATTCAATCTGCCTATGACGGATCAAAGAAAGACCTTCAAACAACTATTATTTATGCACGAATACTGCTTAAGTTAAATGAAATGCATAAATTAACCGCAGTTATTTCCCGTGCGAAAAGCACCCTAAAAAAAGAAGAACTTCCCTATATACAGTCTATTGAAGGGGATTACTTTTTTGCCTTTGGCAACTGTCCCAAGGCATTAGAATCCTACAAATTAGCCTTAAAATCACAGCCACTCCTCCCAAACCCTTTACTAGGCATAGGTAGCTGCCTGCTCCGCGATGGTCAAAATACGACCGCGATTAGCTTTTTAGAGCGCGCCATCCGCGCAAAACCCAACATGAAAGAGATATACTTTCTTTTAGGCCAGGCCTATCAGAATCAAAAAGACCCCAAGTATGTTAAATATTACCGAAGATTTATCGCAATGGCGAAAGGGGACCCGGAGCATTCGCGGCGCATTGCTCAGATAAAAAAACATTTTGCTTCCCTGAGAAAAGAAAAAGCCTCCCAAGTCAAACAATAAGTTTCACGCGAAGTTTCTGCCCTCTATCGTGACCCCTAGATTTTTTCTTTCTGGTATGCGATTATCTCGGATGCCTAGGCCTGCGGGCACTGGCTTAAAGATAATCTACTATTTATTATTTATGTGAAAAAAAAATGCCAGAACTCCCCGAAATTGAAACCGTCGTGCGCTCCCTATCCGCTTCAACTACCAATTTTTCTGTCGACGATGTGGTTTTTTATTCAAAGGCTTTGCGTGAACCCTTTGAGCAAACTGCGATCCGCACACTCATACTTGGTCATAAAATTCGGGAATTTTCGCGAAGAGGCAAATATATCCTCATCAAATTCGCTGGAGGCTCTCTCATCTTTCATTTCGGGATGACCGGAAAGCTTCTCATTAGGCCAGAAAAAGAACCGGTGTTTAAACATACCCACCTCATTTTTTGTCTCAAAAAAGGACGCCAACAATTGTACCTACATTATGTGGATCCCCGCCGCTTCGGACGCCTTGGTATAGCGCATGGCGAAGATGTCCTTTCGCACCCGTACTTAAAAACTTTGGGCGTCGAACCTCTAGAAAATGATAGTTTAGGGGCATACTTATATGAGGTCGGCCAAAAAACATCGCGCCCGATCAAAAGCGTCATCATGGATGCTGAGATTGTGGTGGGTGTGGGCAACATTTATGCGAGCGAAGCCTTGTTCACAGCGCGCATTCATCCTCT
>JAUILP010000052.1 GCA_030432875.1 Oligoflexia bacterium | reverse complement strand
TGAACTTACACGAAACATCCAAAGCTATTCAAGAAAAAAAAGTGTAATAATCAAGATTTGGCTTCAAAATCTTTCTACCAAAACCTTTCCCGTCATTCGAGCATCGCGAGAATGACGGGACCCTGCTAAAAGCACTAAATAATTAAATAGACAATTATTAATAAATTATTTGATTTTTTACCAAAAAAAAGCTATGACTGGCAGCGTCATTCGCATCAGTTTAGGAAAAGGTAATGTTTCTATCCTAGACAGGCAAACAATTAGATTACTCTTTCGGAGGATGTCCATGAAGTACGGAAATTTATTACTTTTAAGTCTCTTATATACGGCAACTTCAACAGCTTACTCTATCCCTAAGCCCCCAGAAATGAAGCCCATAGCAAGCGCAACGGAACTCCTCAATGCTCGCATGGAAATCCTCGATAGAGACGGGGAGGCTGTTGAGGTTGTGTTAAAAGGTGAAGTGGAATTAGGCGAAAATGACTGCCTTGCTGAGAACAATGAGGGCTATCTTATACAAAAAAGTCGAGATGTTAGCCCTAATATGACCTTTGAGGCTATCGTGTTCACAAGCTTTATCGGGAAGGGTAAATGCCCAGAAGGGCGTTTAAATCCAATATTTAAAACTTTGGAAAAGACGTTGTGGATAGAAGAAGGAACAGAAAAAGTCATTATTAAAAATCCAGTCCAGGAAGATAAACCTACCGAATTTTTTCTTCGCGGCGAAAATAAAGTGGTAAGAGACATTGAATTCCAGTTCGTTAAAATGGTGGATTCAGGCAAAAGTATCTATACCGTTAGTGGCGAAATCTTTATGGGATCAAATGATTGCTTGGCTGAAGGCGGAAAATCTTTTTTTTCTGTGTATAAATTAGAGAGTGGCAAGCTAAGGATCTTTCCCCATGTCAATTATTCTAATTCTCTAGATGACGATAAACAGTGTCCTTTAGTGTATAGCCCACAGTGGTCACCCACTTCCGTTGATGTTGAGGTGGACTCAATCGATGATATCAGCGTTGCAAACATTAGCTTTTTGAATTCATTTTTGAGCGAACTATAGAAGATGTTTAAATAATTCAGAGTTTATTTAACCACCAGGTGACTTAGATAATTTCAGTTTTTTTTCCTACAGCTCTTTGGTTTAACTTTGAATTTTGGCTTCGCTAGGCTTAATAACCTTTACTGCTAAGTTTTCTTCGGACGTAATCACGACATTCTCACCTTTTGTGATAGGCAAAACTTCAATAGGTGCGCTAGCATTCCAAATTTCGCCATCGATCATGACTTTTCCCTCTCCTGATGGCGAAAAATCCTTAAAGACGAGACACGTCCGGCCAACCAGCCTCTGATTCCCCGTCGTTGAACGTTTTCGCTGAGATTTAAAGACAAGATAACCGATACTAAGCGAAGATACCGCAATAAATAAAGCCCCAGGAATAATAGTCCCCCAGGAGACTTGCATCCCATAAATACCGCTAGGATCAACAAGAAAGACACTTCCTAAGACAAACGCAACAAACCCGCCAACCCCTAAAATGCCAAGTCCCGGCACAAAGATTTCGGTTATCATAAGCCCAATACCCAAAATCATCAGGGCCATCGCCCCCCAGCTTACAGGAAGAACAGAACTTGAAACCATGGCTAAAATCAAAGATATGGCACCAATGATGCCAGGAAAAAAGACGCCTGGATGCGTGATTTCCCACATCAGTCCTGTCATCCCGACAATAAAAAACAAATAAAGTAAGTTGGGATTGGCAAAAACCCCCAAAATATTTTCACTTACACTTCGCTCATAAGCGACGAGCTCATACCCGCTAACATCCAATTTTATTATGATTCCATTGTCTAAAGTAATATCCCGGCTATTTAGGGACGCCATTAACGCTTTAGTGTCCGAAGCCATAAAATCAATAACCTTATGCCGCAGTGCCTCTTCAGCGGTAAGCGATACCGACCTAGAAATAAAAGATGCCGCCACCTCCCGGTCTCGCCCCCTCTTGAGAGCAATAGAATCCATAAAGGCAAGAGTATCCTGAAGTATTTTTTCTTCCAAAATCTCTTTGTCCGTATTTTTTTCATTCTGAGACATACCGCCAAAGGCATTGATGGGGTGCGCAGCACCGATGTTGGATCCCGCGGCCATCGTGGCAACATGGGCCGCCATGGTGATAAAAGCGCCCGCACTACCGGCATGGGCTCCTGCAGGCCCAACCCAGGCGATGATGGGAAAATCTACGGCCATCATGGCTTTAACCATAGACCGCGTCGACTCCAGAGAACCGCCGGGAGTGTCAACAATGAGAATGAGCCCACTCATCCCTTCATCACGAACCTTTTTTATTGAAGACTGCAAAATTTTTTCGCTTGCGGGGCTGATTATTCCTATTTCTGTTGTGAGCCATAGCTTAGAACCTGTCTCTGCCCCTAGTGGCTGAACTGACACCAAATCAGACCCACATAAAAAGAATAAAATAGCGAATACCAAAGAAAATACGCGTTTCATAAATATAATCCTTAAAAATTAGGTCGTGGTTTTCTTACATGAGTTCATGTAAATAATTTTTTTTTCATTTCGCAGTCATGTCATCAATATTGCTTTTAGCATATCCCAAACAGGTCTCTTTAAATCTTTATTACTGAGCATCTCTCCTAGACTATGAAGAAAAGCTAAAGAGGTATTATTATTAAATGTGAACAAGTTCTGAACCTCGGAAAATTTGGGGTGTTTCACTAACAATTGATCCTGGTCCAATATATTAATCAGAGAAAAAGTTAAGCTTTTACCGGCAAAACACAATACTTTGTAATCTACGTTAGACTCTTCGTCCTGCGTCGTTTTCAATAAATAGTTTTTCAGAACTAGAGGCTTTATAAAACCCGCTTCATCGGAAAGTAAGGCAAGGGGTTCGCGGGTTAAGTCTGAAATATTCAGGTTTATAGCATCGGCAATATTGAGCAGTAAATTTTTTTCTTCTTGCCTCAATACGGATACGGCTGGATTTTTTATTTCTGGGAAGACAAGGGTCAGAAATTTAGCAGAACCTTTGCTCCGAACGCCTCGAGCCACCCAAGGTGTGGGAAAAGATACAGGGGCAGGCGCGGAATCTTCCGCGGTTTCTACGGCTTGTTTAGATCCTAAAAAAGCTAGGGAATGACGTTTCTGTGAATTTTCATAAGACTTCAGGCTCATTAAGCTAGGAACGCTTAAACCACGTTGCTTCAGCCAAAATCTATAATGTTGCAGGCTATCTAGTTTCATTTTTTATAAAATTGCTTTCAATGACTTAAAAAAACCTGAGTCTTGCATCCTCAGATGATCAAAAAATAATTGAAGATTAAACTTCACAAATTGCATTTGTTAATAGCAATGACGTGAATAAATATATTCAGATGTTGATAGTATCAGATTATTTATGGATTAATATGAAATTCGCAGACTATTTGGTGATCAATTCGTTTTATAGCAGCAGGAATTGCGGGTAATCCCAAAACCTCCTCATAATCAAAAGCCTTAACAGCTTAAGCTTGCTCGTGACATAAAGAGAACTAGACAAACTTGCCTCAAGAAGCATTTCCCAAGCGAGCCTTACGACGAGTAAGAATGGAGTTCATACTGCGCTGCCAAAAATCAAGATTTTCCTTGGTTCTATGTTCAGGAGTTTGCATAAGCTTTTTTAAGAAATAGTGGGCTTGCATGGAAGCCCCTGTTTTTAAATAACATTCAAGAAGCAAATTAATGAGCTTCGGACGCTTGATTTTTCCAAGGCGAGGCTCAATCAAAGCGATGATCTGTGCATATTTTTGGCTGTAATTGAGCGTTAGGCAGTACTGCTCTAATATTTCTTCTTTTGGGAGAAGTTGGAACAGTTTTTCAAAGGTTTCGATGGCTTCAAAGAGTTGTTTGCGTTTGATGAAAATTTTGCCCAAATTTTGCATCAGGGTGAGATCATCAGGAGCTATAAGCATTGCTTCTTTTGTCATTTCTAGAGCTTCGTCCCATTTTTGCTGGTCGGTATACCACTTAATCAGAAGATAATAAACACTAACATCATCAGCATTACGTTTTCTCTCATCGCGAAGCACCGCCTCAACTGCCTTGAATTCATTGGCCTTGAC
Source organism: Oligoflexia bacterium (assembly GCA_030432875.1). Classification (GTDB taxonomy): domain Bacteria; phylum Bdellovibrionota_B; class Oligoflexia; order Oligoflexales; family JAGOVF01; genus JAUILP01. The sequence continues at coordinate 22,935 of JAUILP010000052.1, read as the reverse complement.
GCCATAATCAATCGCAAAATTAAGCGAGTGAAGATCTTTAGGGTGATACCTTCGTACCCGTTTAAAATAATAAAGGCATTTTTCAAAATTTTTAGCCTGGGCAAAAGCGTGTCCCATCCCAAGAAGCGCTCCCCGCTCTTTGGAGTTTTCTCTCAGCACCCATTTAAAACATTCCATGGCAGAAGTGGGATTCTCATTTTTTAAATACAAATTGCCAAGAAGTAACTGCCGATCGATTTGTTTTTCGTTGTAAGAGAGTTCTTTGGTCAAATAAGATATTGCGGTATCAATGTTACCTTTTTTTATGTAAATATCTGCTAAAACCCGGTAATTTCGGTAAAAGGCTTCGTTTCGGCTGATATTCTGACTTAATATCTTCTCGGCTTCAGATGCCGCACCTTCTTTCAATTTAACCAGTGCCAAACCATAAAAGGCCCGGCTTGAAGAACTATCCAAAATTATGGCCTTGCTAAATTCTGCTTCAGCCACATCAAGTTTATCTTCTATAATGGCTTCTTCCCCTAATCGCAAATGATAATTTAGGCCTTCTTTTTTGCAGTATTCAGAAATTATTTTTTCAACTTTACTGATCAAATCATCTTGCTGAAATGGTTTAAGAATATAGGCGTTAGCCCCAAAATCAGAGGCAAGCACAATATCTTTTTCTGCTGTTTCTCCAGTAAGGACAATAAAGGGGATATCAGACACGCTGTTGCGGTTGCGAACAAATCGTATAAGATCTGTCCCGCCCTCTTCAGCATATATATCTGCAATGATAATATCGGCATTGTGACACCCTAAATACTCAATAGCGCTTGCCGCATCTTTAAATTCAGATACTTCAGTAACTTGTAGTTTCTCAAAGATTTTTTTGAGCTGAGCCCTAATCGCTGGATGGGCATCCATAAATACGACTTTTATTTCTGTCCAATTGAATTGTCCTGGTGTCATGATGCTCTTACTTCCTCAATTAAGCGAGAATGATTTACGCACAGTCAATAAGCAAGACCGCATTAGGTTAAGGTATAAATAATATTCACGCCAGAGTACCTTTCGGAGAATTCAGGCAAAACCTTAGGAAAAATGTCGGCAGTGAATAAGGCAGTCTAACTTAGGAACCGGCGGCTAGAGAAATAATAAGACCTACACGGAAATGCCGCAGCCCAAAAAGTACATAATTGTATGATAATATTGATTTTTAGTGTTTTAAGGAGCGGTGTAAATTATTACACAATATGTCACTTGACAGACTTGGTTTTGATGCGCATCACAGGTCTCTGGTGTTCTGAGATCGGAGAGTGGGCGTATTACTATTACTGATAATGAGCGTTCTAGGTAAGTACCCAAAAAGTATTGGAATGCAAGGCGCCACTGGGCAATACAGCGCAGTTTACATTTTGTGAATATGTCACACAAAGCCTTTACGGCAATACAGACCGATGCTTTTTATGAATTTACCGATCCAAGAAGCAACAAATTGATTTTATTGCATTAATATATTCTCCGTCTCATAGCACTAAAAACACCTGACTTTGTCGGAACCCATTGCCATAGCGAAAGAAATAGCATATACCTTAGGGCAGAAATATATCTCGGAGGTAATATAATGAAAATAATGCTTATGATACTCAGCTTGTCTTTATTTTACTTTTTGGGGTGCAGCAATAACCAAAACATAAGTCAAAATAATACTCAAAACAGTGTGCAGCCCCCCCAGCTCATTGACCAAAGTTGCGTCCAGCAAGAACATAAACTTTCACAGTACGAAGAGTTCACCGCCGAATACTTTAATAACCTAAATACTGAGGAATCGACGGTCTTAAATACCGGCATTTTATGTGATAATCAGACCCTAAACACCCCGTTGGTATCGCAGCAAATTTTTACAACTCTGGCAGATTATATTCTAAAAGCTCGGCATGAAATTCTCATCCAGGTATATGTCATTCATCCTGACGGTCAGGCAACGTTAGCACTTATAAATGCTATTAAGTCAATTAATGAGCGCCCCATCAGCTCATTTAGGGGACCTATTACGGTCAAATTGCTATACAACAGACAAGCCTTCGCCGATGCTAATGCCGATAAAGTCGAGCTATTACTCAATGAAGAGTTTAAAAATTTGGACCCGCGAAAAGTTATTTTTGAGCAAAAGCAATATAAAGCTTTTACTTTAGGACTTTTACACAGCAAATCTTTTATTATAGACGGCAAGGATGTGATTTTTACAGGCGCAAATATACAGCATTTTTTTGATCCTCCACCACAAGGAGAAGCATGGACTGATTTCGGATTTTTATTCTCCGGCGGCATTGCTTCAGTGGCCCGTGAAGACTTTTTTGATGCCTGGCTATATGCTGCTGGATATGGAGAAGCTACGATTAAATCTCTTGGTTTATATACTTTGATGAACCACGAGCATATTGCTCTTTCCATCAACAACTTAGGAGAAAATTCTCACGCTGAACAGGGATTTACCGAAGGGGTTCCGATTATTTTCATGGGCAAGAGAGCGCGGGATGACCTGCTCCATCCATCAAGCCGCGAGGCTCCCAATACAAAAGCGATATTAGCTGCCCTTAAAACGGCAAAATCTAAAATCCGGCTTTATACACCCAATCTCAATATCTCTGAAATAAAAGAAAGCATCGTCAGTGCTGTTCTACGCGGTGTAAAAGTTGAGCTTTTATTGACCCGCAAAATGAATGAAAAGCTTGTTTCACTGCCCGGCCAAGATGGTACAAACATTAAAAATGTCAAAGAGATGATGCAAATATTAGACGATAAACTACCAAGTTCATTAAAAGCGAGAATAGAAAATTTGGACGCGCGCTGGTTTGTTCATGATGATGGTACTTTAGCCAATGATGAAGGAGAGAGAAAATATTTGAGTCACGCAAAATATTATTCTTTTGATAGCCGCTTAGCCATAATCGGATCATATAATTTGGACTCACAGTCGATGCTCAACTCCAGAGAAATTGGGGCGGCTGTTTTGGAAAGCTCCCTTGTTCGTAATTGGGATAAAATGGTTTTCTCCCCCTATTTTAATCGAGCGCTTAAAATTTGTTGGGGATATAAGGCCTGGACCTGCTTCTAAGGTAAATTATTTTAAAATATAGTGCAGCTTTGCGAGGAAATAAAACCCCGCAAGCTCAATCGAGTCCTTGCCGCCGCTTAGAGCTATAGGCTTACGGATTTCAGCACCAAAGCCAAGATTTCTTTGAATCAAATACGAAAAAGAAGCATAAGGAGCCAGGGTAACGAAAGTCTCAGAACCCGAATCGCTTTCATTGAGGACATCCGAACCGAGTAAATTTGAGGGGAATTTTCGGAAGTAATTTAGTCGCCTTTGAAGTCCTGGTAGCCCGGCTCCGGCAAAGGGATCAAAAGATCCTGGAGGCTCCGTCGTTTCTGAGGTATAAGAGGCTAGGTTAATTCCGCCTCTTGCGCCAAACTCCAACCAGCTTCTGCGACTCAAACCAATTTTATAACCAGCACCCCCATCAATGTTGATAAAACGTACAGTCGTGCTATAGGTTACTCCATAACCGACATCACCTTTGTCGCTTACAGAACTATAAAGAAGTCCACCAAGATAAACGAGGTTTTTATCATGCAGCGCAAAATCTCCACCAATAAGAAAAATAGTCCCGCCCTTAAAATCCGTTCCAGTCCAAATCCCTAGAGCTGGCCTGATATCTGATCCACGCCTTAGAGGTGCCGATGCTGGTAATCCAGATTCATTTACTCTGGTGTGTCGCCTGGAGCGCCTAGCCGAGCGTTTACGATTTTGGGCAAGCAAATAATAATTATTTTCACCAACCTCACCGGCTAAAATTTTAGCGTCATCACTTTTGCTATGATAAATATTTTTGGATTGCAGGCTAGGCTTTTGAGTTGCCTCACCAATAGCAAGCTCGTCAGCATTTTCAGCGGCCCTAACAAGTTTAGGACTCATAAATAAAAAGCATAGAAAAAAAATTATTTTCATCAACGCCACTTTGTCACAGCTCATCAGCAACTTTTCCAAAAAATTTAACTTACTCTACTTTAGTATAGCGAAAAGTTGGCCTGGCATTGCCAAATTTGAAAAAGGGAAACCGATAAATTTTTAAAAACAAGCAAAAGATGGATAAACTTGAAGAGATTTCACATTGAAATTGTATTTTCTATCGAATACTTCAATTTGACAAAAAACTCAAAGTTAATTGGCTTTGCCAATAATTATTAAAGTAAACTTAGCTAGTTTAGGTCGTTACAAATTTTATCAAAAACAGAAATGAAACTTTACTCAAAAAATCAATGGATTTTATCACGATAATTGTTTAGCTTAAAAAATTAGTACACACTTTTTAAAATTAAAAAACAACAATAATTGCCCTGAAATTTTAGGATGTTCTCCGCCAAGGTTGGTGGATTAATCTATACACCAAACCATAGTGATATGGTTTAGGTTTAAGGACGAACCGGAAGCAGGCTGCTTCCTATTTTTTTCAAGGAGGAACGGATGAGGCCATTGTACCAAACTTGGGTGATATCTACCCTAACCTTTGGATTTATTTCCACTGGGGCACAGTCATTTACTGAAGATCACAATAATTTTTTGCCAAAGGCTCAAAGAACCGCATATGCACGGGTTCAGCAGCAGGTGATCAGGCCAAAATTGATTTCAGTCAAACAAAATTTTCCCCATATCGTCAATGGCTATTTGCGGACCCTCGTAGAACAAGACCAATTTACGGGAGCCTCACGAGTCATTCGCTTAGCTCAGGAGCAACAAGCAAGAAAAAATGCTTTACCAACCCCTGCGGCAATAAAAGAAAAAGCATTTGATTTCATGGCAAGCAACCCTGAAGAATTTTATGTTTTTGGAAGCAACTATCAAGTCAATGAAGATAGTATTCTCATTGCCCCAGATATTCAGGCATTAACAATGGTAGTTTATCGAGATAACCTCAAAATAGACGATGCGAGTGTAACTTTTCACTTTAAAAATGGAGAAATATTTCAGGTCATCAACAATAGCTTTGCCGAAGTTGAAGGGCAAAAAATCGATGATTATAATGTCGAGCGCCTGCGCCGTATTGCCGAAGATTCGCTTTATTCTCGTCGCACAATTTTTTCACGAGATGTATACCGAATACGAGAAAATGAGTATAACCAGTATGAGCTTATCCACGTCGTAGAATTTAATGCCGATGTACAAGGCGTGCCTTATTTGGTGCAAATAGAAGCAGCTACGGGTTACTTATATGAGACCGTGTCAACTATGATCCATGTCAATGCCAAAGCGCAAGCGACTCTTTACGATCGCTGGTATTCAGATCCTCTAGAATTAAAGCCCTTAAAGGAATTAAAAATCAGCAATGATGTTTATACCGACAATGATGGAAATTTTGACGCTTCAGCAGTCCCTAAAAAAATTGAGTTAATGGGACGGCGGGTAAAAATCAAGGACAAGGGAAGAAAAGCCATCAATTTAGCGGACAATAAACGTGATGATGGGGTTTTATCTTATTTTTTTGAGCGCGACCCCAACAACAAAGTCAGTAAAAAATTAGAAGATGATCGTCTCACCTCGCAGGTTATGGGTTATTACCATGTAACCGAAATAGCCCAGTACGCAGAAAAATATATTCCCCAAACTAAATGGCTGCAGCAGCCTCTGGAGACAAATGTTAATGTCGGGGGCTTTCTCGGCCTTATGAGTTGCAATGCCTTTTGGAATGGCAAATCCATTAATTTTTATAAAGGGTCTCGCTCTTGCGCCAATACCGGATTATTGGCGGATGTCATTTATCATGAGTGGGGACATGGTCTTGATGCTAATACTGGTGGCATTAATGATCGCGGTTTTTCTGAGGGATATGGAGACATGGTGGCGATGCTTATGACCGGATCATCTCAGCTTGGGGTTGGATTTAACCTACCCAACCACGACCCTGTACGCGAGCTTGAAACCGATAAAATTTATCCACAAGATAAAACCTATGAACCCCATGCGGAGGGTCTCATAATTGCCTCCACTATGTGGGACCTATATACAATGCTACGCGCCACCTATAGTCCAGCGAAAAGCAAAGATATTATGGCTAATTATATTTTCAAAGTTATTTATACGGCAAATAAGTATACTGAGGTATATAACGCCCTAATCGCTATTGACGACGATGATGGAGACTTAAAGAACGGAACGCCAAATTATTGTTATCTCAATAAAGCATTTGCTGCCCACGGGCTCGCTGATAGAGACAAAGCAATGTGTCCCAATTAAGGTGAAGATGATTTTGTCATGAACTTCAAGCCCTGGACAAAAAAAAACCGGTAACAAGTTACCGGTTTTTTTATTAAGTCAATCTACTGAATTTAACAGTAGTAGCCGCCGCCGCCACGACCGCCGCGGAATCCACCACGACCGCCGCCGCCGCCGCCGCCACCGCCGCCAGCAGGTTTATCTTGTGCTTCATTAACCTTGATGGATCTGCCATCTAGATCTTTTCCGTCCATTTCGCCAATGGCGCGCATAGCATCGTCATCATTTGAAAATGTAACGAAGCCAAACCCTCGTGAACGACCAGTAACACGGTCCATAATGACTTTGGCATCTTCAACAGAGCCAAATGCAGTGAACGCGCTTCTTAGTGAATCATCACTGGTACCCCAACTCAAACCGCCGACAAACAATTTCTTTGCCATTTAACTAACCCTTTACTTACGCGAGCAGTGACTTAATGAAAAGTTTGCTCATACCTAAACACACAGAAAGCCCACTAAAGTGAAACAATAGATGGTCCTTCTGCAAACAACCATAAGATTTTCGAATTGTATGTTTTCCGGAACTCAATACGAATGTAGACGGGGCCAAATAAAGAGGCTCTAACAACGTTCGGTGATCAAAAGATAAGATGAGGGAATACAAATTAAACTCGAAAAAAAATAACTTTACTCTGCTGAGTATAACACAATCTCCACTAAGATGAGAATACCCATAAAGTTACTCAATATGCGATCAATACCAGACTTTAAATCAAGAGTAAACAAAATATTTACCTGAATTTTATATCCACCAGTAATTTAAAGACTATTTTGCCAAAAAAAACGCCGTAGTTTTGGGGCGCTGAAAAGGCAGAATAAGGGACTATTGTCGCCTGAGATGAAAATTAGACTCGTGAAATAGTGCAAATTACCTGAGTCTTTTGAAAAAATTACTCGTTTTTACAAATTTTTTGCGTCTTGGGCTATATACCAATCAATATCTCGCACGCAGTGTGCCATCGTTGCAGTCCGAATAGACCCATCTTTTTCAATAAATGCTGCGATGCGTTCAAGCAGAGGGGGTAATGAACTCTGTTCGTGAGCTAAAGAACAAATGACAATAGAGTGTTCCTCAAGCTCATTCCTAGACATAATACTCTTTATGGTTATCGGAAAATTCTGACGTAACTTATGGCACATACGCTTAATTCCACTTTCATCTACGCTGCCATAAATACTATCCAGGGTTATTTTCGCAATAAGACAGTGCACTAATAAATCTCACTCGTAAAAAATTTTATTTAAAGCATACGGATTAACTTGCTTTGTATAATACTTAACATAATAATCTTATCCCAGAGTAACCATTTTTGGAGGATAGTTTTTATGAAATTAAAGCAAATGAGTATATTGCTTTTCAGTTCATCATTAGCATTAGTGGCCTGTGATTCATGTAACGAATCAGAATCTGTTCCCGCATCTGAAGAAGACGCAGTCACCGCACCTGAAAGTACCCCTGAAGCAGGCATGACCGGAGAAACCGAAATGGCAGCACCAGATGACCAAGCACAACCACCTGAAGAAGGAGCTCCTCCTGTAGACGGAAGCTATGGCACTGATGAAGGGACTCCACCTGCACCTCCCGCTGAGGAAATGGCACCAGAAGGCGCAGACCATCAGGAAGTACCACCTCCTGCTGAAATGCCAGCACCTGAGGGTTCGGGAGAATAGATTTCCTGCCGGAAGATTTATGTTTAAAAAATCTTTAATGGGTGTTCTGACCGTTTAAATCTATCCCGGTTTTTAGTTGATTGAGCTCACTAAAGATCTTTCGCGCTCAAAACCTGCTAGGGCTCTATCCAAACAGGATTTTTAGCGTTTAAATCTTTAGTGACTTGTCTCAGATTTTTACCTTCAAAATCCATAATCCAAATTTCGCTGACACTTGTGGTTACGGGGCGTACTGACTCGAAAGCGATGCTTTTGCCATCAGGAGACCATGCCGGATGATTATCGGCTCCGAGGTTGTCAGTCGTGAGATTGATTGCTTGAGGGTTCTCTTCTGAAAGATCTAGAATATAAATATCGTCATTTCCTTGAGCATTAGAACACCACAGTATTTTTTGCCCATCGGGAGAAAAGACTGGCGCTAAATCGCTTTTTTGGTCATTAGTAATCCTAACAAATTCTTGATTCGTTAAATTATATATGTAAATGTCTCTATCCTCTGCAGCATAACTTCCCGACGGAGTATCCTTTGAAGAATTGAGTATTATTTTTTCTCCACTAGGATGGTATGAACTGTAGGCATAAATAAACCCAGGCGCCCACAATAGATTTTTGATTTCCTTTTTTCCATCGGCAATATTAAGGCTTTTTATGCCATGAGTAAAATTGCCATCTGCCGCTCTTTCTAACGAGGTAGAGGTATAAATGATGTTCGTGCCATCTGGCGAAACATCGGGTAGTCTATCTTGCATATTGGAGCCAGGAGTTGCCGCGGTAAGAGCTTTGACATTATCACCATTGACATCCATTTCATAAATGGACTGAACATCCTGACTTGGGTCACTATGAGTGAGATTGCCTGAAAAAATAATGCGTTTACGCGCCAATGACCAGGTAGGGTCGCTTGCTAAAAGAAGTTTATCATCCTTCGTAAGTTTTTTTATCTCTGTGCCATCAGGGGCTATTTTATAGAGATGCATAGATTTAGTCGCGTTATGCAGGGCGACGAAATCGCTATCTATTTCTTTGCTAGACGTAAAAACAATTTTAAAATTTTTGATTGCAGCATTAGAGGCTGTGTCAATACTAACAGTTAATTGCTGCTCAAGATTTTCCTTACCATTGGTCGCAGTAATAGTAAATACGGTTTCTTCTGTCGGAACATCCTCGAAATCATAAAAACCGGCGTTCTGTTCTATTTTACCGATGCCTGAAACGTAAATTTCATCGGATGAGTTTTTGGATGGATTAATTCCCACTATTTTCCACATAATACGCAAGCTTTTGGTCTCTCCCGGAATAATCGCGATAGGATCCGACGCAAACGCCTCAATAGCCGGTTTTACCGTCAAATAATTGCTGCCAATTTGAGGTGTACCCGTCTTATTTTCTTGCGCGCAGCCAAAGAAAAAAGCGAGTAAATAAAATCGAGAAATGAACCGCACAATGGCTCCTGGTAAATTCTCTACCCTTTATAGCCTACGGCGTCAAAAGCCCATATAGACCACGAGGTATTTTTAAAACACAGCGGTCTGCCCCAATTAGGGAGAACCATTCCCTATTTGACGTATCGGTAAAAAAGATAAAAATGATTAGAGAACTGAGGTTAGAAGAAAATAGAACAACAAAGTCAAAACCATACAACAACACCAGGGACGTGTTTTTTGGCGTATTGGTTTTAGCACGGGTAAGGGCGCCCTTGATGAAGCGAAGTCATGGGTGCACATGATTTTTAACTTTAGTTTCGTCAGCATGGCAACAATTTGTTCCAAAAGTCATATTTCAGCATCGACTTGATAGATTTATATATTTTATTTTTTTCAGCCTTCCTAGAAACCCTAAAACTTCAATCACATGTTTTTATAAATTAAGTATGCATTTTTGATAGACATCCCAATTTTAGATTCTTCCAAAATAAGCTAAAAAGAGCAAAAACAAGAGCTTCACTTTGAGTCAAAGTACGCCACAAGGTATAATGAAACGAGATATTAATTCCTCAATTAAAGTCATGATCCTATGGAGAAGACTCCCAGTATGCTGAAACATTTCTCGCGGCGTTGTTCCGAAAAAGGTGTAAAAGTAATTATTGTTTACTTTTTATCGATGCTTGGTTTTATTCCACAGGTGTTTGCTAACATCGTGGGAGTAGAAACCCAAAACTTCCACCCCACGACAAGTGGCCTTGATTTTGTGACGGTGCAATCTTCAGAAACTTTAAGTCCAGGTTTTATAAATATTGGCTTTTTTTTGAACTATGCTGTTAATAGTCTCCCGTATTTTGACAATCCAGATACGCAAAATCGCCAGCATTTTAATGATACTCTCCTCAGTTCCGATATAAATTTTGGCGTCGGACTACTTCCTAATTGGGATATGGGCGTTAGTCTTCCCGTCATGAACCATCAGCACATTAAAGAGGAAGGTTTTCATGGCCAATATTCGCAGCCCGGAAATACAGAAGTTAGATTTAATACCAAAGTCAGGCTATTTGGCGATGATGCTGGCGGCATTGCCACGATTTTATCAGTAAACCTCAATCGCTTGCAAGATAACCCCTATCTAGGAAAAGACGCCAAACCCACCTACAATATAGAGTTAGCCGGAGACACCAGTTATAACAAGGTTGCATTAGGTTTAAATCTAGGCTATCGCATGAGATCGCCAGGAGAAAAGATTTCAGTCGATAATCCTATTGATCCCCTCGACGACCAGATTATTGCTTCCACCGCGGCAAGTTACCATTTTCCAAAGGCTGATACCAAAGTCATTTTTGAGATATTTAGCGCTTGGCCAGGAAAATCTGTCAACAATAATACCAATCGTGCCATGAGTGCGAGTGAGGCTCTTTTAGGATTAAAGTATGACGTAAGACATAACGTGGCGCTCAATGCCGGTTTGGGGTCAGAATTGCAGCATGGGCTATCTTCCCCTGATTGGCGGTTTTATGCTGGATTAAACTGGGTTATTGGTCCAAGCAAAAAACCAAAAGAGGAGTTACAGCCCGTTCTTCTCCCCCCTCCGACCAGACCTGATGAGCCCAAAGAGCAGTTTGTAGTCCATGATATTTTATTTGAGTTTGACTCAGCTAATTTGGTTTCTAAAGGCAGCTTTACCAGCCTCCGTAAACTTGCGGGACACCTCACCCAAAATGGCAAGTTTCGTAAAGTTGTCGTTGAAGGTCATACGGATTCTATAGGAACAGATGCCTACAATGAAGATCTTAGCCATCGGCGCGCACTCACCATTAAAACATGGCTAACGAAACAATTTGGCATCAGTTCAGAAAAAATTGTAGCGGTTGGCAAAGGGGAAAGTGAACCTATTGCTGATAACGGAAATTATCAAGGCCGACAGCTTAATCGTCGCGTCGTCTTTAAAATTTATTACTAGAGATCACCCTGGCAAATGGAGCCACCTATGACTCGTGCGCAAACACATTCTTTTACCCGGAACGCTTTTAAGTATTCTTTGCTTTCCTTTGCTCTTTTATTGTTAGGCGCATGCCAACCTGCGCGCTATGAAATTGTGGGGCAGGAAGCGGTGTCCCCAACGCCACCTCCTTGCGTAGGGGATGAGTGCAATGCTATTCCTAATGGCCTCCCTTCTGCGCGCATTGTTGTTTACAAAGGGACAAGCATAGTTACCAGCGGCAATGTTAATGAACCAATCCAAATTAAACCTTCAATTGATACCCTAGATCCAGATGATCTTGTGAATCCCAAGGCCTGCTATCAAAATCCCGGCATAGTAGAAATTAGGTATCTCGTAAGCACGGATGAAGTGAAAACGGTCAAAAGAACTGATAAATGCGAAGACTTAGGTCTCCCCTATACCTTTACAAAACCCGGTGAGTATACAATTCACATGACGGCAGTTTCCAATGAGAATGAAACGGCAGAAGCACAAATGATTTTTAAGGTTCTTGACCCTAAACTAGATAATAGCAAAGAAGACCTGGGATTTTATATCATTGTAATCCCTCTCGTGTTGCAAACAGGCGAAACTATTAATGCTCAAGCTTTTTGTAAAACCGTAGGCACAAACGAAATCGCTTGGGACTTTGGAGATGACAGCACTGCAGATGGAACTGTTATCACCCATAAGTATGATAAGCCTGGCCAGTACCGTATTTCAGCAACCTGCATAACTAAAAATAAAAAATATGTCAGTTTTGCTACCGTCAGCGTTGTGGGGTTTAAACTTCCCGTCGATCCTCGTATTACGCCCCCACCAAGTAAACCGCCGGTTTGCCCAGGGTCAGGCCAAGGAAATAGCGGCAGTCAGAACTCACAAACTCAGCAAAACACCCAGACTCAGCAAAACAGCCAAAATCAGAGCACGAGCAGCAGCACTTCAGACGCAACATGCGTAGTGGTACCACCTGGTAAGCCCGATCAAACGGATCAGAAATAGGAGTACTAGTGCGTTAATCTATATGGGTCAGCTTTGCACGCCTTTACATTAGCTAATTTTTTTAGCACACTCTCAGTATTTTTAAGTTAAAAAACAAAACCGAAATTTACATCTTGTCGGTCTAATGATGATAAGGCGTTCCATTAGCGATATTGAAAGCCCGGTAAATTTGCTCCATCAGCATCAAATACGCGAGGTCGCTAGTAAGAACCATCTTTGCTAAGGCAATCTGTTCTTTAGCTAAAGAAGTGACTTCAGGAGGATGACCATAGGATCCGCCTACGATAAAGGCAATGCCTTTTGGGTAAGTTTCTATCCAGGTAAGAAGTTGCTTAGAAAAAGAAAGGGAATCCATCAGCCGTCCCCGTTCATCGCAGCTTATAACGAACTGCGTCTTAAGGGCTAACGAAGCTGTGGCGATTGATTTTTTATCTTCTTTAACCGCATAATTTTCAAAGGGACAAAATGGTTTAATCCGCTTCGCATAGTGTTCGGTAAGAACACCAATTTCCTCGTACTTAATGCGTCCAAACTTTATGAGAGAAATCTTCATGAAAATGCTTATGGCCAAAAATTATGTTTAAAGATGCCTTAAACCTGTCATTTAGCCTGGCTGAGCAATAACCTTCATACGGTCCCTAGGCCATAGCTGTTCTAGAGCATAATAATCGCGGGTAGCCTGCTGAAAAATATGAATGATCGTATGACCATAATCGATTAACACCCAGTTTCCACGTTCTTTTCCCTCGATGGCATTAGGATTAGTATGACACTCCTCCTGACACTCATCCTTGATACCGTCGCAAATCGCAACGGTTTGACGCTCATTCTGACCGGAACAAATTATGGCATACTGACAGAGGTCAGAAAGACCCGTTAAATCAAAAACTACGATCCTGTCGGCTTTTTTATCATGCGCCGCTTTAATTACTGTTTCCAAAAATTTTTTGTCCATTTGGCTGCCTCATATTTTAAGAGTCATTAATCTATATTTAAGTGCCGCTTTCAAAAAAGCTGATCCAGTAAGTCATCAAGACTCAGAGCGCTCATAATCCGTTCTACCTTTTAGGATTGGCACAGAGTCATTTTACTGATTCTTTAGCTAATAAGCTAGCAACCAATTGCCAAGCCTGAGCACCAATCCAGTCCTCTGGCGGCGGCTGCCGTTCTTTTAAACACTTTTTTAGCCCCGTACTACTAGCAAAATGAATATTTTGGTCCAAAAAATAAACAGCATTTAAGGGACGCGCACCTTTTGCAAGCGAATACTGCCCAACATGCCGCGTCTTATCACATTGCCACTGAAATTTTGTACAAATTTCTTGCAACTGCTGAGCAAATAGATGCTGGCAAAATTCTAGATAGCTAGATTTATTTTTTTCAACTACCGCAATATCTTGGCTACTTTGGGGGCGCGCAACCACGATTAAAGACGCATCTGTTACCAGAGCTTCAGGCTCATGCCATTTGAGAAAAGACCCAAACTGATCCTGCCCCATAAGAAGCGCTAGCCTACGATTCGGATTATTCTTTTTAATCCAAGCTATAGTAATTACGGTATAGTTTGGCTCAGGAAGATCCTTTTCCAGTTCTGAGACAGTGATACGCCCAGACAGCTCTGGCAAATGGGTATTTAGTAGCTCTTTAAAAAGCGCTACGCGACGCGCAAAACCGAGTCCAGGGGTTTTTACTGCGCCACCAATACCAGGGGGTTTATAGGTTGGGACGACATAAAATTCGGCGTTTGGAAATGCATTTAGGGCAGCGGACAAGCAAAAAAGATGCCCCAAATGAGGCGGATCGAAGCAGCCTCCGTAAACAATCAAATCTGGGGTACCAATATTATTGTTCACTGTGTCCAAAGCTACGCCCACTTTCCTAGCCTAAAAAAAATAACATCCACCATGCTAAGAGCCTCACTCTTTTTGGGTGTTCTTAACGTGGCCAGCAAGAAAAACCCTAAGTTCTTTCAGCCGTTTTCTTTGTGCACCAGATATATACAGAATTTTAATATCTTTATCATGAGCTAAAAATATTTCATTTATGCTATTTTGTTTGTCCACAATTTCCTCATCAGATATGAGATCAATTTTGTTGACAACAACGGCAAAAACCTTGCGAGAAAGCTCTTGGCTAAATGCTTTTAATTCTTTTTGCAGCTTGATAAAAGCATCAAATATTTCCTCAGGCTCTAAAAACCCGTCAAGAAGATATAAAATGATCCTAGTTCGCTCTAAATGTTTCAAAAACTCATGGCCTAGCCCCTTACCTTCACTTGCTCCTTCAATAAGTCCAGGAATATCTGCCATGACGATAGCATCGCCATAGACATCCGTAATATCTGATATATCCACCATACCTAACTGAGGCGTCAAGGTCGTAAAGGGATAATCAGCAATCAGAGGTTTGGCATTTGAAAGAGCACCAAGTAAAGTCGATTTACCGGCGTTCGGAAAACCCGCAAGCCCTACATCAGCCATGAGCTTTAATTCCAGAGAAATTTCTTTTTCTTCGCCTTTGCCTCCAGGAGTTGATTCCTCGGGGGCCTGGTGGATGGAACTTAGGTAGCGCAAATTACCGAGCCCGCGTTTACCTCCCTTAGCAATAAGAACAGGCTCGTTAGAGGTAAGAATTTCGCAAATGACCTCGCCAGAAAGCGAGTCCTTCACCACGGTGCCTAACGGCACTTTAATATAGCAATGTTCACCGTTTTTTCCGGTTTTATTATTGGTGCCGCCTTTATCTCCATGGAGAGCTCGATAAACCTTTTTATAACGTAAAGCCTCTAGCGTATTTAATTGGCTGTTTCCCAACAAATACACATCGCCACCAAAACCGCCATCACCGCCGTCAGCTCCTAATTTAGGGCGATTACGCGCTGTCTTAAAGCTTACCATCCCTGACCCGCCATCGCCTGACTTGACAATGATTTTAGTTTGATCGATGAATTTCACGGATTTTCTCGCTCTCTAAAAGGAATAAACACCAAATGCTATCTTAAAAAAATAAACCCAAAAATTAACTACCATATGGGTAGCCCATTTTTGGGTCAGTGCTTGTTGGCTCTTAATAGTTTTTTTAGCTACTGCGTTTTTTAAGACGCGGGAACCTAAATGAGACAAACGGTTTAGGCATCAGAAACAACAGATACGAACTTACGATTGTTTTTGCCTGCTCGGTAGGCTACCACGCCATCTTTCAAAGCAAACAAAGTAAAGTCACTACCACAACCGACATTTGTGCCCGCATGAAAGGTGCTACCGACTTGACGGACCAAAATACTACCCGTCTTAACACGTTGACCCCCATAAACCTTTACGCCTCGATATTGTGGGTTGGAATCGCGACCGTTCCGACTACTACCACCGGCTTTCTTATGTGCCATGTCTTGTCCCTTAATATGCTATAATTATAAATCTGTGTTATCTGCCCTACCCATCATAAACCACAGTGGCAGTTTACGAGGAAAACCTCACGCCCAAACCTTCGCGATCATATACGCTAAAATTCGGAAAAAAATAACTAATGCGTAATGCTATTAATTTCGATTAAGGTAAGAGGCTGTTTATGTCCCCGAGTTACCTTGTATTCTTTTCCAGGATTGTATTTAAATACAGTTATTTTATCAGCAAAAGTTTGTTCTTTTATGGTTGCTTCCACTTTGGCATTCGCAATCAAAGGGGCACCAATCGTTGTTTTACCATCTTTGCCAATAAGTAAAACTTCTGGAAATGTTACTTTATCCCCTGCTTTGCCATCAATCAAATCGATTTCGAGCTGATCTCCAGCACTCACCTTGTATTGATGACCTCCGGCCTTTATCACCGCGTACATACGAACTCCTAAAGAATAAACCGCTAATATTATTATTTTTTATTTTGAGAGCGGCATAATAGAACAACCACCGGCCTGCGCCAGCAAATACAGAAGCAGAGTATTCCTTATTTTAGCTTCTGTTGTCAAGGGCAATTATGCAAACTAAGGTCCAAGCATTAAGACATTTTTAATTGATTTTAGGCTCTCGGTGCCAACATCCATCAATTTGAGGCGAAATGGAAAATATTTTTAGCCTTTGTTTCCATAGACATCCCCCTAATAATTTCGATATAATAATATATTCAAAGCCTTAGGAGAACCTCCTTATGTCGAAAATATTACCTGCCATTCACAAAAACTTGCACTATGAAGTTTTTGGTGAGGGTGAACCCATGATTTTGCATCAAGGGCTTGGGCGCACCAGTTTGCACTGGCTGGGATTTGAACAGCAACTTGCTAAATATTATAAAGTTATTGTTTTTGATACCCGCGGCTTGGGGAAATCCAAAGACTTACCAGCACCACTAGGCCTCAGTATATTTTCTTTTGCTGATGACCTCAAAGATCTTTTCCAGGAACTTAAGATTACCAAGGCTCATATTCTCGGCATTTCTCTCGGAGGAATGGCATGCCTGGCTTTTGCCGAACGCTACCCCCAGTACGTAAAATCACTAACAATCATCAATTCAAGTATTGGGGGGACTTTAACGCCGCGGATAACACCCTTAGGATTTCTTAGCCTTGCTGTTGGTGGTTTTTCGTCGCGCCTGACAGCGATGGCGTTATCTTATACCCTAGTTGGACGCACCTTAACAAAAAACCGACGATTGGCACTGCAAAAAGAATGGGAAGAGATCGATAAAGATCACGCTCCCAACAAACGCACTGTTCTTCACCATCTGTTAGCGGCGTTGCGATTTTCTAAAACGCTGCAATTTCACAAAATTTCTTGCCCCGTTCTTATTCTTTATGGTAGCCAGGATTTGTTCGTTCCCCAAAAGAACAGCCGTAACATTTATAAGCTTTTACCCAACGCAGAAATTAAAGAAATACAGGGGGGCGGACACGAAATGTACCTAGAAAAACCAACGGAAATCATCCGCACCATAAATAACTTTATCCAAAAAAATGTGAGCCCCTAAAAATATTTTTTATTCTCTTAATAGCCAGTGACAGCAATACCACAAGCAGTTGCGTAGCGTTGAAAACCTTGCGAAATAGAGATGATTACCTTATCATCATTTATTCATGGTCGCGTTCTTTTCTGACCAACAAAATTCATATAGAGGAAAATCATCATGTCTGAAATTCAAGAACTTGTGCCTGCTGGTGTTATTGTCGGTGACGATGTTCAAAAAACTTTTGCTTACGCCAAAGCCCATAAATTTGCCTTACCAGCCGTTAACTGTACAGGCACAGACACCATCAATGCCTGCCTGGAAAAATCAGCCGAGCTCGGGCGTCCGATGATTATTCAGCTTTCAAATGGCGGGGGCCTTTTTTATGCGGGTAAAGGCCTGAGCAATACTAATGAACGAGCTTCTATCGCCGGAACCGTCTCAGCCGCCATGCACATCCATGAACTCGCTGCCGTCCATGGTGCTCGAGTCATGATTCACACTGACCATTGTGCAAAAAAACTACTGCCCTGGGTAGATGGTTTACTTGATGCGGGAGAGGCTTTTTATAAAACCCATGGCAATCCCTTATTTAGCTCACATATGCTTGATTTATCAGAAGAGCCCTTAAAGGAAAATATCGATATCTGTAAAAAATACCTCAAACGCATGAGCAAAATGCAAATGACTTTAGAGATCGAACTTGGTGTTACCGGCGGAGAAGAAGACGGGGTAGATAATACTGGCGTCGATAGTGCCAAATTATACACGCAGCCCGAAGAAGTCGCTTATGCTTACGGTGAGCTCATGGAGGTGAGCCCCCGCTTTACCATCGCTGCATCATTTGGCAATGTACATGGCGTTTACAAACCTGGAAACGTAAAATTGACCCCTATTATTTTGCAAAATTCCCAAGAATTTGTGCAGAAAAAATTCAGCACCAAAGCACAGCCTCTCGATCTTGTTTTTCATGGTGGGTCTGGTTCCACTAAAGAAGAGATCCGCGAGGCCATATCTTACGGCGTCATAAAGATGAACATCGACACTGATTTGCAGTGGGCTTTTTGGGAAGGCGTTAAGGATTATTATATTAAAAATCAGGCCTTTCTGCAGAGCCAAATTGGCAATCCCAAAGGCCCTGATGAACCTAATAAAAAATTCTACGACCCTCGCGCGTGGTTACGTAAAGGCGAAGAAAACTTCAAACTCAGATTGCATCGGTATTTTGAAGAGCTCAACAATATATAAGTGACATAGTCTCTATTCTCATAACAAGAAGCCGATTGTGACTGAATGGGTTATCTTCGGCTCCTTGTCTTGGGGTTCCTGTGAGTCCGGAACTTTGCTTGCCATAATACCCTTACAAATCCGTTCGACTGGCGATTTTTAGAATTTATTCGTACACGGGCTTGG
Source organism: Oligoflexia bacterium (assembly GCA_030432875.1). Lineage (GTDB taxonomy): Bacteria > Bdellovibrionota_B > Oligoflexia > Oligoflexales > JAGOVF01 > JAUILP01. Next base: position 4,189 of record JAUILP010000052.1, on the reverse strand, counting down.
TATTTAGTGAACACACCTAAGCTTTAGAAAAAATTATGAAAGACAATATTATGAATTCATTTCATTTCCTGATACTGGGCGTCGCCCTTTTGACCTTAAATTCAGCCTGTGGCAAAAAAGACAAGAGTAATAGTGGCGATCAAGTAAGCGTCGCACTTGAAGATATAGATGAGGTCAAAGGTTTATGGCTCTCAAGCGATGATTTTTCTCATGATGGCGTCATGAATCTTGATGCCGATGAAATCAATTTATTTCTCAGCACTCGTGACTTTAGTTCTCTATGGTATAGCATGCATACTGAGCTCATTGACCATGCTATTGCTGCAGTCCCTAGTGATTGCAGCATTCGAGATGATATCACCGCAGCAGCCAAAATAACTGGGGAATCAGGCAAGGTAGTTATTGTTACAGAATTTCCTACCACCGAATGCGTAAGTGAGAGCATGACACTTCAAGCAAACTATATGTATTACAAGGTAATAACCTGTGATGGCCATGATTTTGCCTCAGGATATACCATGGAGATAAATAGCAGCTTACCTAGTTTTGATTCCTGTACTGATGGCAGCATTGTGTTTAATGCTGAAGTTAAGATTTCTGAAGTTTCAAAATCTCAAAATAGGGTCATCTATAGTAATGTAAAAGAATTGAAAACGAGTTTCACAGATGCTGATGGAAAGCCCTGTACCTTCACGGCGACTAATGGCGAAGTCACCTTCACCCGTAAATGCCTACTGAGAAAATATAGTAATGATCTCTATAATTATTCGGCGATATCCGTGCAGGAAAGCGATGGGATTCAGCTGATCCCCGTAGGAAAAGCGGTTACCGAAATTAGCTTTGATGAACTTACGGCACAGACTTCATCTTATTCTGCCTATTACCCTTCCGGGTCTGCGACAATTTATATCAATAATTGGACGGGAGAACTCAACTACAGCGGCGAAGGAAGTTTTCATCCCTTTGATTTTTCAGTAACCAATGGCTCAGAGACACTCACGGGATCAGTGGATTGTTTTAAGTTTCCTGCGTGTGATTAATAGTTGGCACTGTCCATAGTGAAGAGATCGTCAATAAGTTTAAAAACTGGTGTTTCACGCAGGCGTAACTTTTTTTTCTGGGCCGCCCATCACCTTTATTTTTTTAATAAGCGGCAAAGTAAAAATAAAAAATAGCGCTAAAAAAACGCAAGCAAGTGTGGTCATTGTTCCCGCCATGCTCCATTTATCAATACCATGCCCGACGGCGGGACCAACTAAAGCAAAGCCCAAACGAAAAGCAAGGCTGTTGAACGAATTCACCGTAGCACGGTACTTACTATCAATGCGCCAATTAATGGCATCCTGAAAGAGTACATGCGTCATTCCGCGACTGACTTGGAAAAGCAGGCCCGCGACAACACCAAACCAACCACTAAGCCAAGCTAAACCTAAATATCCAAAAATAGGGAGCAGCGATAAAACCACCATCAAACAGGCCGGACCATATTTTTTTTCCCAAGCTTCGACCCGCTTACCAGTCAAGCCAACGGTAATATTGTAGACAGCCCAAATAATACCAAAATACCCGAGGGAAATTTGTCCAAGCTGCCAGTGTTTTTGAAATACCCACACAGCTATAAATGTTGATAATCCCCAAATGAGAAGATTGAGACAGCTAAACTTTAAAATATTATCTTTGTTAAACAGGTTTAAAATATGGTGAAAATTTTCTTTATGTTGCTTACGATCCATTTTCTTATAAATAGGTTCACGCAATGTGAGTGCTATGATAAAGGGTACCCACATAACAAATGCGAAAGCCCAAGCACTTGTCTTTAATGATATCAAAGCGAGAAGGCCACCAATAATAGATGCTGAAGCTTCTCCCGCCAATTCAAAAAACTGGAGACTGGCTATTGAGGCCGTATATTTTTCTCTTGGAACCTCGTGATTTTTTAAGGTGTCATAAAGAAAAGCGGTATCTGTTCCTGATACCAAGCTCGTACCAATCGCCGCACAAAACATATAACCTAAAAGATGATAAAAATTTTGGCTAGCTGCTAAAATGGTCGCAGATACTGCCCAAAATAAGCTTCCTGTGATTAAGGTTTTTTTTCGACCCCATAAATCAGCCATATATCCTGTTGGCACTTCCATAAGCGCTACGCATATGCCAAAAAAGGCTTGTAACTGAAAAACTTGTTCCATACTGAGGCCAAGACTTTGGCAATAAGGAATGATCACAGGAATAATAATGAGAAACATAAAGAAAAAATTGAATGCGAATATTTTTTTTATTTCTTTCATAAATCTCACTAGGGCAAACTATTCTTTAATATCCATCTGAATAAATGAATTTTGATAAACTCGCTTGGCACAGATTATTTCACCCAAGCGGACAGTTATATTTCCTACTTTTTTACCTAAAGGTCTGCCTCGAGCTGAACTAAAGTAATCAAAAATGCTTGGTAATAATACCTGATTCCTATTTTTTCACGTAAATAGCTTCAAGTTTTCGGTTTAAGACATATTCCTCGGAGGTAAAAGTTGATGCAGATGATGCTTGATAATCCTGGTCTTCTGCCCTTTGAGAGCGCGACAACTAATACTACTACGTTAAATTGGCGATAACTGTGTTGCTCGTCAAGGAAAAATGCTCATTTACCATAATGTAAACTCCGCTTTTCCCCCATCCTCGCGCCTTGTTCTCCCCATTTTAACGTAGTAGTACTAGGCTCTTCTTCTTGTTACCAAATTAATCAGATGTGATTAATTACAAAAAACCAATTCTAATTTGATCAGATTAGATTAATGATTTGGAAAAAAGTGCCGATTTTTGATAGAATGAATCATATCTGATTATTTTTAGGAAAATATTCACTGATTTCCAACGATGCTTATCAGAACTGATTTATTTGGAGAAAAAATGTCATCACCCCACTGGGAAATTGGCAGTACCATATGCAATTTACGTAAACAGCATGGAATCAGCCAGACTGAGCTTTCAGAAATTTCCGGAGTCTCTCTCCCTTCAATTAGCCGTGTTGAACGAGGAAAAGAGACCATAAGACTCGATGTTCTCGTAAAAATTTTAAATGCCTTGGGCTATGAGCTGAGTATTAAGGCGAAGGAAAAGATTTAAATGCAACGCTATGAGAAGTTGGCGCTCAATAGTAAAAAGGCTCTCATCCGCATCGATGATATTGATGTTGCGACTCTTTCAATGATAGCAACAGATGAATATCAATTTGTATACCTAACAAGCTACCTGACGCGCATACCGCAACCACCACCTGTATCTTTAACACTACCGCTTAGGAGTGAGCCATACCTTACAGAGGGCTGCCTGCCTGCATTTTTTGACAACTTGCTTTTTGAAGGGGAACAACTTAGGCTCGCCGAAAAAAAATTTGGTCTTAATCGGCGGAGTGTAGTTGATCGCTTTAAACTTCTCATGCTTACCGGAAACCAGACACTGAGTTTTGTTAAGATTCTCCCCATTGTCGATAATAAGCCTTTGGTCATGGAAGAGGCTGACTATTCAGGTAGATTAATCACCTGCTTTCCTCTATTGGGAGCTTATGTTGGGTCCTGCTCTTATTGCCTTAAGAGACACCCATCAGGAAACCATGCTAGATGCCAACGAGCGCTCTGGGATACCCAACGAAAAATTCAAATCGAAGCTTTTACAGAAAATCCGATAAATATTTTTCGTACCATTGTTTTGGGACAATCAATTTCTGGCGCACAGCGTAAGGCCACTTTTAGATTAGATCAAAATAAAATATTGCGACGCCATGGGTTTCCCCAATACATCATTAAACCAGAAGGCGATTATCCTGAAATGCCTGCAAATGAACACTTAACCATGGCAATTGCCCGTGAAATTGGATTTCACGTACCGCCAATGGGACTTTTTTGGGTAGAAAACATCGGATATGTCTATGTGATAAAACGATTTGATTGGGATGCCAAAACATGGTTTCACCCCGCAGAAGACATGGCGCAACTTAGTGGCGAACTGGCCGAAAACAAGGACCAGTCCACGATGGAAGAAGTCGCCATGACCATTAAAAAATATGTTAACAGGCGTTTCCACTAAATTCGCTCCGCTCATTCAGTGGAAACGCCTGAGGACAAGGATTTAAGCGGCTATTTTCATCCCCGCAGGCCTGCTTGTTGGTTTTCGGCTTACATTATTTATGTTC
>JAUILP010000137.1 GCA_030432875.1 Oligoflexia bacterium | reverse complement strand
AACACCAAGGACTACGCTTCATCGATGGACGCCCATACCCCACGAAAAGGTCGACGATGACGAAAACGTGACCGTCAGCGTGATCGTAGACCACTAACTTTATTAGTCTATTTGTGCAACAACGTCTTTTACTCGAAAAAAGTTAGCGGAATATGTTGCCCGCAGCCTTTTTCCTAGGAAAAATAAAATTAAACCAGTTTTACAAAGCATTTTAAGATATTTTCGTAGCTCTCATCAATCAAAATCATCTCTACGATAGCAAGCGTTGAAAAGTTGAACGAATGATTTATATCGGTTTTTTTTAAATGACTTAGATCTTCTTCTTTTAAAAGTGTTAAGTGATTGTTGTTCAGGTGTCTAGAGGATTTTGTAAAGGGGGCTCGCCTTTTAGCGAACGAATTTCATGCTTTTTCATTTTGCTCATAAGCGTTGTTACTGGAATTTTTAAGTAGTGAGATGCTTCTATTAGGGTGTTGGTATCGGCACACCTTTTTTTGATGATTTCTTGTTCAAATAAATCCTGTGATTTTTTTAGACCGTAAATATTGAGATAAAAATCAAGTCCTTTTGCAAGCCAATATTTATAGATCAAAGTAATGGGCTCCAATTTATTAGCGAGAAGGAGTTTTTCTTTGTCACTATTATTTAGGTGAGATAAATAGTAACACGTGTCGCGCAGTTCTCGTGAATTGCCTGTCCAAGGATGCCTCATAAGAATCGCCTTTTCTGGATTTGCTAAAATGGTATGGTATTTTTTAGTAAAATAGTCGATCTGTTTAAGTAGATCAATCGGGCGTTCTTTCAAATCAGCAATATAAATTTTTTCACTTTGATGAGGTTGCAAATGACTCTTGAAAAATTTATACCCATGTCCTTGTTCTTCCTGTTCACAAATAATAAAAGTCTTTACGCCAAAATATTGCAACCAATTTAAGAGATCTCTGATTTCATTCCTTTTTAGTAAATGACAATCATCAAGTACACAGCAAAGATATGTCGGGTGTTTGTGGTAAATATAAGTTAGAAACTTTATTTCGCGCGTTTTTCCGTTAAACCAAAATGGTGGCGGAGTATGTATGCGGCCACTTGTAATCGCTTGAGAAATTTCTGATGTTTTACCCACACCATGAGAACCGCTAACATAAAATAGACTTATTTCCTGAGTAAAAGTCTTAAGTCTTTGACTTAATGCGCTCCGAAAGTCATTAATCGCTTCTACCTGTTCTAAAAATAAAGAATGAAGCCCCTGTTTTAGGGGATTGACTTGATTCTTGATTTTTAAAAGGGTTAGTCGCTCTGGTAGTTTCATGGCCTCATTCTCCATAGTCTTGTTGCTCTTCAACCCTTTTCCGTTTATCGTTATATAGGAATAAAATCAAGAGGCACTAGCCAGTTAATCTCTCAATGTGATAATATAATTTCTTTCTAGTAGTATTTACATATTTGTATGGCAATTATCAATAATGATTAGGCTGCATTTTAAAAGCGAGATCATTTGCTGTTAAACAGATATTTGTTTTCTTTGGGGGTTATGTCGGTTAAGGGGGAGCCATTTGCCGACCTCGACTTAACCGCCAAATCCAAAAAATGGGATATATTTTTCTCTGCAGCATGTATAATGCTATCTTCTATATATGAAAGGCGTTAGTTATGGCAAAAATAGACTTTGGTTTTGGTGTTTCCATGCCTATAAGGCCGCATGAAAGAAATCGAGCCGAGGAATTTTTTTCAAAGGTCCTTGGGCTCACACAAACTTTGAAAAATGAGCAATATACTTGTTTCAAATTTCCAAATGGCCAGATTCTCGGCTTGACTCCAGATGAAAATGCTCCCAATGAGGAGGAGTATGAACGGTCAACCTGGCTAGAAATGGTTTCTTCAGATTTTGAAGAAACGAAGAAGAATATTCTGAAATTTGGCGTGAGGCAAGTGGTGGGCGGAATGAGTGAGGCCTTTTTTTTTAATATTCCTGGAGGAGCCGTTTTCAGACTTTTGAGTGAAGAAATGGCTGAAGACCAATCGAAGTAGTGCACGTCGGCCAAATAGTCGCTGGCTAGAAACCCAAAAATTGCTGCGTTGTCTTCAAAAATCCCTCCTCACCGTACCCATAATGTGCTGCCTGGTCGGAATTTATTCGACGCCTTGCCCGTTTCTAATTTAGCGTATCTCCTAAATTTCGAGTTTCGCGCCAGAGCGCTTACTTTTCGGTTGGCCGACTGCGACGCTCTTGGCTCAGAAACAGGTTCACGTCTTCTGGCAAACTTAGGTTTTCGGTTTTTTGCTAAATCAAGCCTAATGAGGCCCAGAGGACCCCAAAAGCCGTAACAAATTGTGAAAGCGCTAAATTAGGTATGGATGTGATCGGTACGCCGATTAGGGAAACAGGCAGTTTGGGCCACCCGCTGGGTTGTCTACCTTGAAATATCTGTAGGAATCCTCACCCCAACCTTCAACAAGGGTAACCACGGTGTTTGCAAAACAGTAACCGTTGTCGAAATAGGCCATTTCGATCTGCGCGCTATAAGTCATCTCTTCCGGGCACATGGGCGTTGACTTGGACTCAAAGAATGAAAAATCCTTGATTTCAAGTTTCGTGACTTTGGAAAAAACTTCATCGATGCCAATATTCATCGTAGTCAAAAAATAACTCGCGAGTTCATTCTTTTTGCCCAGCTCATCCACCATATAAGTGCAAGCATGGGACTTGGACGCGAAACTCAAAACAGAGGCAAAAAAAATCACAGGTAAAAATTTCATGAGATACTCCTTTAAATTTTAACTTTCAATAAACCATTTAGTGTCAACACAATAGTTACTGGATAGCAGGATGTTATTTCTTGCACAATGAATAGTGATCGGATCTTTGAATCACTGTACTCTGTAGCATACAGGGTGTGAAGTCCAACTCTACAAAAACCTACGCTGAGCAAATTTTAAAAGATGATCTCCATGAAATTGGATAATTTATTTTCATGGCTTTAGGGCTGTTGACGTTTTGTTCTGTTAGATGTCATCGGCGTTTTCGTCTCCATTGGCGTAGCCTTTGGCATGATCTTTATTCTAGCCTAGGAGACTTAGCCACCCGACACACAGCCTAGTACTACTACGTTAAATCGACGATGGCTGCGTTGCTTGTCGCGGAAAAATGCTCATTTACCCAAGCGTAAACTCCGCTTTTTCCACTCCTGCGCGCCTTGTCCTCCCCGATTTAACGTAGTAGTACTAGATCGATGGCTGGTATTTAACCACACATTTTCCGTTGATCAAATTCAGCTACTCATAGGCAAAATTTACCAACAAGCCAGGGAAAAATGCGGAGCTTTCTATCAATTTTGTGCTCATCAGCTGCTTTCAGACATTCAGCATCCCTGACTGGAAGTTTCTGCTTTGGTATCTTTCTAAACCTCAACTCATAAATCCACCACAAGCCCCACCTTAAACTTAAGTATCTTTGGGTATTTAAGCATTTTATAAAAAATAAAAATTTCTTAAAAGCTTAGGATAGGTGCGTCTTAATCCGTCAGAGGCTGTTAACTCTTGAGGATTGGCCTAAATAGGCGCTACCACCGGGAGTGGCTGCTTGGGCTTTCAAAGAGCTAGCCAATACTGCTATAGTTTGTTAGCTTAAAAGGTATTTTTGAATTTCTTGGAAAAAAGGAAACGATGATGAACCAGGTGGATAAAAAAGTAGCAATAGTAACAGGGGCTTCGCGTGGTATTGGGGCGGCCACGGCCATTAAGTTAGCCAGTGCGGGGTTTTCAGTTGCTATTCATTACCGTACCGATGATGCGCTCGCTCAAAGTATTCAGGCCGAATGTCCTGGGTCAGTATTATTTAAATATGATTTGAGTCAGCCAGAATCTTGCAAAGCTCTGATAGATGATGTTAAAGGCAAGATGGGAAGCGTTGATATCCTGGTTAATAATGCGGGTATTACGCGAGATGCTTTATTGGCCTTTGCAAAGCCAGAGGATTTTGATGCTCTCATTAGCACTAATTTACGCCCGATATTTTTGCTGAGCAAATATGCAGGAAAACTCATGATGCGTAAAAAATGGGGGCGTATCATCAATATAAGCTCGGTAATCGGATTTACAGGTAATCCAGGCCAATCTTTGTATGCTAGCGTAAAGTCAGGAATTGTGGGCTTTTCTCGTAGCGCTGCTCAAGAGCTCGCTCATTTTGGCATACTTGTAAATTGTGTTGCTCCTGGGTTTATCGTTACCGATATGACGGAAGCTCTTGCTGATGAAGCAAAAGAATCAATTCTTAGTACGATTCCGTTAAAAAAGTTTGGTAGCCCTATGGATGTAGCAAATGCGGTTGCTTTTTTAGCTTCTGATGAAGCGGGTTATATTACGGGATCGACAATACATGTCAATGGTGGAATGTATACCCCTTAAATTTTGGAATGGATATAAGCAATGACCCAAGAACAATATGTTTGCCTTACCGGAATTGGACACTATCATCCTGAAACCGTACTTTCAAACGAATTTTTTGAGACTATGGATCTCGATACTTCAAGCGAGTGGATTGAAGAAAGGACAGGAATTGTTAATCGCCGAAGTATTATGACTCATGAAGAAATTCGTGCACTTCGTCGCGGTGAAACAACTTTTGAGGAATTAAAAAAAGCTGGGCGGATTGTTTCTTTACCTGAATTCAGCCGACCGGCATGGCAGCTTTTGTTAGATCGACAGAATAAAACTCACGAGGAGCTTGCCTCTTCGGTCGATCTTGTTTTAACTGGCACGAGTAC
>JAUILP010000136.1 GCA_030432875.1 Oligoflexia bacterium | reverse complement strand
ATGTTAGGAGGCTGTTGAGGGGCTTCAGTGGTTTTCTTCTGAGCGTCCCTATATATTTTTAGACTGCGTTTTTTATGCTCTATTAGAAATAGCTGTATTTTTTCCGCTCTTTTATCTCCAGGGTCTAATTTTTTTCCATCAAAAAAAATAATAGGGGAGTCGCCCGAAACAATACCCACATCGGTTATCGAACGACAGTTTTGCAGGGTCATAGAAAGAGAATCATTTGCGGGCCAGTTGACGAGGCTATCACTTTTGCCCCAATATTTTATAAAGGCGATATTGCTGGGTGCTTCAGCACGCACTAAAAAATTAAAATTATCAGGAAGATTCATAAGTTATCCTCAACAAATTCTATTCCTTGGGTAGGGCAGGGAAGGCTGAGGCGCTGCCAGCCTTTTGCACACAAAAGCGGGGCCACATATTTTTTTATGGGTACTTCATCTCCCCAAAAGAGTAAAGCGTCCTCTCCTCCAGCACCAGTCGTTTTATAGGTCCAAGTTTCATCGCGTTCAGGTAATTTATCTATCTCTAGAAAACACTGGGGTGCTGCGCCAAAGTTTTGAAATAGTTTTCGGTGGAGTCTGCACTTCTTTGAGAGAGTAGGAAAAGCTTGGTCATTTTTATTATTTAAATAATCTCGAGTGACCCTCGCCAATTTCCCCATTTTTGCCCCAAACTCTAACTTTTCTTCCGCGGTCATTTTAGAGAGAACATGGCGCATGGTCTTCACCGTTGGGGCTCCCCCCTGAGGATGGACAAAGATATGGGCTAATTTTTGATAGCGATTTTTTAGGGTGTCTGAGGAAATCTGTTCGCAGTGCTTTAGCCACTTGGAGCTATTACCTAATTCGCTCGGCGTACCATCTTTACTGTCATAAAAACTATGGAACTGACAAAAAAGAATGCCTCCATGGGCCTGCGTTAAAAAATCATATCCAGAAGCTTGAATACCCGCAAGTTGCTGCTGCTTCCAAGCTAAAAATGCGAGATGAGTTTTGTTATCACGTAAAATTTGAGTTAAAGTTAAAAAATCTTTAGTATTATTTAACTCACTATGAGAAAAAATAAATGCTAGAGTGACAACGCCAAGCCTGAGTGCGGAAGAACTTCCAAGTCCAAATTGGGGGTTAAGTGATCCATCCACGGTAAAGACGAAATCAAAGCCCTTAAAGTCGTGAAACGATTTTTGCACAGAGTCTCTGAAGGGAGATACCGTCTCAGAACGGGTAATTTCGTTTAATGATGCCCTGGTATAACACTCTTTTTGAGGCCACAAATCAGAACATAAAACGATTTTTTCAAAGCCGTTTTTTGCTGGCGTAGCTTCCAGAGAAATATGCATGAAAGGTTCTGTCGCCACACTCAGAGCTGGCTCTCCAAAGAGGACACCGTATTCTCCCGCAAGCATAACTTTACCGGGAACACGGACATTAAATTTCACGGTTTTGCCGCCCTTTCCAGAAGGTCGAGATTTTTCTGGTGTAAAGACATATGGCCTTTTTGAATGCCTTCGGCGGCCAGAGCCCTCAATGCCGCTAAATTTTGCGCGAGACCCGCAGCTACGACGATTTCGGCCAGTTTTTGAGCCCCAGGATATCCAAGAATTTTTAAGGCAATTTGCGCCGTTGGATGGAGTTTTGTGACGCCACCAACCGTTCCTACTGCCATGGGGAGTTCAAGACGACCAGACAAAGACCCGTCAGCTTGTTTTTTCCATACGGCCATGGGGCGATAGTTTCCATCGCGAGACGCGTAAGCATGAGCTCCGGCTTCTACGGCCCGCCAGTCATTGCCTGTGGCTATAAGAACTGAGTCTATACCGTTCATTACGCCTTTGTTATTAGTGGTTGCGCGGTATTTGTCATAATAAGCGAATAGATATGCTTTTTCAATGCGGTCAACGAGTAAATCTCCATTCATGGCTGGAGTGGTAAATGCGTCAGCAGGTATTTGACATTCGGCAATAGCAAGACGGTGATCATTTAAATTGGTGAGGATACGTAAACCAATATCGCAGGGGAAAAGTTCAGGCATAATCCCTGAAACACGTTCGCACATGGAGTTTATGATATTAGCCCCCATGGCATCGCCGGTATTAATGTAGAGGTGGATAACAACTGCTTTCAATTCAGGAATAAAATGCCAGTCGCAGGATTTTGCACCACCACCACGAGCAAGAAGTCTTTCCTGTCCCATATTGGCATAATCAATGATGCGCGACTGATTGGAGCGCAGTATTTGGTCAACCTGATTCATGTGATCATCTGGAATAAAAAGCTGAATTTGACCCGTCATGACAGGATCAGTACTTTGGGTGAAAAAGCCCCCGCCCATCCTAATCATTTTTGCTGCATGGCTGGCAGCGGCAAGCACGCTAGACTCTTCGACAACCATAGGCACCAAAAGTTCTTTTCCATTTATAAGAAAATTAGTGGCAATACCTATAGGCAAACTAAACGAGCTTATGGCATTTTCAATAAAAGTATCAGAGAGGTCATTGCTTATTTTGCCACCATCAAGAAGCCACTGCGCTTCTTGGTCTGATAAACCCGAAAATTCTTTAACCAAAGCAATGCGATCATTAAGCGTCAAAGCATAAAATCCAGGAATGCGCGAAGTCATAGCTTTAGATTTTTGGGGCTCTGAAAATGTGTGTTTAATACGCAAATCGCTATTAAACCGATGGCTTGCTGAATCAGTCGCCAGACCGGATACCGATTTTTGAAAATCTGATCTATTCATCTAATCTCCAAAAGCTAAAAGAGTTGTCGAGTGGCTTTTTTCAAAAAAAAATAAGTCGGATCTAAACACAGTATTCTCAACTTCAACAAAATTGCCGTCTGATTTTCCTACTTAACCCCACTTCAGTCAAAGGCTAAATTCTCTAAGCCTATATTCATGTGAAAAGGTATTAAATAATTGCGACGCGTTGGGGTTTTCCTTATTCTGACAGGTCGAAAAAATGCTTTTTCCTAACCACTGACAATGGCAAATCAGAAATTTTCCCAGCCCCGGTGGCCAGTTGTACTATTTTTAATTGGTGAGCCATCTCTTTTAAAAAATTGAGAGGCTCTTCGTCATCAATCAAAGCCGCTTTTAGTAAAGGGAGGCCAATACCTACCATGTTAGCACCCAGACCAAGAGCCAGAGCTGCCATAAGACCGCTGCGAATTCCGCCAGTAGCAATGAGGCTCACATCAGATGAACCGATGATCTTTTTGCTTTTAGCCAGGCTATAGGCAGTAGGAATGCCCCAGTCTCGAAAAAGGGAGCCTAGATTTTGATTTAAAGGAAGAGCCGACCGTTTCCCTTCTATAAAGGGCCATGAGGTTCCCCCCCGACCGCCAACATCAATGCCTTTAACTCCGACGCAAATAAGTCTCAAGACGGTACTTTGATCCAACCCGGAACCTACTTCTTTTACGACTAAAGGACAAGAGAGTTTTTTGGCAAGCTCCTCCAAAACCTTATAAGCCCCCTTGAATTTAAAGTCTCCCTCTACCTGCACGAGCTCTTGCATGATATTAACGTGTATCGCTAGAGCATCTGCTTCAATCATTTCAACGGCACGCTGCGCTAAACTCAGGGGATCTGCTGAGGCTAAAAGCTGAGAGATACCCAAATTGCCGATAAGAAAGAGTTTTTCTTTAAAGAGATGCTTAAGTTTAAAAATGCCACGGTATTTTGGTGATTCTAAGGCTAGGCGCTGCGAGCCAACTCCCATGGGGATATTCAGTTTTGTGGCTGCATAGGCCAGGCGCCTATTGATCATTTCACCGTTTTCTACCCCTCCTGTCATACCGGTGATAAGAAAAGGCAGCGAAAAATTTTCCCCTAAAAACGAAGACTGGGTTGTCAGGTCTTCCCAGTCAAGTTCTGGCAAAGATTTAGGGACGAGCATAAAGTCACTAAATCCGGTAAACCGCTGACTGTCTTCAATATCATCCTGGGCACAGATGGCGATATGTTGATTTTTGCGGTAATACGTGGCGATTTCCTTAAGTGCGGCCTGACTATTTTCGCCTTTTATATGAGAAAGATAGCAGAGCTTATCCTTGAAAATTACCGGAATTAATCCTTTTATAGATAGGGGTTTTTGGAACAATTCCAACGTTTTATTTTGAAAACTCATTTTTAAAATAGCGGTAGTTTCTGACCCCTCAGGCAGGTCTATCAAGAGCTGATCAGGCGATAAAGCTAATATTTCACCATTATGTAAACCACTCCCCTTGCTCCTAGGCACTTGGGGTGATTTTGCCTTTAACATCTCTAAAGAGACCGCAAGCGGTGGACCTATATTGATCAAATTGGCTAAAAGGGCTTGCTGAGTTTTTTTGATTCCTGATTTCTTCAATACCTGCTTCCTTGTGTGCAGCATAGGGCTTTTTTTCAGATAAACTTAAAGCCTATACTTTTCATACTGATGGAATTGAGTCAAGAATTTTCAATTATTGTTAGGTATGATCTTCATTTCTTGGTCTGACTTAGCTATTTTTTTATGTGAAGAATCCATTCTGACCCTCGTGGCGCACACAAGTCGTAGCCAGAATTTCTCATGAAAATCAGGATATTCTGATTGAAATTACCGATCACTTAAAATAACGCTCAGCCGCAGCTTAATGGGATGAGGATTCTTTTAATGAAGCTAAAAATATGGGATCAGCTACTGAAACCATAGGATGTTTATGGGCAAAACGGAATATGCTCGCCATAAAAATGCCTAGCATCCCTAAAAACATTAATAATTCTATCGTAGGTCCTCGCCAGGATTCAGCGGCAACGACTTCAGGAATCACAAA
>JAUILP010000135.1 GCA_030432875.1 Oligoflexia bacterium | reverse complement strand
GGCGTTACCTATCAGCAATAAAAAATCCCGATCAAAGTCACCCCAGATGAGACTAATAGGGCGTTTTTTGCCAAAATTATACAATACTAGCGCTGCCGCGACCAGGCCGAAGGCCGGGAGCGGCTGCGTTAAACTCTATAAGTTTGCACTATTGCCCCGTTATTTGTTATAATTCCCGGCTAGGATATTTTAATTGATCAGCGACTCCTTATGCTGCTGCTTGTCCATGGGTTGTCTTAAAAGGCCCTCTTTCTATGCCCTTAGGAAATCCTTAAGTAGGAGCTGATCTACTAAAAAAGACCTGTATTATTTCGTCATTAAAGAAAGGACATTAACTATGACTATTATGTTACCAGAACTCCCTTACGCCATGAATGCCTTAGCCCCTCATATTTCACAGGAAACTTTAGAGTTTCATTATGGCAAGCATCACCAAGCCTATGCCACTAAACTCAATGAGCTTATAAAGGGCACAGAGTTTGAAGGTAAAACCTTGGAAGAAATGATTAAAAAATCGCAAGGGGGAATTTTTAATAATGCGGCCCAGGTTTGGAATCATACTTTTTATTGGTACTGCCTGTCTCCCAAAGGCGGCGGTCAACCTAAAGGGGAATTGCTGACTGCGATAAATGCATCCTTTGGCAGTTTTGAGGCCTTTAAAGAAAAATTTAGTACCGCAGCAGGCACTCTATTTGGAGCAGGCTGGGCATGGTTAGTAAAAAATGCCCAAGGCCAACTTGAAATTGTGCAAGAAAGTAACGCAGGAAATCCCATGAGTAAGGGATTAAAACCTATAATGACTTGTGATGTTTGGGAACATGCTTATTATATTGATTACCGCAATGCTCGTCCTAAATATGTGAGTGCATTTTGGGAATTAGTTAACTGGGATTTTGTGGCAAAACAGCTCTAAAAATGAAAACTAAATAAAAAAAAGCGGCGTAAAGTTTTTGCGCCGCTTTTTTATTTTCTTTTTCACATCTAAATCTAGTGCCTAGCTAATCCAGTAGGCAAGCTAGCTGGCCTAAGATTTTTCAAAACAGTACCCCTGCATAAGAATTTTATTCGTCCAAGAAAAAAAGCCATGGCTTGTGGAATACTGTGTTGTTATCCCATTAATATAGCCATGAGAACATTTTTTTTCTAATTCTTTCATAGCATCATCAACATAGGCAGTTGATTCGACAAAGCCGAGAATGGTAAATTGCTCAGTTTTTGCGCTTATCAGCTTTCCAATGGATGGCTCACTATAGGGAGAAAAATCACTCGAATGGACAAGATGAATCGCATGCGAGCACGCACATAGCGTTGAAAAAATAAAAAAAATAAAAACTCGTAAGACCATGCGTTCTTCGCCTCTTTTGCTAACTGACTCTATGCTTTTTGGCAATAACCCGATACAACAACGCGCTGCTTCATAACAAGACCAATAAAATAATTTACGGTTTCGTCTTTGGTGAGTACCCCTTGGATTTTACCATTTGAGCAGCGGCGATTAAGCTCTGGTACCACTTCATCAAGATAATCATTGTCGAAAGTAAACCCTAAAATAATCCATTTATGCGCCTCAGTTTCAACTTTTTTTGATTTTTTAGCTGGTATCTGGGTTAGAGATACTGACTGCAAATGAACACAGGATGAAACGCAAAACAGCATGACTATGATAAAAAGCTTCTTAAACACTTGAACCACCCTTCCCTAATTTGCAGTAACCTCGAACTTTAACGATTTCACCACTAATAACCGGGTATTTATTAGACTCTCTAATCAAACTCAATCCCGTTATCTTTCCCGATGAGCATTGACTTAAGATCATAGATAAAAGCTTTTCCGCATAATCGTCATGGAAAACGATATTTCCGGTCTTCGGACCCATTTGAAACATGGAGATGATGTCCCGAACTGTTTCAATGTCTTTTTGAGCTGCCTTTGATCTGGTGAGTGACTTTGCCACAGAAGAGGCTTCACTAAGATTAACACCGGTCTCACTAACCTTGACCTCAAATCGCCGTCCTAATCCGCCTCTACCATCGATTTCACCAAACTGAGCGTGATGTTTCACAACACACCCGTAAGTGGCAACAAGAAAAATTGCAAAAAAGATCTTCATGGAATTCCCGATTAGTTTTCTAATATGATAGCAAAATGTCAAAAAGTTGCAAAGCGGGTATCAATATAAAAAATATTGTGATTCAAATTTTTTCAACCTGAACTGCGACTACCTTAAACTCAGGCGTCAACGTATCAAGATCACCAACACATCCAGTTATGTGATTGATAGAAATTTCAGGAAAATGAAACGTTGTATAAAGCACGCCGGGATTGACTTCATCAGTGATGTGCGTCTTTATATGTGTTTCCCCCCGGGGAGATTTAAGACGCACACTTTCGCCGTCCTGCACCCCTAGGCGCTTTGCGTCAGAAGGATTTATGGCCAGCAAATCTGCTAAAACAATCTCTGTTGTTGGGGTTCTTCGTGTCATGGAACCGCAGTTATAATGCTCCAGTATGCGCCCAGTCGTGAGGATAAAGGGGTATTCCCCTAGATGCTGAAGCTCAGGTGAAGGCTGATAATCATAGTGAATGAAGCGCCCTTTACCGAGCTTAAAGGATTCTTTATGAAGAATTGCTGCCCCATGATGAGCATCTACCAGCGGCCACTGCATACCCTGGGTACCAAGCATGTTTCGGTGAATGCCGCGATAAGATGGGCTCACGGCCTGAATTTCTTCCATAATTTTGTCGGCATCATAATCATCCTGTGCGAATCCCATTTTTTGCATGACTTCCGCCACGATTTGTCCATCGGCCTTTGTCCCAGCAAGGACCTCTACGGCGCGATTAACTAACTGCACCCTGCGTTCACTATTGGTGAATGTGCCATTTTTTTCCAGAAAACAAGCCGCGGGAAGCACAAC
Source organism: Oligoflexia bacterium (assembly GCA_030432875.1). GTDB lineage: Bacteria > Bdellovibrionota_B > Oligoflexia > Oligoflexales > JAGOVF01 > JAUILP01. The sequence continues at coordinate 1,951 of JAUILP010000135.1, read as the reverse complement.
ATGAGCCTTTTTGGCAGTTTCAGTCAAGAACAATTCCTGAATAACCAAGAAATCGAGGCTTTCAAGGGCATGTTTTATTTGCGTCGTGTCTGGGTCTGTTTGCATAATGTCTTCACCCATAATCCACAGGGCTTTGAGTTGGCCAGTTGCCGCAGCTCCTAGCATTTCAGGTATTTTAAGACCTGAGGTTGACGGCATGGGACTATGATAAAAAGCGCTTAACTCTTTTTGGACACTGGGCGCTGACATTTCAAGATAACCTGGTCCCTGATGAGGCTGTACACCCATATCGGCCATACCTTGGACATTATTTTGTCCACGCAGAGGATTGATACCGACCCCAGGACGCCCAATATTCCCCGTCATCATGGCAATAGAGCTGAGAAGCATAACCGCACGACTTCCCTGAAAATGCTCGGTAACACCCAGCCCATGAAAAGCCATAGCTGCAGGAGAGGAACCATATATTTTTGCCGCTTTTTGGACTAAAGTCTTTTCTACCCCACAAATTTCAGCTAGTTTATCCAGATTTTGTCCAAGCACTGCTTGCTCAAATTCGGCAAAATTTTCCGTCCTATCCGCAATGAATTTTTTATCCGTGTAACCATCTTTAATAAGGTAATAAGCAAATAAATTTAAAACGGCGACGTTGCTACCTGGACGTATTTTTAAATGCACATCGGCCATTTTAGCCAGTTCCGTAGAACGAGGATCGATCACTATTAAAGGCACGTTTTTTATGACACGCTGTTTAATTTTTGCTCCCGCGATGGGATGTGCATCAGTGGGATTAGCTCCAACCACAAGAAAACATTGTGCCTCTTGAATATCATCAAAAGAATTAGTCGCGGCACCCGTGCCAAACACTTTTTGCATACCAAACGCCGTTGGTGAATGACACACCCGGGCGCAGCCATCGATATTGTTGGTCCCAATAACGACGCGCATGAATTTTTGCATCAAATAATTTTCTTCATTGGTGCAGCGCGCCGAGGAAATCCCGCCTATGCTATCGGCACCAAACTGAGCTTTTATGTCTTTAAGCTTTGCGGCAATATACGTCAATGCCTCGTCCCAGCTTACGGCACGAAACTGATCACCTTCTCTTATAAGGGGAGACTGGAGGCGATCAGGTATAAGGGGAGACTGGAGGCGATCAGGGCTTTTATAGAATTCAAAGGCGAATCGCCCCTTTAGACAGGTGTGACCAGCGTTTACCGGCGCATCCAAAGGCGCATCTATACCCACAACTTCTTTATTTTTAATGTGTATATTTAAACTGCATCCGACCCCGCAATAGGTACAAGTGGTACGGACCACCTTGTCGGCCTGGATGGTTTTGGTGTGGTACCGGTCAAACAGCGCCTCAGTTGGACAAGTTTGGACGCAGGCACCGCAGGAAACACAGGTACTTTCATCAAAGCTACCATCGGCACCTTTGATAATCCTCGTATCAAAACCTCTATTCGTTGCACTCAGGACAAACTGTCCTTGAATCTCATCACACGCTCTCACACAGCGGTAGCAATAAATACATTCATTTAAATTTGAACGAATAAAAGGATGGCTGATATCTTCTTGAAACTGACTCGCATGAGATTTGACAAAATCAGGGTAACGCTGCACCGAGTGATTAACAGTACTTATTAATTTTTGAAATTCCGTCGCTTTTTTGCCAGAACCCGCCGCTATTTTTTCGCTGGGATAGTCACTTAAAGCGAGCTCTAGGATATTTTGACGCAATTTTTTAATGCGTTCGCTGCGGGTAAATATAAAACTTTCCGGGGCAACTTGACTATGACAGGACGCGATGATGCGACGCTGGCCTTGCTCGCTAGGCGCAACTTCAACGATACACAAACGGCAGCTACCACAAGGGGCTAAATTTTCTGCATGGCATAAAACAGGAATTTCTTCAGTGCTGACGTGACGCCTTACAAAATTTAATATG
>JAUILP010000134.1 GCA_030432875.1 Oligoflexia bacterium | reverse complement strand
CGATACGCCTTGTTCAATGATGATCTCTTCATGACAGTCTCCATTTTTGATGTTCAAAACACCTTCAATTTTGGAGAGCTGTCACCTAAATTTCAACATTTATCGGGACATTGCCTTTCTGAGAAAAAAAATACTTAGTTGGGGGCGCGTTATCGCCCTTGGTATTTTATTTTTAACGGCGAGTTCTGTTGTATATGCGAGAACGAGTGACGTTTCTTGGAGTCCGTCCCTCAGCCAGCAAAAAATTGATGGCTTTGTGGCGGAAAAAGTAAAAGTTTCGTCAGTTTTTGATAAAATTGGTTTAAAGCCAGGTGATAAGCTTTTAGAGATTAACGGCGAACCCGTTAAGGGCATAGTCCAGCTTATGATGCTTACCAATGGTCTCAGGAATAATGAGCAATTCGATCTAAAACTAGTGAGAAACGGCAAAACCATCGAGATGAAGGCGCGCTTATAAAAGTTGACCTCGAGGGGGCGACTATCTCTTTTCGCGTAGCACAAATTTTAAATTTTGTCTTTTACTATCATTGACACTGTTGATGTTTTGTTCTGTCAGTCGTTATTGGCGCTCCAGAGTTCCTCTCATCTCCCAATCTACAGTATTAGAAATATTATGATGATCATGATAAAATACCCTTTATGCTGAATATGACAGGAATATTAAGGATATCTCATGATCAAAGTTCAAGGTATTGCCAAAGAATTTGATGGTATAACCATTTTAAATGATATTAGTTTTAATGTGGATGCGGGTGAAAAGGTTAGCCTAATCGGTCCCGGAAGTTCAGGGAAATCAACGATTCTTAAAATAATTTTGGGGCTTGTGCGTCCTCAACAAGGAAATATTCTTCTTCTCGACGAAGATATCCACACCTTGTCAACACAAGCGCAATGTGATGTTCTACGGCGCGTGGGTATGGCTTTTCAGCAGGGTGGTCTCTTTGATTTTATGACTGTTGAAGACAATCTTGCCTTTGCCATGACTCATATGACCGATTACAGCCAAAGTAAAATTAAAGAACGCATTCACGAACTCCTTGCAGGGGTTAAATTAAGCGGCGCTGAAAAAAAATTTCCCTTTGAATTATCCGGCGGCATGCAAAAGAGAGTCGGTATTGCCCGCGCCCTCGCCACATCGCCCGATCTGGCCATTTTTGACGACCCTACCGCTGGTTTAGACCCTGTTACATCGACCATTATTCTTAATATGATTAATGATCTTGGTAAAAAAAATGATCAAACAACTCTACTTATTGCAACCTCTAATGTTGAAATAGCACTGAGGTTTTCTGACCGCATTGTTATTGTGCATGAAAGTGCTGTTGTTGCCGATGGGCTTTGGCGAGATTTGCTGCTTAATGGTTCCGACTGGGTCAAGCATTTTCTCTCCGTACGTCTAATCGGTCTGGATTTGGAATATGCCAAAGTTTTAGATTTGCCCCAAGAATTTGTCCAGAAATACTGGCAATAACCCCCAAAATATTTTTTTCTATAAATGAAGATTGCTTGATAAGCGCAAACATATGGCCTCTTTTTGTGAAACTGCCAATCCAAGATAACACCATATTATGATTATACTTTTGCAATAAACAACCCCTGAAGTTAGAATAGTGAGGTAGGTGGTTTCATGATTGCTTGCAAATTTTTTTTGTAACTCAAATTTTTTACGCTGTTCAGGAGGCTTTAAGTATTATGCGTTCTTCTAAATTTTTCTTATTCTCAGTTTCCATGCCTCTAATTTTTGTGGCTGTGTTTATGATTCAGTGCGTCACAAGCACTGATACTAAAGATAGTAGCAAAAAAACGAGTGAAAAATCTGAGGAAAAAGCAGAAGAACAAGTTGCTCGCGCTTTGACTGCCGAAGAAGAGAAAAAAGTCGATGAACTTCGCGCCGAAATGGAGCTTGGGCGTAATATGGCCGGGCGGTTACTTCATTTTTATGGTGTATATGATAATCCTGAAGTCATAGGTTATCTCAATACCGTGGGGCGCCTGGTTGCTTCTTATAGTGATTTTCCAGATCGTCGCTATATGATAGCAATTTTAGATAGCGATACCGTAAACGCCTTTGCTTGTCCAGGGGGGTATATTCTTGTCACCATGGGGGCCGTAAGAAATGCGGTAAATGAAGCAGAAATTGCTATGGTGCTGGGACATGAAGTAGCTCACGTCGGAAAACAGCATATGCTCAATACCTTAAAGGGAATGTCGAAAGCTGATTTAGATAAAGCCGCGGAGGAGGTGGAAAAAAGGAAGGATTTACCAGAAGCGGTTTTAGTAAGACAAAGACCTGACCCTGAGGAGAATGTCATCGGTAATATGCTGGCTAAATATCTTTCAGGAGGGAGTGGGGGAAGTTTTAGCATTATCAAAGCAGCCTCGGCAGGTATGGGTTTTATATTAGAAAAAGGCCTTGATCACAAACTAGAATTTGAAGCTGATCATGAGGGTGTAAAGTATGCCGTACGTGCCGGATATGAACCTAAGGGACTCCTTAAATTCCTCGAACGCATCGAAGCAAATACCCCCAAAGAAAAGCGTAAAATACTTTCTTCGACCCATCCGCGTATTTCCGAGCGCGTAAAAAAGATTGAAGAGGTCCTAAAAATGCTTGAGGCCGACGAAATTACAGGAGCACGCGGTAAAAAGCGTTTTATGCGCTATCACGCCATGCTTCCTGATAACCAGGGAAAAAAATCAAAACAATTAAAAAAATAATAATTTAACTTTTTTGTGATGAGGAGCGGATTTTATGTTGTCCTTGGTAAAGTATTCACGGAGCGGTAAACTTTTTTTGGCAATTTTCCTCATGGGTATTTCGGCAAATATTTATGCGGATCAATTTCACTATAATAATATTATTATTGGTGATCGGGCCCTTGGGTTGGGCGGCGCTTTCGGTGGTGTCGCCGATGATGCTTCTGGTGTTTATTATAATCCAGCTGGCCTGGGTTTCGCCCTTTCCAATGATATTTCAGGATCCGCTAATGCCTTTTATACCAAAAAATATACCTATAAAAATACCATTGGCAATTCAGATTATGTTGAAAAGAGTTCCGGGAGTTTGCCATCCTTCTTTGGGTTTTTACAGAAGATGGACAAAGTCGCACAAGGACTTGTCTGGGGGCTTGGCGTTTATGCGACGGATAGTGAGCTTCGTGACCAAAATGATGTCATTGAAAATACATTAAATATCAATCGCCTGCACCGTGCACAAAATATGCGTGCCTCTACATTTCATTATAGCACTGGAGTTGGTTACCGATTAACCAGTACATTTTCTGTGGGGTTTGGACTAAGTTATTTCGCAGTCGATGAGCTATTTCAAGATTATCAAGATATACAGCAAACGTTTACCAATGATACCACTGTGGGTACGGCAACATGTACGGCAAGTTGCACCTTGCTGCGCACCCAGGGGTCTCGCGAATATCTTGTAGCTAAAGGTATTGATACCATATTTGGAGTACAGTGGGCGCCTATTTCACAATTGTCATTGGGTTTGACCTTAAAGGTAGGAAAATTTATATCTCAGTCCTATGAAAACCTTATTGAGGTGAGAGATCATTATTTGGGAGGACAGGGTGATTCCATACTTTCTCCTGCTCTAGTTGATCTCGAATATAGCAATCCGCTAGGTAGTCCTCCCCTGCGCGCTCGCTTAGGTACATCTTGGTTCGCCAGTCCTGAACTTCTTATAACGTTTGATACCATGTATGTTGGTGAGGCGAAATCAGGTGAATTTAGTCGCTATAAAAGGGAGAGCGTCATAAATTTTGCGACAGGTATGGAGTATTATATTCTGTCCTCGCTACCAATTAGGTTAGGTCTTTTTACCAATAATGACTCACGCCCTCAAGTTGAAGAGGGTAAAGTTAATCAGGCTGATCATATCGATTTTGTTGGTGGGACAATTTTCTTCGCCTGGGTGCAGCCTAATAGTCAGGTTTCTTTGGGCCTCATTAGTCAAAACGGTTCCGGAAAGGCTCAAAAAATTGGAAATAGCATAAAAACCCAGGATATTGAAGTGACGTCTCAAACCGTTGCTTTTTCCGCATCACACAACTTTTAAGGGGAATCTCGTGGAATATATTTTATAATTGAAAATAATCTATAAGCCATGAGATAGCTGATTCTTCGTAAAATCCTGTTTTTGCCCAAAGGATCTGAAGTCTTATTTTTTGATTGATTCATACCTTGCCAAAATCATTTGTAGTAGGGCATAATGGTCGATTAGCAATTTAAGACCTTAAGGCTCATCGTGTAAATAGACTTTGCAGAAAACAACATTTAAGTAAGCGACTAGAGCTTTATAGTACAGAGAACGGAGGCCACTAAAATGAGTGATAATGATATACTTCCCATGACAAAAGAAGGCTATGAGGAGTTTAGTGCGGAACTCGAGCGTCTAAAAAAAATTGAACGCCCGCAAATTATCAGTGAAATCGAAGTTGCGCGCAGTTACGGGGACCTTCGGGAAAATGCCGAGTACCACGCAGCCAAAGAGAAGCAGAGTTTCATTGAAGGCCGTATCGCTGATTTAGAGGATAAACTTGCCCGTTCTCGCATAGTCGAAACGAGAAGTGGCGCCGAATCCAAGGTCCGCTTTGGCACTTATGTTACCGTAACGGATGAAGAAAATGGTGAGACCAAAACATACCGCTTGGTTGGCGATCTGGAAGCCAATATTACCCTACATAAAATATCAATAAATTCGCCTCTGGGGCGTGCTCTTCTTGGAAAAGAAGCCGATGAAATGGTTGAAGTTAAAGCCCCTAAAGGGGTTCGTCAATATACTATTACGGAAATTCGCAGCTAATATTACGTTTTATCCTCGCCGACACTCCTTGTTCTCGCTAATTTAACCGCT